>NZ_JAQGLC010000173.1 GCF_028293085.1 Sphingomonas bacterium
TTCGCCGGTCCCCCTCCCCGTTCCGGGGAGGAACAAGAAGGGGAGTAGGCAATGCTTCAACTATCGCGCCAGGACGCGTCTTTCGTCTATCTCGAAACGCCGCACACGCCGATGCATATCGGCTCGGTCGCGATCTACGATCCCTCGACCGCGCCGGGCGGCTTCGTCCGCTTCAAGGACGTGCTGAACTTCATCGGCTCCCGCCTCTCGGGCGCGCGCAGCTTCCGCCAGCGGCTGGTGCGCGTGCCGTTCGATCTCGATCATCCTTATTGGATCGAGGATCCGGAATTCGATCTCGAATTCCATGTCCGCCACATCGCGCTGCCCAAGCCCGGCGACTGGCGCCAACTCTGCATCCAGGTCGCCCGCCTCCATTCGCGCCCGATGGACCTCAACAAGCCGCTCTGGGAATTCACCGTGATCGAGGGGCTCGACAATGTCGAAGGCCTGCCCCCGGGCTGCTTCGCGCTCGTCTCCAAGGTGCATCACGCCGCGGTCGACGGCATGTCCGGGGTCGAGATGTCGACCGCCGTCCACGATCTCGACGCGAGCATGGCGCCGCCCAAGGAGACCGACGACTGGAAGCCCGAGCACATGCCCAATGTGGCTGACCTGCTCACGCGCAGCTATTTGAACTCGCTGCGCCAGCCGATGCGCGTGGTCGAGACGATCGGCCGCTCGCTCCCCGGCATGGCTAAGCTCGCGGCGACGGTCAGCAAGGGCGAGGTGAGCCTGTCGAACACCAGGATGGCGCCCAAGACCCGCTTCAACGGCAAGGTCTCGCCCCACCGCGTGTTCGATGCCGTGCCGTTCAAGCTCGCCGACATCCGCGCGATGAAGAATGCGGTGCCCGATGCGACGGTCAACGACGTGATCCTCGCCATCGTCGGCGGGGGCCTGCGCACCTATCTCGAGGACAAGAACGAGCTGCCCAAGGAATCGCTCACCGCCATGGCGCCGATCTCGGTGCGCGGCGAGGGCGAGAAGGCGGCGCTCGGCAATCTCGTCTCGGCGATGGTGATTCCGCTCGGCACGCACATCGCGGAGCCTCTGGAGCGGCTGAAATATGTCCATGACGAAGCGGTCAATTCCAAGGCGATGACCAACGCGGTCGGCGCGCGCAGCCTCGCCGATTACAGCCAGCTCATCCCCTCGGGCCTCGCTGGCCTCGCCGCGCGCCTCTACACGCGCGTGGGCGCCGCCAACACGCACGCCCCGGTGTTCAACACCGTCGTCACCAATGTGCCGGGCCCGCGCGTCCCGCTCTATTTCTGCGGCGCGAAGATGCTGGCGAGCTACGGCACCGCGCCGGTGTTCGACTCAATGGGGCTGATCAACCCGGTCTATTCCTATGGCGACACCATCGCGATCTCCTTCACCGCCGACCGCGACATGATGCCCGATCCGGAGAAGTACGCGGCCGCGCTGCAGGCCTCGTTCGAGGCACTGAAGGCGGCGACGCTCGGCGGCCCGGCGCCCGCAAAACCGAAAGCGGCACCGAAACCCAAAGCCGCAGCCAAACCGGCGCCAGCCAGGGCGCCCAAACCAAAATCGGCAACCAAGCCGGCACCCCGCAGGAAAGGAGCAGCATGATGGCCGACAAGAAGAGCACCACAGACAAGGTCAAGGACACGATCAACGAGAAGATCGTCGATCCGGCGAAAAAGGCCGGCGAGGCGATGAAGGCCTCGGGCGCCAAGGTCGCCGAAGGCGGCGCGACCGTCAGCATGAAGCTGATCGACCAGGCCGAAAGCAACGCCCGCCAGGCCTTTGCCGCCCTCCGCGCGGCGGCGTCCGCCAAGGATCTGTCCGAGGTGATGAAGGTCCAGGGCGAATATCTGCGCGAACAGGGCTCGCGCAGCATGACTCAGGCGCGGGAGATCGGCGAACTGATCATGCAGATCGGTCGCAACGCGGTCGAGCCGCTGAAGGGCGACAAGGACTGACTTTTTTATTCCTCCCCAAGCTTGCTTGGGGAGGAATCAGATCAGGCATGCCCCGCAAACGGGTACACCAGCGCCTTCAGCCCGCTCCGCTCGAACGGTCGCCACGCCCCCTCGGCCTGCGCCAGCCGGTCCGCCACCGCGTACAGCACCGCCGGGTTCACCCCGAGCCCGCAATGGCTGCCATGCACCTCGATATTGTCGGTCTCCGGTCCGCGCGGCTCCACGCAATTCTGCCACGCGACCACCCCGTCCTCGCGCGAATAGATCGCGGTCGAGGGCACCGGCGGCAGCTCGGCGCTTTCGCGCATCTGGCTGCGCACGTCGGGATCGTCGATCTTCTGGCCGGTCAGCATCTCATAAGCGCGCCACACATTGGTCGCGCGCGGCGTGCCGGTGAAGGGCGATCCGAGCGAGATCACCTGCCGCACCGCTGCGGGCGCGCGCCGCGAGAGCTGGCGCGCCATCACCCCGCCCAGGCTCCACCCGACGAGACTGACCTTCTGCCCCGTCGCCTCATGGATATCCCGCAACCGCGCGACCAGCTTCTCGCCCTCATAGCCGATTGCCTTGGGTCCGAGATTGCGGCCGAGCCCCCATTCATGCGCGTCGTAACCGAGGCCGCTCAGGAACCGCCGCAGCACCGCGGTCGAGCGGTCGCTGGTCACGAACCCCGGCAGCACCATCACCGGATGCCCGTCTCCGCGCGGGGCAGTCGCCAGGATCGGCGCTGCAAGACCCAGCGAGCCGAATTCCGCAAGCGCCCGCGGCAGCTCGGTAAACGCAAGCAGCGCGGAAGGCGCCTTGATCGGCTCGTCAGCCTGGGGTGCCGTCATTCATCATCCTTCCATTCGCCTGCAGTCTAAACTCGCTGCATTGCAATGTGGTTCATTCCTCGATCCCGAACGCGCGGTGCTGCGCCGTCACGCGCGCGACGTCATGCGCCAGGATCGCCAGATCGTGCGGCTTGCCGTCGCGGTCGCGGACATGGTCCTTGAGCAGCGCCTCGGCGCGAAAGCCCAGGCTCTCGAACAGCATCACCGATCCGATCTGGTCGGGGGTCATCTGCGCGGTCAGCTTCTCGAGGCCGCGCTCCATCGCGACGGTATAGATCGCCTCGAGCAGGTCGCGCCCGATCCCCGATCCGCGCTTGCCCGGCGCCACCAGCAGCCGGATCTCGCCGACATGCGCGCTCCAGCCGAGCGGATCGCGCACCAGCGCCGCCGTCCCGACGAACTGGCCCTCGTCCTCGGCGATCAGGCTGTCGATCCAGCCCTCCTCGATCGCCGACTGCCACGCATCGACGACGCGCGGATGCTTCAGGTCGCGGCCGAGGAACAGCAAATCATGCTCGGGCAGCGTATTGGCGAAGGCGAGCATCGCATCGCGATCGCTGGGCGCGAAGCGGCGGATGTGATGGCTCATACAGATCTCTCCCCGAGCCACTCGACCAGCTTCGGCCAAAGCCGCTTGATCGCGTTGCCCCCGGCGACGAGGCTGACATGGCCGCCCTTCAATGTCACCTGTTCCTTGTCGGTGGAGCCGATCTTGTCGATCAGCGGCGCCGAGGCGGCGGAGGGCACGATATGGTCGTGCTCGGCGGTGACGTGCAGGAAGGGCGCGGTGATCGCGGCCAGGTCGATCTTGCGCCCGCCGACCTCCATCGTCCCTTCGTTCAGTTCATTGCCCCACATCAGCTTGCGGACCGTCTCGCGGAAATATTCGCCCGCCAGCGGCAGCGTGTCGCTCGACCAGCGATCGAACATGCGGAAGGATTTGACGTATTCGTCGTTCCACAGATTATCGAGCAGCCGGATATTCCCCGCGATCCGCGCGCCGGGCCGCAGCATGTCGAACGCGGTATAGAGATAATCGGCCGGGCAATTGCCGAACGTATCGACCAGCCGGTCGACATCGAAGAAGCGCTTGTCCGCCCAGGCCTGGAACATTTCCATCTTGGAGAAGTCGACGGGCGTGGTGAAGGTGACGAGGTTCTTCATCGGTGCCTCGGGATGGAGCGCCGCCCAGAGCAGCGACAGCACCCCGCCAAAGCAATAACCGACGATGGTGAACTCGTCCTCGCCCGTCTCCTTTTGCACCCGCGCGATCGCGTCCGGGATGAAATCGAGCACGTAATCGGCCAGCGTCAGGCCCTTCTCGTCGGCGCGAGGCGGCGACCAGTCGAGCATGAACACGTCGAACCCTGCCTTGAGCAGATACTCGACCAGGCTTTGCCCCGGCACCATGTCGAAGATATAGCCGCGATTGGTCGTCGCCATGACGAGCAGCAGGGGCACCCGGTACACCTCGTCGGTCATCGGGCGATAATGATAGAGGTTCATCGTGCCGCGCTGGATCAGCAGATCCTTGGGGCTGGCCCCCAGGGTCGGCGCGGGCGAGGCGAAATAGTCGAGCCCCTTGAAGTTGCGCTGCAACGCGCGGTCGAACGCGGTGCTGGCCTGGTCGAACAGGTCGGGGGCGCTCGCCTCAGCCATGGTCAGCGCTGCGGCACGCTCAAGCCGATGGCCCCGGCGGCTTGCGGGTGCGCTTCGGCTTTGGCCGTTCGGGCGGCGCAATGCCCGCCTGCGCCATCAGCATCGCCTCGATCCGCCCGACCGCCTCCTCGATCCGCCGCACCCTTGCCGACAGATCCTCGACTTCGCTGCGGCTCGGCATGTTGGCGGCGGCGAGCGCCTTGTCCATCATCTGGTGCGCCGCGGCCTGGGCGGTCATCGTCGCGCTGTTGGCGCCCTGCATCACGCGGGAGAACTCGCCGGACTTCATCACCTGGCCGCCAAACTGATTGGCCATCTGCTCCCACTGGCCGAGCATCTCGCGAAAGAACGCGCCTGGATCAGGGGTGGTCGTCATGTGACGGCCATCCTTTACCCGCTTGGGGCATCCGTCAAGCGAGCGCCGCGCAGCATGGGCGCAGCAATCAGGGCGTCGTGGTGCCGCCTACGGGCTTCGGCCCCGCCGCCGTGGCGTCGAGCGTCGCATCGCCGCCGAGCGTGCGGTACAGCGTCACCAGGTTGGTCGCCGCCGTCAGCTGGGTCGACACCAGTTGCTGCCGCGCCGAGTAGAGCGAGCGCTGCGCGTCGAGGCTCGCCAGGAAGGTATCGATCCCCCCGCGATAGCGCGCATCGGACAGGCGGTAATTGTCGGCCGCGGCGGCGGCGAGCGCCTCGCTCGCGCGGGTCTGGTCGGCGATCGTGCCGCGCCGGGCGAGCGCGTCGGAGACTTCGCGGAACGCGGTCTGGATCGCCTTTTCGTATGTCGCCAGCGCCGCGTCGCGCTGCGCCTCGGAGACCTGCACATTCGCCCGGCCCGCGCCGGCGTTGAAGATCGAATAGCTCGCATTCGCGCCGGCCGAATAGTTGAACGCGCCCCCGGTGAAGAGCCCGCCCAGCGCATTGCTGGCAAGCCCGAGCACCGCGGTCAGCGAGATGCGCGGGAACAGGGCTGCCCGTGCCGCACCGATCTCGGCATTGGTCGCGCGCAGCTCATACTCCGCCTGCACCACATCGGGCCGGCGCAGCAGCACGCCCGAATCCAGCCCCGCCGGCAGCTCAGCCACCGTCTTGCCCGCTTCGTCGATCGATGCCGGCAGCAACGTCGGATCGATCGGCGCGCCGACCAGCAGCTGCAGCGCATTGATGTCCTGCGCGAGATTGGTCGTCTGCTGCGCGAGGTCCGCTTGCGCCGTGGCCAGCACCGTCTGCGCCTGGCTCAGATCGGTGCGCGGCGCGATGCCGCCCTGCAGCCGCGCGCGGGTCAGCGTCACGCTGCGCTCGGCGCTCGCGGCGGTATCCTGCGCGATCGCGAGCAGGCTCTTGTCGGCGCCATAGGTCAGCCACGCCGTCGCGATATCCCCGACCAGGGTCAGGCGCGTCGCCCGCGCGGCGGCTTCGGTCGAGAAATAGCGGTCCTGCGCGGCATTGCTGAGCGAGCGCACCCGCCCGAACAGGTCGAGCTCGAACGCGGTGATTCCGCCATCGACCGAGAAATTGGTGTGCCCGCCGGTGCCATTGCCATTGTCCGACCGCGTCACCCCGGCCGAGGTCGTCACCTCGGGCAGCAGCTCGGCGCGCTGGACGCGATATTGCGCCCGCGCCGCCGCGATGTTCGCCGCCGCCACGCGCAGGTCGCGATTATTGACCAGGGCCTGCTCGACCAGGCTCTGCAGCCGCGCATCACGGAAGATGTCGCGATAGGTGACGCTGGGCAGCGCCGCCTCGCTCTGCTTGAGATAGGCGTCGCCGACGGGCCAGGACGGCGGCACCGGCAGTTCGGGGCGGACATAATGCGGCGCCATCGAACAGGCGCCGAGGGCGGTGGTCGCGACCAGCAGGACGAAACGGCGCATCAGGCGGCCCCCCCTTCGGGTTCCGCCGGATGCGCCGGGGGCGCCGGATGCTCGTGGTGGAGATGCGCCATCACGTTGCGCGTGCCCCGCCGCACCAGCACGAAGAACAAAGGAATGTAGAAGATCGCGAGGATCGTCGCGGTCAGCATGCCCCCGATCACCGCGGTGCCGATCGCCACGCGGCTGTTCGCGCCAGCGCCGGTCGAGATCGCAAGCGGCAGCACGCCGAAGATGAAGGCAAGGCTTGTCATCAGGATCGGCCGCAGACGGATGCGCGCCGCCTCCAGCGCCGCCTCGATCACGCGCTTGCCCTTTTTCTCGGCCTGTTCGGCGAACTCGATCATCAGGATCGCGTTCTTCGCCGCCAGCCCCATGGTCGTCAGCAGCCCGATCTGCAGGAACACGTCATTCTCCAGCCCTCGCAGGGTCACCGCGAAGATCGCGCCGACCAGCCCGAGCGGGATGATCAGCAACACCGCGATCGGGATCGTCCAGCTCTCGTAAAGCGCGGCAAGGCACAGGAACACGACGAGCAGGGACAGCGCATAGAGATAGGGCGCCTGGCCGGAGGACAGCCTTTCCTGGAACGACAGTCCCGCCCAGGCGACGCTGGTGCCCGGCAGGTTCGCGGCGAGCTGCTCCATCTTGAGCATCGCATCGCCCGAGCTCTTGCCCGGCGCGGCCTGCCCCTGCAGCTCGTAGGACGAGAAGCCCCCGAACCGGCTCAGCGAGGAGGGCGCGGTGCCCCAGCTGATCTTGGCGAAAGACGAGAAGGGCGCCATCTGCCCGCTCGATCCGCGCACATACCAGGAGGCGATGTCGTCGGGCGAGGCGCGGAACTGCGCGTCGCCCTGCACATAGACGCGCTTCACGCGCCCGCGGTCGTTGAAGTCGTTGACGTAACGTCCGCCCCAGGCCGTCGACAGTGTCGCGTTGACATCGGCCTGGCTCAGCCCGAGCGTGCTCAGCTTCTGCGGATCGACATCGACGCGGAGCGTCGGCTGGTCCTCCAGGTCGGTCGGGCGCACCGCCTGCAGGTCCGGATCGGCGCGTGCCGCCGTCAGCAATTTGTCGCGCGCCACCTTGAACTCGGCCCGGCTCAGCCCGCCGGTATTCTGCAGCTCCATCTGGAACCCCGCCGACTGGCCGAGGCCGCGCACGGCCGAGGGGACGGTCGCATAGAATTCCACGTCGCGCAGGCCGCCGAGTGCCGTGGTCGCGCGCCGCGCGATCGCGTCGGCGCCGTTCTTCTCGCCCGGGCGCAGCGACCAGTCCTTCAGTGCGACGAAGCCGCGGCCGGTATTCTGGCCGCCGCCGCCGCCACCCGCGACGGTCATGATCGCGTCGGTGTCCTTGCCCTCGGTCTTGAGGAAATATTTCTCGATCTGGCGTTGCGCGAGCTGGGTCTGGCCGATCGTCGCGCCCGGCGCGAGGTTGAACTGGATGCTGGTGGTGCCCTGGTCCTCTGTCGGCAGGAAGCCGGTCGGCAGCCGCACGAACATGATCGCCAGGATCACGACGACGACGGCATAGATGATCAGGAACAGGATCTTGCGGTCGACCACTTTCGACACCGCGCCCTGATAGCGATCGACGTTGCGCTCGAAACTGGTGTTGAACCAGATCTTGGCGCCCTCGAGTTTGTGGTTCACCCACCGCGCCCAGGCGTAATTGCTTTCGGTCTCCTCGTCCTTGCGCTTGAGCATGGTCGCGGTCAGCGCCGGGGTCAGGACCAGGGCCACCACCACCGACAGCACCATCGCCGAGACGATCGTGACCGAGAATTGCCGGTAGATCACACCGGTCGATCCGCCGAAGAACGCCATGGGCAGGAACACCGCCGACAGGACGAGGGCGATCGCGATCAGCGCGACGGTGATCTCGTCCATCGACTTGATCGTCGCGTCGCGCGGGCTCATCCCCGGATTCTCGTCCATCAGGCGCTCGACATTCTCCACGACGACGATCGCATCGTCGACGAGCAGGCCGATCGCGAGCACCAGCCCGAACAGGGTCAGCGTGTTGATCGTGAAGCCGGCCAGGGCGAAGATCGCGAAAGTGCCCAGCAGCACGACCGGCACCGCGATCGTCGGGATCAATGTCGCGCGCCAGCTCTGCAGGAAGATGAACATCACGATCACCACCAGGATGATCGCCTCGACCAGCGTCTTCACCACTTCCTCGACCGAGAGCTTGATGAAGCCGGTCACGTCCTGCGGGAAATCATATTCGAACCCGGACGGGAATTTCTTCGCCTGCGCCGCGATCTCGCCCTTGACCAGCTCGGCGGTCTTGAGCGCATCGGCGCCCGGCGCGAGGCTGACGGCGATGCCGGCGCCGGGATGGCCGTTGATCCGGCTGACGATGCCGTAATTCTCGGCGCCGAGCTCGATCCGCGCGACGTCGGACAGGCGAACGGTCGATCCGTCGGGCTGAGTCTTGACGACGATATTGGCGAACTGCGCCGGGGTCGACAGGCGCGACTGCGCCGTCACGGTCGCGTCGAGCAGCTGGTCCGGGCTGTTCGGCACGCCGCCTACCTCGCCCGCCGCGACCTCGGCATTCTGCGCGGTGATCGCGGTGATCACGTCGCTCGGCATCAGGTTCATCGCCGCGAGACGGTCCGGGTTGAGCCAGACCCGCATCGCATATTGCGATCCGAACACGTTGATGTCGCCGACGCCCTCGAGCCGCCCGATCGGCTCCTGCAACGTCGAGACGAGATAGTCGGATACGTCCTGGTTGGTCCGCGTATCGGTCGTGTCGAAGATCGCCGCGACCATCAGGAAGTCGGGGTTGGACTTGGTGACGGTCAGGCCCTGTTGCTGCACCTGGGAGGGCAGGCGGGGCAGCGCCTGCTGCACCTTGTTCTGCACCTGCACCTGCGCGATGTCGGGATTGGTGCCCTTGGCGAAGGTCGCGCTGATGTTCACGCCGCCGCGCGAGTTCGAATTCGAGCTGAAGTAGAGCAGCCCGTCGATGCCCGTCAGTTGCTGCTCGATCACCTGGGTGACGCTGTTCTCGAGCGTTTCGGACGAGGCGCCCGGATAGCTGGCGCGGATGTTGACGTTGGGCGGCGCCACGTCGGGGAACTGCTCGATCGGCAAGGTGAAGATCGCGCCGACGCCGGCCAGCATGATGATGATGGCGACGACCCAGGCGAAAATCGGCCGGTCGATGAAGATGCGGGAGATCACGTGCCGGTCAGCCCTTGGTCTGGCCGGATGTCCGACCCTTTCCGGTGGGAGCCTTGATCTCCTCCGGCTTGCTCGCCGGCACCGGCCGGACAACGATGTTCGGCTTGGTCTTGCCGACGCCCTGCACGATCACCTTGTCGCCCGGATTGAGGCCGGAGGTGACCACCCAGTTGGTGCCGACCGCCTGGGTCGCGATCACCTTGCGCTGGATCGCCTTGTTGCCCGGGCCGACGATATAGACGGTCGCATTGCCCTTGGGATCGCGCGCCACGGCGGGCTGCGGGATCAGGAAAGCGCTGGTGTCGATCGACTGCGCGAAGGTGGCGCGGACGAACATGCCCGGCAGCAACAGCCCCTGCGGGTTGGGGAAACGCGCGCGCAACGTCACGGTGCCGGTCGCCTCGTTCACCACCACTTCGGAGAACTCGACCGTGCCGGTCATGCCGTAATCGCTGCCGTCCTCGAGCTTCAGGCGCACGTCCGCGCTCGCCGGCGCCTGCCCGCCCGAGGCGAGCTGACGGCGCAGCGCCAGCAAATCGGCGCTCGATTGCTGGATATCGACATAGATCGGGTCGAGCCGCTGAATCGTCGCGAGCGGATCGGTCTGGGCGGTGGTGACCAGCGCGCCCTCGGTGAACAAGGATCGTCCGATCCGGCCGGTGATCGGCGCCGGCACCGTGGTGAAGCGCAGATTGATCCGCGCGGTGTCCAGCGCGGCACGGTTCTGCGCGACCGCGGCATCGGCCTGGCGGGCCTGCGCCAGCGCGTCGGTATAATCCTGCTTGGCGACTGCCTCCATGTCGGCGAGCGGCTTGTAGCGCTCGGCCTTCACCCGGGTCGCCTCGGCATTGGCGGCGGCGCTGGCGAGGTTGGCCTGGGCCTGGTTGGTCGCGGCGCGGTACAGGCTGGGGTCGATCTGGTAGAGCGGCTGGCCCTTCCGGACGAGCGCGCCCTCGGTGAAGAAGCGCCGGTGGATGACGCCCGATACCTGCGGGCGGACCTCGGAGCTCTGATAGGCGGTAGTGCGCCCGGCCAGCTCGGTCATGATCGGCACGGATGTCTGCTGGATCACGACATAGCCGACTTCGGGCGGGCCCGACTGGCCACGCCGCCCGCCGCCCTGCTTCTGGTCGGCGCTCTGGCCGCAGCCCGACAGCAGCGCCAGCGCGGCAAGCGCGGTCAGCGGGACGGGAAGCGTTTTCAAGCTACGCACGGGGGTAGGCGATCGCACGGTCATTCTTTCTCCATCGCTTTCAGCCCGCCTCGGCAATCTTGCGATGGGAGATTCCCGCGCAATTGTGCCGAACACCATCCCTCAGCCTTGGTTCCTGTCCCGTCGGCGACGGTCCAGCAAATGCTTTATTCGGGCCCTATATCCTATATCCTATCGAAGCTTCGCGATAGACAGGCCGTCGGCCTTGGCGCGATCCTTCGTGGATTCTTCACTGCGCTTGAGCGCCTTGGCTATCGCCTTGAGCGCCATGCCCTTTTTGGCGAGCGTATGGAGCTTCTGGATCTCGTCGCTGGTCCAGGGCTGGCGGTGGCGTTCGAACCGGTCCTCGCTCATGCCGGCCGCACCTTTCGCTTGAGGGTCACCAGCGCCTGGTCGAGCGCCGACAGGAAACGCGAACGATCGGTCTTCGAAAAGGGTGCAGGCCCGCCGATCGCATCGCCGCCGGCGCGCAGGTCCGCCATGATCGCCCGCGTCGCGATCGCGCCGCCGATCGAGCTGGTGGTGAAGGGCTTGCCGGTCGGCGCGATTACCGTCGCGCCGGCCTTGAGGCACCGGTCCGCCAGCAGGATATCGGTGGTCACCACCACTGCAGACGCGTCGGCGCGCTCCGCGATCCAGTCGTCCGCGGCATCGAACCCGTCGCTCACCACCACCCGCTCGACGAGCGGATGAACCGGGATGCGCATGATGCTGTTACTGACAATGGCCACGGGCACCTCATGGCGAAAGGCCACTTTGTATATCTCGTCCTTTACGGGGCATGCATCCGCATCGACAAGGATTCGGATTGTCGCAAAGTGTGTCAGGCCCGTGACTCCTCTTCCGGCCGCCCGATCGCGACGATCTCGATCGCGTCGGGCTTGCCGCCGAAATCGAGCACCTCGCCGACCCCGGCGCCGATCATCGCGGCGGCAAGCGGCGCGGTGAACGGGATGCGGCCGGATACGGGCTCGGCTTCGTCGCTGCCGACCAGCTCGATCACCCGCTTCACGCCGTTCAGGCGCAGGGTGACCCTTGTGCCGAACGCCACCTCCTCCAGATCCGGCAGGGGCGCCACGATCGCGGTCGTCTGCCGTGTGCTCCAGTAGCGCAGCTCGCGCTTCAGCACCGCGCGCGCCGTTTCGTCGGCCTCGGCCTCGATCGCGGCGTTCAGCGCCTCGACCTTCGCACCCATCTGCGCGAGCCCGCGCGCGGTCACCAGGTTCGGCCCCGGCGGCAGCGGCAGCTCGAACTTCGGCTCCAGATGTTCCTCGTCGCTGTCGCGACGGAAGGCGACGCTCATGCTTCTTTCCCCTGGCCCGGTTGGGCCAATTCATTGGTCATCGGGCCAGATGACGCGCCGGGCGGCGCGCGTCCAGTCGCCGCATCCTTCAACCATCCAAGCACGGCCTCGATCCGTGCCAGCCGCCGCATGTCGCTATGCGTCACCAGCCAGAAACTGCGCTGGATATCGACCTGCTCGGGAAACAGCATGATCAGCCCCGGATCCTGGTCGCCGATGAAACCGGGCAGCACGCCGATCCCCGCGCCGCTCGCCACCGCGCGATACTGCACGTTGATGCTGGTCGAGCGCAGATTGGCGTCGAGCCCCGGCGCCACCTCGCCCAGATAATCGAGCTCGGGCGAATAGAGGAATTCGGGGACATAGCCGATCAGCGCATGGCGGCTCAGCGCCTCGATCGAGCCGATCGGGCCATGCGCGTCCAGATAGCTGCGCGCGGCGTAGAGGCGCAGCCGGTAATCGGCGAGCTTGGCCGCGATCAGCCGCCCGTGCCGCGGCCGCGCCATCATCACCGCGACATCCGCCTCGCGTTTCGACGGGTTGAGGAAGCCCGATGCGGTGACCAGGTCGAGCCTGATATCGGGATGCCGCACGCGGAACTCGGGCAGCCGCGGCGCCAGCACCCAGGTCGCGAACCCTTCCGCGACGCTCAGCCGCACATGCCCGGTCGCCTGGTTGGATTCGCCGCCGATCTCGCCCAGCGCGTGCAGCGCGGTGCTCTCGATCGTCTCGGCATGCGCGAACAGCGCCTGGCCCTGCTCTGTCAGCCGCCGCTCGCCCGCCTCGAGCTCGAACAATTCGGACTGGAGCGCGCCCGCCAGCCGTCGCAGACGCCGCCCCACCGTCGTCGCATCCATCCCCAGCGACCGCGCCGCCGGCGCCAATTGCCGCGACCGCGCCACCGCCAGGAAGATCCGCAGGTCGTCCCAATCGAACATTCTACCGCACCCTGCATAATTGCAGTCGTCACATGCACTCTGCACACCTTGCCTGCAAATTTCCCGAGCGTAAGGGGGAGGCACAAGTCATTCGGGAAGATCACCAATGCGCATCATCGATCATCACATTGCGGGCCTCAGCGGCGGCGGCTCGGGCCGGACCGGGGACGTGTTCAACCCGAACACCGGCCAGGTGCAGGCGACGGTCAATCTCGGCGATCAGGCCGTGCTCGATGCCGCCATCGCCGCCGCGCAAAAGGCGCAGCCCGGCTGGGCCGCGACCAACCCGCAGCGCCGCGCCCGCGTGATGTTCAACTTCAAGGCGCTGGTCGAGAAGAACATGGACGAGCTGGCCGAGCTGCTCTCGTCCGAGCACGGCAAGGTCGTCGCGGATTCGAAGGGCGATATCCAGCGCGGGCTCGAGGTCATCGAATTCTGCTGCGGCATCCCGCACGTGCTGAAGGGCGAGTATACGCAAGGGGCGGGCCCCGGCATCGACGTCTATTCGATGCGCCAGCCGCTCGGCATCGGCGCCGGCATCACCCCGTTCAACTTCCCGGCGATGATCCCCTTGTGGATGTCGGGCGTCTGCATCGCGACCGGCAACGCCTTCCTCCTCAAGCCCAGCGAGCGCGATCCGTCGGTGCCGGTGCGGCTCGGCGAGCTGTTCCGCGAGGCCGGCCTGCCCGAGGGCATTTTCCAGGTCGTCCACGGCGACAAGGAGATGGTCGACGCGATCCTCGATCATCCGGCGATCGCCGCGGTCAGCTTCGTCGGCTCGTCGGATATCGCGCACTATGTCTATAGCCGCGGCGTCGCCGCCGGTAAGCGCGTCCAGGCGATGGGCGGGGCCAAGAATCACGGCATCGTCATGCCCGATGCCGATCTCGATCAGGTCGTCGCCGATCTGTCGGGCGCGGCCTTCGGTTCGGCCGGCGAGCGCTGCATGGCGCTGCCCGTCGTCGTGCCGGTCGGCGAGAAGACCGCGATTGCGCTACGCGAAAAGCTCATCCCCGCGATCGACGCACTCCGCGTCGGCGTCTCGACCGACAAGGACGCGCATTACGGCCCGGTGGTGAACGCCGCGCACAAGCAGCGCATCGAGAACTGGATCCAGACCGGCGTCGACGAAGGCGCCGAGCTCGTCGTCGACGGCCGCGGCTTCAAGCTGCAGGGCCATGAGGAAGGCTTCTTCATCGGCCCGTCGCTGTTCGATCACGTCACGCCCGACATGCAGGCGTACAAGGAAGAGATTTTCGGCCCGGTACTCCAGATCGTCCGCGCCGACGATTTCGAGCACGCGTTGCGCCTCCCCTCGGAGCATCAGTACGGCAACGGTGTCGCGATCTTCACCCGCAACGGCCATGCCGC
>NZ_JAQGLC010000190.1 GCF_028293085.1 Sphingomonas bacterium
GACGATGTCGACACGCTCGAGGAACACCGCCTTGATCGCGGTTTGCCACGGCCAGATGCTGAGCGGATAATAGCTGAGCGGCGTATAATCGGCGTTCAACACAAGGGCGGGGCAGCTGTCGGGGTGCCGGATCAGATCGGGATGATACACGCGAACCCCCTTGCTTCCTGGCGCGGCAATCGCCGATCAGGATGACGCCATGATGACAGCACAGCCCGCGACTCGCGGTCAAGAGCCGGTTTGAGCGAAATCGTCGCCCGATTTGCGCCCAGCCCTACGGGGTTGTTGCACATCGGCCACGCCTGGTCGGCAATCCTCGCGCACGACCGCGCGAAAATGGCCGGCGGGCGCTTCCTGCTGCGCATCGAGGATATCGACGGCACCCGCAGCCGGCCCGACTTCGTCGCGGCGATCGAGCGCGATCTCGCCTGGCTCGGGCTCGGCTGGGATGGACCGGTGCCGCTCCAGTCGCAGCGGCTGGCGTTTTACGGCGAAGCGCTCGGCCGGCTGAAGACGATGGGGCTGCTCTATCCCTGCTTCTGTACGCGCGCGGAGATCGCCGCGAGCCTCTCCGCCCCGCATGGCG
Organism: Sphingomonas bacterium; assembly: GCF_028293085.1. Lineage (GTDB taxonomy): Bacteria > Pseudomonadota > Alphaproteobacteria > Sphingomonadales > Sphingomonadaceae > Sphingomonas. The sequence continues at coordinate 587 of NZ_JAQGLC010000190.1, forward strand.
ATGCCGGGCCGATCTATCCGGGCCTATGCCGCCACCTTGCCGACGACGAGCGCGCGCGGCGCATGGCAGGCGAGCAGCATGCGTGGCGGCTCGACATGGCGCGCGCGCTCGATGCGCTCGATCCCGCGGCGGAGGAGATGCCGGACCAGCCGCGGCATGACGGACCGCTTATGTGGCGCGACGAAATGGTCGGCGACGTGATCGCGCGGCCGGAAATGCACGGCGATGTGATCCTCGCGCGCAAGGATGCGCCGGCCAGCTATCACCTCGCCGTCACGGTCGACGATGCGGCGCAGGGCGTGACTCATGTCGTGCGCGGCCGCGACCTGTTCGCCGCGACGCATGTCCACCGCCTGCTTCAGGCGCTGCTCGGCCTGCCGACACCCGTCTACCGTCATCACGCCTTGCTGGCCGACGACTCGGGCGAGCGGCTGGCCAAGCGCAACAAGGCGCCGACGCTGGAAGCGATGCGGCTGGCCGGCATGGATGGTCCGACACTCGCGAACGACCTCCGAAACGGGCGCCTGCCCATTGGCATTCGGCTGTCGGAGGCCTAGATCACGGCCATGCAAACTTTCCTCGTCATCCTTCTGTTCGCGGCGATGCTGGCGGTGCTGGTCGCCCTGATCCGCGGACTCGTCATCTTCTTGAAGAACGCCGGGGCGGAAGCGCGGGGCGAGGGCCCGAGCACGTCGGCGCTCAAGTCGAACCAGGCCATGCAGCAGCGCGTGATATTTCAGGGAGTGGCGATCGTGATCCTCGTCCTGCTGATGCTGGTCGCCGGAAAGCACTGACCCCTGGTCAAGCTCAACAAGATCTACACGCGCACCGGCGACGACGGCACGACGGGGCTCGTCGACGGATCGCGCGTGGCCAAGCACGCCCCGCGCATGGCCGCGATCGGCGATGTCGACGAGGCGAACAGCGCGATCGGCGTGGCGATTTCAGCGCTTGGGCCGAGCGATATCGCCACCGCGCTGACCCGGATCCAGAATGACATGTTCGATCTCGGCGCCGATCTCGCGACGCCCGGCGAGGATTTCACGCCTTCCGACATGACGCTTCGGATCGTGGCCACGCAGGTCGCCAGGCTGGAAGAAGAGATCGATGCGATGAACGCGGATCTCGCGCCGCTCCGGAGCTTCATCCTGCCCAGCGGCAGCGCCGGCGCCGCCGCGCTCCACCTTGCCCGCGCGATTACCCGACGTGCCGAGCGCACCGCCGTGAACGCCGCGCAGATCGCCCCTTTGAATCCGCTCGCGCTTTCCTATCTCAATCGCCTGTCGGACTATCTGTTCGTAGCCGCGCGGGCAGTGAACAAAGAGGCGGGCGGCGACGTTTTGTGGGTACCCGGCGCCTCTCGCTAGCGAACCTGCTCCAGATCATTGATTCGGGTTCGCGTTCTGGATATGGAGAACAGAATGCGAACGACGCCTCGCCTCGCACCCGCTGTTTCCGAGCTGCCCCAGCGCTTCGCGAAGGTGCGCGCGCTGTCCGAGGCGCTGGTCGCGCCGCTGTCCGACGCCGATGCCACCGTCCAGTCGATGGAGGATGCGTCGCCCGCGAAATGGCATCTGGCGCACACCAGCTGGTTCTTCGAGACCTTCATCCTGCGCGATTTCGTGGGCGGCTATCTGCTCCACGACGAGCGCTTCCCCTTCCTGTTCAACAGCTATTACGAGGGCGAGGGGCAGCGCCACAGCCGGGCGCGGCGCGGCATGGTGACGCGGCCGTCGCTGGCTGAAGTGATGGCGTACCGCGCGCATGTCGACGCAGCGATCCTGGCCGCCTTGCCGGATCTGCCTGCCGCTGCGATCGAGCTGATGACGCTGGGCTGCCATCATGAAGAGCAGCATCAGGAACTGCTGATCACCGACATGCTCCATCTGATGTCGGAGAATCCGATCGAGCCGGCGATCTGGCCGGCCAGGCGCAAGATACCGGTCGAAATGCCGGGGCCGATCGGCTGGATCCAGGGCGACGCCGAGGTGACCGAGATCGGCCATGGCGGCGGCGGTTTCGCCTTCGATTGCGAGGAGCCGCGCCATGCGGCCTTGCTCAGCCCGCACGCCATTGCAGATCGCACGATCACCAACGGCGAATGGGCCGCCTTCATCGCCGATGGCGGCTATGCCGAGCCGCGCCACTGGCTGTCCGACGGCTGGGCCTGGGTGAAGGCGCAAGGGATAGCGGCGCCGCTCTACTGGGACCGGCAAAACGACGTGTGGACGCGCCTCGGCCTCGACGGGCGCCGGCCGATCGACCCCGCCGCGCCGGTGACGCATGTCAGCTTCTACGAAGCGGACGCCTATGCGAGCTGGGCCGGCGCCCGCCTCCCGACCGAGTTCGAATGGGAAGCCGCCGCCGCGGCGCACGATCCGAATGGCGGCAACCAACTCGACAAGGCCGGCCCGGTCGAGCCGCGCCCCGCCAGCGAAGGCCCGGCCTTTTTCGGCGATGTGTGGGAATGGACCGGCAGCGCCTATCGTCCCTATCCCTCCTTCAGGCCCGCCGCGGGCGCCGTCGGCGAATATAATGGCAAGTTCATGAGCGGGCAGTTCGTGCTGCGCGGCGGCTCCTGCGCCACGCCGCGCGGCCATGTCCGGGCGAGCTATCGCAACTTCTTCTATCCGCACCAGCGCTGGCAGTTCACCGGCGTGCGCCTGGCCAAGGATGTTTGAGATGAGGTTCAGCCGAGCTGAAACGCGGCACGGAGCAAAATCATGCTGAAGCAGGAGATCGAGGATGGCGACGTCACGCTCGCCGATCCCGCCTTTCGCGCCGATGTGCTGAACGGTTTCGAGACGCGCCCGCGCGCGATCCCGGCGCGCTGGTTCTACGACCGGCGCGGCTCGGAGCTGTTCGAGGCGATCACCGAGCTGCCCGAATATTATCCGACGCGGACCGAGACCGAGATCCTGCGCCGCGCCTGCCCCGAAGTCGCGATCCTAGCCGGCGCCGGCCGCGCGGTGGTCGAGTTCGGCTCGGGCTCCTCGACCAAGACGCCGATCCTGCTGAGCGCGGTCGATCCGGCCGCCTATGTGCCGATCGACATTTCGGGCGATTTCCTGCGCGAATCCTCGGCCGGGCTCGCCGCCGCCTTTCCCGGCCTGCCGGTGCTGCCGGTCGAGGCGGATTTCCTGCGCCCGATCGCGCTGCCGGCGCCGGTTGCCGCCTTGCCCAAGCTCGGCTTCTTTCCGGGATCGACGATCGGCAACATGATCCCGCATTCCTCGGTCGACCTGCTGCGCGCGATGAAGGCGTCGCTTGGTGAAGGATCGATGCTGCTGATCGGCATGGACCGGATCAAGGACGTCGATGCGCTGGTCTCGGCCTATGACGATGCGGCGGGCGTGACGGCGGCGTTCAATCTGAACCTGCTGGAGCGGATCAACCGCGAGCTCGACGGCAATATTCCCGTCCACGCTTTTCGCCACCGCGCGATCTGGAACGACGATCGCGCGCGGATCGAGATGCATCTCGAGGCACGCGAGGACCTGGCCTTCACGATCGAGCACCGGCCCTTCACCATGGCGGCGGGCGAGACGATCCATACCGAGAACAGTCACAAATATGGCCAGCGCGACGGCCGCATCCTGCTCCGTGCCGGCGGCTGGACCCCGATCGCGGAATGGACCGACCCGGACGGGCATTTCGCGGTGATCCTGGCCGAAGCCCAGCCCGCGCGGTTCGCGCCTTAGGCTTTCCCCCTTCCCGCACACCGAAGAGCGGTGCGGGCATCGTCTCGCTCCTAGCCCGCACGCGCGCGAGCCGATAGGAGCAGCCCGAATCGACACAGAGTGGAGCAGGGCAATGCAGACGATTGGCGTGATCGGAGCGGGGCAGATGGGCGCGGGAATCGCGCAGGTCTCGGCCCAGGCGGGCTTTCATGTGCTGCTGACCGATGTGTCGAAGGAGCGCGCCGAGGCGGGCAAGGTCGGCATTGCCAAGGCGCTCGACCGGCTGGTGACCAAGGAGAAGATCGCTCCCGAAGCGCGGGACCAGGCGCTCGCGCGGATCGAACCGATCGACGGCGTGCACGGCATGTCCTCCTGCGGGCTGGTGATCGAGGCGGCGACCGAGCGCGAGGAGATCAAGCGATCGATCTTCGCCGAGGTCGGCAAGGTGCTCGGGCATCAGGCGGTGCTCGCCTCGAACACCTCGTCGATCCCGATCACCCGGCTCGCCCAGGCCTCGCCCGATCCGAAGCGTTTCGTCGGCGTGCATTTCTTCAATCCGGTGCCGGTGATGGGCCTGATCGAGCTGATCCGCGGCCTCGCCACCTCGGACGAGACGGTCAACCTGGTGGAGGATTATGCCAAAGCGTTGGGCAAGAAGGTGGTCCGCGCCAACGACGCCCCGGGCTTCATCGTCAACCGCGTGCTGATGCCGATGCTCAACGAGGCCTGTTTCGCGCTCGGCGAAGGCGTGGCGACGATTCCCGACATCGATCTCGCCTGCCAGCTCGGGCTGAACCACCCGATGGGCCCGCTGACGCTGGCCGATTTCATCGGGCTCGACACCTGCCTGGAGATCACCCGGGTGCTGTTCGAGGGCACGGGCGATCCCAAGTTCCGGCCGGCGCCGGTGCTGGTGAAATATGTCGAGGCGGGCTGGTTCGGGCGAAAGACCGGGCGGGGATTCTACGATTATTCGGGGGACGAGCCCGTTCCGACGCGGTGAACGGAAAGAAGATCAGGCGGCCAAAGCCTCCAGCCATTTCTGGTGCCAGCGCACCATCCGGCTCGGGAACAACAGCCGCCCGACGCGCGAGACCAGGCCATATTGCGTTTCCTCGGTCAGGATCGTGCAGCCCGCCTCGGTCGGGGTGATCAGCCAGGCGTGATAGGCCGTCACGCCGATCCCGATCGCGACCCAGGCGATGCGGGTTTCGGGCTCGAATTCCTTCACCTCGCTGTTCAGCGCGATGCCGAAGGTCTTCCACGTGAAGCGCGCACCCGCGAACAGGGTCGAGCCCCCGCCCTCGATCGCCACGTCGCTGGCATTGGCGTAGATCGCCGGCCAGCCCGCCGCATGAATCAGCCGCTGCCAGACGACCCCCGGCGCGGTCCGGGTCTCGATCCGGTTGACGACATGGATCGGCGCCTCGCCGGGCGCGAAGCCTTTCGGCCAGTTTATGCCCTCACCCATTTTGCGCGATCGGGGCGAAGCGCGCGACCTGGCGGCCGATCAGGCACAGTTGCTCGAACACGGCGGGATCGCTGCTGCCGCCGTCATCGTCGAACTTGGTGAGCTGGGTATTGATCGCGGCGGCGAAGGGCGTCGGCCAGCCGCGCAGCGCATGGACGATCGAGCGCAGCGCGGCGATCGTGCTGCCGGTCGCCTGCCAGCCATAAGCGGTGGCGATCAGGCCGACGGGCATGTCGGCGAGATAGGGCCGGTCATCCTTTGCCGTCTCCTCGAGCAGGTCGAGCGCGTTCTTGACCACGCCCGAGATACTGCCGTGATAGCCGGGGCTGGCGATGATCAGCGCTGAGGCCTGGCGGACGGTGTCGACGAATTCGCGCTCATGCGCAGTGCGTTCGGTCGCGCGCGGATCGTAGAGCGGCAGCCGCGCCATGTCTGCGCCGCCGAACATCCGGGTGCGGAACCCCTCCTTGCACGCGGCGTCGAGCGCGATGCGGAGCGCACGCTCGGTCGAGGAGGTGCCCCCGATCGTGCCACCGATCCCCACGACGAGGGGCTGATCGGCGAGGGCGGGATCGGTCATTCGGCTTCCTCGATCGTGCGGCGCTGCACTTCATGCAGATAGCCGGTGCCCGGGACGTCCTCAATGCCCCGCGGTCGGCGCTCGCATGGCCGCGCGGCTGCTGTTACAAGGCGCCATGCCTTATGCTTGCGATTACTGTTTTATTTCGCTAATACACCTTCGGGTGGCGTAACCGGGCGGATAGACAGGAAACATGCGTCCCTATCCCTTCGAACCCGTAACGCCGCAGGGCAGCGCGCCGCTCGACCTGACCCAGGGCATGCCGCCCCCGGGCGGTCATGGCGGCTATGGCGGTTATGCCGATGTCTCGCCCTATGACGATTATCCCGAGCAATACACCACCAACCTGCCGGTGGTGCAGCGGCCCAATCGCTGGCGCTGGGTCATGCGCGGGCTGGGCATCCTCATCCTGCTCTTCGTCCTCGCGGTCGGCTGGCTGGCGGTCACCGCGCCGCTCTCCAAGTCGCTCAAGCCGCTGACGCCGCCGAGCATCACCCTGCTCGCCGACGACAACAGCCCGATCGCGCGGCGCGGCGCGATCATCGACAAGCCGGTCGACGCGGCGACTCTGCCCAAGAACGTGACCAACGCCTTTCTCGCGATCGAGGACCGGCGCTTCCGCTCGCATTGGGGGATCGATCCCAGGGGCATCATCCGCGCCTTCGTCCATAATATGAGTTCGGGCCGGGTGCATGAGGGCGGCAGCACGATCACCCAGCAGCTCGCCAAGAACGCATTTCTCGATTCGGACCGGACGGCGACGCGCAAGGCGCGCGAGGTGATGATCGCCTTCTGGCTCGAGGCCTGGCTGTCCAAGGACCAGATCCTGTCGCGCTACCTCTCGAACGTCTATTTTGGCGATAACGTCTATGGCCTGCGCGCGGCGGCGAAGCATTATTTCAACCGCGCGCCCGAGGATCTGTCGATCGGCCAGGCGGCGATGCTGGCCGGGCTGGTCAAGGCGCCGTCGCGGCTGGCGCCGACGGTCAATCTGAAGGGCGCGCGCGACCGGCAGAAGCTGGTCGTCGCGGCGATGGCCGATGCCGGCTTCATCGACAAGGCCACTGCCGCCGACGTCCGTCCGGCGCGGCTGGCGAGCGACCGGATCAGGCCGCTGCCCGACGGCACCTATTTCGCCGACTGGGTGCTGCCCGAGGCGCGCGACCGCGCCGGCGAGATCGTCACCGAGACCACGGTCAAGACGACGCTCGATCGCCGCCTGCAGAATGCCGCCGAGCGCGCGGTCAAGCGCGCCGGGCTGCGCCGGGCGCAGATCGCCCTGGTCGCGATGCGCCCCGACGGCCGGGTCGTCGCGATGGTCGGCGGCAAATCCTATGCCGACAGCCCGTTCAACCGCGCGACCCAGGCGCGGCGCCAGCCGGGCTCCGCGTTCAAGCTGTTCGTCTATCTCGCGGCCTTGCGCGCGGGCATGACCCCCGATTCGATGATCGACGACGCGCCGATCACCATCGCCGACTGGTCGCCCAAGAACAGCGACGGGCGCTATGAGGGCCCGATCACCCTGCGCCGCGCCTTTGCCAAATCGAGCAACGTGGCGGCGGCGCGGCTGATCCAGAAAGTCGGGGTGAGCAACGTCATCCGCGCCGCGCGCGACCTCGGCATCTCGACGCCGATCCCGAGCGAGGCGACGATCGCGCTCGGCACCTCCACCGTGTCGCTGCTCGAGCTGACCGCCGCTTACGCCTCGGTCGCGGCCCAGGCCTATCCGGTCAATGCGCGCGGCCTTGAGGAAGAGCATGACCGAAGCTGGTACGAGAATCTGACCGACCGCTCGCATCCGCTGACCGGCCGGATCCGCGACGACATGCTCGACCTGCTCTCCGCCTCGGCCGAGACCGGCACCGGGCGCCAGGCGGCGCTCTCGGTCGATACCTATGGCAAGACCGGCACGACCCAGGACAATCGCGACGCCTTGTTCCTCGGCTTCGCCAACGGGCTGGTGACCGGCGTGTGGGTCGGCAATGACGACAACACGCCCAATCCCGGCCTGTCGGGCGGCGGCATTCCCGCGCGCGTCTGGCGCGACTTCATGCAGCAGGCATTGGGCGTCGGCCCGGCGCATGCGGCCGAGCCGGCGGTCGACGACGAGATGATCGATCCCGACGCGGGCAACAACATCGATGTGGATACCGGCCAGCCCCTGCCGATCGAGGGCGACCTCCAGGGGCTCGGGCTCAACCTGCATATCGGCCGCGACGGCAGCATCGAGATCAACCGCACCAACCGTGACGACAGCGATCCCCGCCCCCGCCGCGACGACCGCGCCCCGCCGCGCGACCGGGACGACGAACAGGAGCAATAGGCGCTAGCGCGGGCGCTCTTCGGCCTCGACCCGATTCTGCCGCGCGATCTCCGCGAGGATGGCGTCGACCTTCTCATGGAGGCTCGCAATCTCGCTTTCGGAACGCAGATTGGTTTCGTAATCGAGCCGCGCCTCGAGCCGATCCTTCGCGGCCTGGCGATTCTGGCTCATCATGATGACGGGTGCCTGCAGTGCGGCGAGCATCGACAGCATCAGGTTGAGAAAGATGTAGGGAAAGGGATCGAACGCCCGCGACGCGAGCGCGAGCGTGTTCAATCCCGCCCACAGGACCAGGAACAGGCCGAAGCCGATGATGAAGCGCCAGGAACCACCGATCGTGGCGACCCGATCGGCAAGGCGTTCTCCAAAGGTCAGCCGTGCCTCGAACAGTTCGTTCGAATCGCGCACGACCGACGCGCGGCGAAACTGATCGGCGAGAAAACGGATCGCGATATTCATGGCTCACCTCGTTCACCGACCGGCCGCTCGGGCCGGTCGCGAGCTAGCCGATCAAGCGATCAGGTCAGCGCGACGGCCTCGAACGGTCCGGTCGGTCTACTGTCGTCGTTGCCGGACATGGTCGTCCCAACTTGGTTGATCGAAAGCGGCCTCATGGCACGCGACCGCGAAATGGCGCCTGCGGCCCGTGATTTCAAATGAAGAAATGGTCATCTTCGCCCTGAATCGCCCGATCGGGCGGGCAGCCCGCAACGCCGCCGTTGACGCAACCCGCGCGGCGCAGCAAGGCGCTGCGCATGCGCTTCTTCTCCGACAACGCCGCCCCCGTCCACCCGGCCGTGCTCGCCGCCCTGGCAGACGCGAACATCCTCGATACCGCCTATGACGGCGACGCCTGGAGCAAGCAGCTCGACGGGCGCTTCTCCGACCTGTTCGAGGCCGATGTCCGGGCGCTGTGGGTGCCCTCGGGCACGTCGGCCAATTGCCTTGCGCTCGCCGCGCTTTGCCCGCCGCACGGCGCGGTCGTCTGCCACCGCGATGCGCATATCCAGAATGACGAATGCGGCGCGCCGGAATTCTACACGCACGGCGCCAAGCTGCTGATCGCCGAAGGGCCGGGCGCGAAGCTGACGCCGGCGGCGATCCAGACGGTGCTCGATGCGACGCGCAACGACGTGCATCAGGTGCAACCGCACGCGATCTCGATCACCAACGCGACCGAATATGGGCTGGTCTATTCCCCCGACGACGTCGCCGCGATCGGCGATCTGGCGCGGGCCAGGGGCCTCGGCCTGCATATAGACGGCGCGCGCTTCGCCAATGTGATCGCGCATCTCGGCTGCGCGCCGGCCGATGTGACGTGGCGCGCCGGGGTCGACGCGCTGAGCTTCGGCTTCGTCAAGAATGGCGGGATGAGCGCCGAGGCACTGATCTTCTTCAAGCCGGAGCTGGCCGCGGCCACGCTCTATCGCCGCAAGCGCGCCGGGCTGTTGCTGTCCAAGGGGCGCTATCTCGCCGCGCAGATCCTCGCCCTGCTCGACGACGATCTGTGGCTGGAGAATGCCCGCACGTCCAACGAAGGCGCGGCGCTGCTCGCCCGTGCGGCTGGCAACCGGCTGGTCAATCCGGTCGAGGCCAACGAGGTGTTCCTGCGCGTCTCCTCCGACGAAGCGGCGAAGCTGCGCGCGCTCGGCTTCGATTTCTACGACTGGGGCCCGGGCGAGGCGCGGCTGGTGATCTCGTGGAACCAGCGGGCCGAGGCGATCCGCCCCCTCGCCGATGCGATCGCGGCGCTTTGACCATAGGCCCAGCTTATGACGTGAGAAGGAGATCGCCTGTCCCCTCCGCCGCGGACAGGCGCTAGGGGAGGATCGATGCCCGATCAGCCAGCCCCGCAATCGACGCGCCTTGCGGTGCTGATCCCGTTCGGGATCGTCACGCTGATCTGGAGCTCCACCTGGATCGTCATCACCGACCAGCTCGGTGTGGTGCCGATCGCCTGGTCGGTCAGCTATCGCTTCCTGATCGGCGGGATCACCATGCTGATCTATGCCGCGATCAAGCGCGAAACGGTCAGGCTGGATGCCCGCGGCTGGCGCTTCGTGGCGGCGCTGGCGCTGACCCAATTCTGCCTGAACTTCAACTTCGTCTACCGGGCCGAGACCTATATCACCTCGGGCCTGGTCGCCGTGGTGTTCGCGCTGCTGCTGGTGCCGAACGCGGTGTTCGGCCGGATCTTTCTCGGCCAGAAACTGGGCGCGCAGCTGATCGTCGGATCGGCGGTCGCCATGGCCGGTGTCGCCTTGCTGTTCGTCCATGAGGCGCGATCCGATCCGCACGGCCCGGGCGTGGCGCTGGCCGGCATCGCGGCGGCGCTGCTGGCGGTGCTCTCCGCGTCCAGCGCGAACGTGCTGCAGGGCACCGAGACCGCGCGGCGTTATCCGATGGTGCCGACGCTCGGCATCGCCATGCTGGTCGGCGCCGCGATGGACGCCGCGCTCGCCTGGGCGATGAGCGGGCCGCCCGTGATCGAGCTGCGCCTCGGCTATCTGGCGGGCGTGCTCTATCTTGGCGTGTTCGCCTCCGCCCTCGCCTTTACGCTCTATTTCGGCGTGCTGCGGATCATCGGGCCGGCCAAGGCCGCCTATTCGAGCGTGCTGGTGCCGGTGATCGCCATGCTGCTGTCGACGATCTTCGAGGGCTATCGCTGGTCGGTGCTGGCGGGCGTGGGCGCGGTGCTGGCGATGGCGGGGCTGGTCATCGCGCTGATGGCGCGCAGGCCGGCGCGATAATCGGGATATAGCGGGCGCCAGCCGAGCACCCGCTTCGCCCTGCCGTTCGCGACGCGGCGGTTTTCGGCATAGAAAGCGCGCGCTTCGGGTGAGAGCTGCTCCAACGCGATAAAGGGCGGCGGATCGCGTCCGAGCAGGCGCGCCGCGAAGGCGATCACGTCGTTCTGGCTCGCGGGGAGATCGTCGGCGAGGTTGTAGGCACCCGGCGGCGCGACGAAACCCGCGATCACGCCCGAGACGATATCGTCGACATGGACCCGGCTGAAGACCTGGCCCGGCTGTGCGATCCTGTGCGCCCTGCCGGCCGCGATTCGGTCGAGCGGGGAGCGGCCCGGGCCGTAGATGCCCGGCAACCGGAACACGCGCGCCCCCCTTTCGAGCCACGCCGCATCCGCGCTGGCGCGTGCGCCGCGCCGTCCGCCGCCGGTGGGAGTGCCCTCGTCCACCCAGGCCCCGCCGGCATCGCCATAAACGCCGGTCGACGAGAGATAGCCAAGCCACGCGTCCGACGTGGCCAGCGCAGGCCCATAAGCGGCGAGCACGGAATCGGCCTCCCGCTCGGGTGGCACCGACGAAAGTATATGGCTGGCGCCGGCAATTGCCCGCGACACCGCCGCCTCGTCCCCGAAGGCGATCGTGCCGTCCCGCCCGTCGCGGCTCGTGCCCGTCACCGCCCAGCCTTTAGTTCTCAACCGCGCGGCGAGCGCGCTCGCCGTGTAGCCGAGCCCGAAGACCAGCAGCATCTACTTGCCGTCGAGCTTCACGTCCGGCTTCACCATCGTCGCGCCGGGGACATGATCCTTCTTCCACTGCATCGCCATCCGCACCCGGGTCGCGCCCGAGGGATGATCGAAGAACAAAGCCTCCTCGATCGGGCCGGGCTCGATCTTGCGATATTCGGACAGGCGCATCGCGACCTTGGCGAAGCCGTCGGGCTCGCGCGCGGCGTTGAGGCCAAAGGCGTCCGCTTCGCTTTCGCTGACCCGGATGATCGTGTTCTGGACGGGCGTGAGCAGCAAACCCGCGACCGAGGCCATGATCGCGAGCACCGGCGTCGCCGCGGGATCGGCGATGTCGCGCACGCCCCAGCGCGGGTTGCGGGCGATCAGCGCGGGCGCGACCCGGTAGATCACGCCGAACACCAGGACGAAGATCAGGGCGAACAGCAGGATCATGCGCAGGACATGGGAGAGGACGTAATGCCCCATCTCATGCCCCATTACCGCGGCGACCTCGTCCGGGCCGGTGCGGTTGAGCAGATTATCGTTCAGCGAGATGCGGATCGTCGGGCCCAGCCCGGAGACATTGGCCGAGATCCGCTTCGACTGTTTCGACGCATCGAACAGATAGATGTGCTCGGCCGGGATATGATTGGCCTGGGCCATCGCGACGATGCGGTCGCGCACCGGGCCCGCGGGCAGCTCGGTATAGGTGTTGAACAAGGGTGCGATGAACACCGGCGCCACGGCCGCGCCGAGCGCGATCAGCGCGGTCGTCACGCCGGCGCCCCAGAGCCACCACGTCCGCCTGAAGCCCCGGATAACCGCGAACAGCGCCGTGAGAAGGAACGCGTTGACGATGATCGCGATGGCCAGGCCCTTGGCCCAATCGGTGAACCAGCCGCCGAAGCTCTGGCTCATCAGGCCATATTGCTGCTCGCGGAAGAAGTCGGTGTAGATCGTCCAGGGCAGGGTGATCAACATCGAGGCGATGATGAAGGGCAGCGCGTAGAGTGCGGGGACCAGCCAGCGCCATTTCACGACGCGCTCCGCCCAGTCGCGGAAGCGCGCCGACAGGCCGGCGCGCAGCAGCAGCAGGTTGACCGCGACCGCGACCAGCGCGCTCCACAAGGTCAGCCAATAACCGCCCTCGAAATAGGCGTCCGACCTGGCGCGTGCCGGGCCCTGCAGCAGATCGAGATAGGCCCGCGTCGCGGTTTCGACATCGAACTGGGGGTTGGCCGCGAAGGCCGCCGCCGGCGCGAGTAAAGCCGCCACAGCCAGACCGCACCACATGATCTTTCCGCGCATCTTTCCCCCCTTGCGCGGCGCCCGCCGCTTATTTCGCTCCGTAGCCATTATAGAGCGTGCCGAAGAAATCGCCCTTGTTCCAGCGCGGCCGGGCATCGCCATCGGCGATCTCGCGCGCGATCGCATAGTTCACGTCGACGAAGCGGATGCCCTGCGACCAGTCGATCGGCTGAGTGAGATCGTCCGACGGCTTGTGATAGCGATTCTGGTAGAAATCGTTGAAGGCCGCCTTGCCCGGCCCGGCCTGGCCCGGCCACAGAAAGACCGACGGGATACCCCGGCGGACGAAATTATAGTGATCGGACCGCACGAAGAAGGCCTCGGCCGGCATCGGATCGGGCGACATGGTGACGCCGAGCGCCCCCACCGCCTTGCTGACGATCGGGCCGAGCGAGGAACGATCCGCGCCGAACACGATCATGTCCTCGAACTTGTAGTTCAGCACCGGCATATCGAGATTCACGTCCGCGACGATCCGATCGACCGGCACCGTCGGGTGCGCGGAGAAAAAACTGGAACCGATCAGCCCCTTCTCCTCGGCGGTGACGGCGAGGAACATCACGCTGCGGCGCGGCGCCTTGCCCGAAGCCTTGAAGCGCTTGGCCTCCTCGATCAGCGAGGCGATGCCGATCGCATTGTCCTCCGCCCCGTTGAAGATGTTGTCGCCCTTCATGTCCGGGCGCACGCCGAGATGATCGAGATGGGCGGACAGGATGACGACCTCGTTCCCCAGCTTCGGATCGCTGCCGGGGATGATGCCGGCGACATTGCTGCTCGCGCCCGGCGTGAACGCCGTCTTCAGCGAGACCGCGAGGCTGCCGGGAAGCTGCTCCGCCTTGAAGGATGCCTCGTCATCGCCCGCGCGCTTGACGATGGTCGCCCAGGGAGTCTTCGCGCCCGCGAACAGCTTGGCGGCGCCGGTGTCGCTCAGCGTCGCCAGCTGCGGCGCGCCGGGCGCGTCGCCAGTGCCGTCGGGCCTTCCCCAGGTGACGCGCCCCCGGTCCCAGCCCTGCGCGGCGCGCACGAGCGAGCGCGGCTGGATCAGGATCGTGCCGACCGCGCCGCGCGATTCCGCGAGGATCGCCTTGGTCGTGCCGCCGGCGAAATGCGCGCGCTCCTCGCTCTGGAAGCTGTCGGGGGCGCCGCCGAAATAGGCGACGATCTTGCCCTTCACATCGACGCCGGCATAGTCGTTGCGCTGATATTGCGGCGCGACGATCCCGTAGCCGACGAACACCACCGGCGCATCCAGCGCGGTGGTCGCGGCACCGGCATTGGCGCCGGGCACATAATCGTCGCCAAAGGCCAGGCGCAGCGGCTCGGCACCTTTGCGCGTCAGCACCAGATCGCCCTTGTCGGCGGCGCGATAGGTGAGGAGCGGGACTTTCTGGAGATAGCCGCCGTCATCGCCCGCCGGCCGCAGGCCCGCCGCATAAAATTGCGCGGCGACATATTGCGCGGCGATATCGAATTCCGGGCTGCCCGCCTCGCGCCCGCGCATCGCATCCGAGGCGAGGAACATGACATGCGCCTTCATCGCCGCCTGATCGTCGGGCAGCGCGGCATTGACGATCGCGTTGATCTCGGCCGGTTCGCGGGTCTGAACATTGGGGGCGGCGGCAGCGGAAGCCTGGGCGAGCGCCGCGCCCGCAAAACCCATCAGCGCGATCGCGCCGGCCGAACGAAGCATGCCTTTTCCTTTTGCAGCCAGGATCATCTCGAGGGGCGTAGCACCGCCATGCGCAGGCGCAAGAGTGGCGGCTTCGGCGGCGATTTCGGTGGCACGAGCCGGATGCGCGCCCTACATCGCGAGACATGCTCGACGTTCAGACCGCCCCTGCCCATCCCGACGTAACGCGCCGCGAAGATTATCAGGCACCCGACTGGCTGGTGCCCGAGATCGCGCTCGATTTCGACCTTTCGCCCGAGGCGACGCGGGTCCAGGCATTGCTGCACGTCATCCGCAATGGCGATCATGACCGGCCGCTCCGGCTCGACGGCGGCGGGCAGACGCCGCTGTCGGTCAAGGTCGACGGCGTGGCGGTCAACAATTGGGTCCTCGACGACGGCGCGCTGATCATCCCGCTCTCCGGCTCGGCGCACACCATCGCCACCGAAGTGGAGATCGCGCCCGAGCGTAACACCCAGCTGATGGGGCTCTACGCCTCAGGCGGCAATCTTTGCACCCAATGCGAGGCCGAAGGCTTTCGCCGCATCACCTTCTTCCCGGACCGGCCCGATGTGCTCAGCCGCTACAAGGTGCGGATGGCGGCGGACAGGGTGCGTTTCCCGGTGCTGCTCGCGAACGGCGACCCGGTCGGCGCGGGCGATCTGGGCGACGGGCGCCACTGGGCCGAGTGGCACGACCCCTTTCCCAAGCCCTGTTATCTGTTCGCGATGGTCGCTGGCGATCTCGCCGCCAACCGCGCGACCTTCGTCACGGGGTCCGGCCGCGAGGTGGCGCTGGGCATCTGGGTGCGCGCCGCCGACGTCGCCAAGACCGCGCACGCGCTGGAAGCGCTCAAGATCGCGATGGCGTGGGACGAGCGCGTCTATGGCCGCGAATATGATCTCGACGTGTTCAACATCGTCGCGGTCGACGATTTCAATTTCGGGGCAATGGAGAATAAGGGCCTCAACATCTTCAACTCACGCTACATCCTGGCCGATCCCGACACCGCGACCGATTATGATTTCGACGCGATCGCGGCGGTGGTGGCGCATGAATATTTCCACAATTGGTCGGGCAACCGCGTCACCTGCCGCGACTGGTTCCAGCTCTCGCTGAAGGAAGGCTTCACCGTCTTTCGCGACCAGAGCTTTTCCGCCGACCAGGGCTCCGCCGCGGTCAAGCGGATCGAGGATGTGCGCGGGCTTCGCGCCGCGCAATTCCCCGAGGATGCCGGGCCGCTCGCACACCCGATCCGGCCCGACGAATATCTCGAAATCTCGAACTTCTACACCGCCACGATCTACAACAAGGGCGCCGAAGTCATCCGCATGATGGCGACGATGCTGGGGCCGCAGCGCTTCCGCGCCGCGACCGATCTCTATTTCGACCGCTTCGACGGGACCGCCGCGACCTGCGAGGATTTCGTCGCGTGCATGGAGGAAGGCGGCGATGTGGATCTCGCCCAGTTCCGCCGCTGGTACAGCCAGGCCGGCACGCCGCGCGTGACCGCATCGCTCAACTATGAGCCGGATGGCGGCCGCGCCGCGCTGACCCTGTCGCAGCGCACGCTGCCGACGCCCGGCCAGCCCGACAAGACGCCGATGGTGCTGCCGATCAAGCTGAAGCTGTTCGGCGCCGACAGCGCCCGCCCGATCGGCCCCGAGCAATTGATCCTGCTGACCGATGCCGAGGAGCGGATCAGCTTCGATGCTGTCGGGGAGCGTCCCGTCCTGTCGATCAATCGCGGCTTTTCCGCGCCGATCATCGTCGAAACCGACCGCTCGGCGGCCGATCTCGCCTTTCTGTCGGCGCATGACGACGATCCGTTCGCCCGCTACGAGGCGATGCAGCAACTGATGCTCGACACGCTGGTGACGGCGGTGAGCCGCGGGCGTGCCGATCACGCGCCGGTGATCGCCGCGATCGCCAACACGCTGGACGATCCCAATCTCGACCGTGCCTTTGTCGCCGAGGCCGTCCTGCTGCCGTCGGAGAGCTTCATCGGCGACCAGATGGCCGTGGTCGATCCCGAGGCGATCTTCATCGCGCGCGAGGCGCTGCGCCGCGATATCGGGCGGACGCTCGACGCGAAATGGCGGGCCGAATATGATGCCGCCCGGGCCGGGCGCTTCGAATATTCGCCGCTCGCCAAGGGCATGCGGCGGCTGCGCACGGTCTCGCTCGGCTATATCGCGGCGAATGGCGGCGACGAGACGGCGGCGCTCGCCTTCGCGCAGTTCGAGGCAGCAGACAACATGACCGACCGCCAGGGCGCGCTGACCACGTTGGTCAACAGCAATTCCGACCGGCGGATCGCGGCGCTCGACATCTTCTACAATCGCTATTCGGACAATGGGCTGGTGCTCGACAAATGGTTCTCGACCCAGGCGCTGTCGTCGCGCGACGACACGCTGGCGAGCGTCAAGGACCTGGCCGGGCACCGCGACTTCACCCTGGCCAACCCGAACCGCGCGCGGTCGCTGGTGGGCGCGTTCAGCGTGAACCAGCGCGCGTTCAATGCGGCCTCGGGCGAGGGCTATCGCTTCGTCGCCGACCAGTTGATCGCGCTCGACAAGCTCAACCCGCAGACCGCGGCGAAGCTGATCCCGCCGCTCGGCCGCTGGCGGCGGTTCGACGGGGCGCGTGGCGCGCTGATGCGGGCCGAACTGGAGCGGATAGTCGAGACGCCGGGGCTGTCGAAGGACATGTTCGAGCAGGCATCGAAGAGCCTGGACGGCTGAGCCCTTCCCGTCACATCGGAGCAGTTTCGGCATTCATTGCCCCGGAAGTCGCCGATTGATTCAACAGTGATCCGAATCGCCGCATCGTGGAAACCGGTCGAGCTACCTGGCGGGATCTCGGCCGGCCCTTTCCCATGACGGCCGAATCCTCAGCGCTTCCCCCGTCCCTGTTCCTGCGAAGACCCGCCCTGTTTCGGTGCGTGGCTTGCCCTGTTCCGCGCGTTTTTCACCCTGTTAATCAGGAACAGGGCGAATGGCGGATAACATGTTGATATAGATGGATAATATCTCCAACAAAGTTGGAGATAACAGGGCGAGAAAAAATTCGTCCCCTGTTCCACCCTGTTTTCGGCCAGGAACAGGGCGAATCAGCGGCGAGCGGCCGCTGAAGATCGATCCTCCCTAAAAAAGCCGCCCGCCATTGGGCACCGGCACGGTCGGCGAGAACAGCACCACCTTGCCCTCCGCGTCCGGGAAGCCGAGGGTCAGCACTTCCGACATCATCGGGCCGATCTGCCGCGGCGGGAAATTGACCACCGCCGCGACCTGACGGCCGGGCAGGTCCTCCAGCGCATAATGTTCGGTGATCTGGGCGGAGGAGCGCTTGATGCCGATGACGGGCCCGAAATCGATCGTCAGCCGCCAGGCCGGCTTGCGCGCCTCGGGAAAGGGCAGCGCCTCGACGATCGTGCCGACCCGGATATCGACCGCGAGGAAATCGTCGAAGCCGATCGTCGCGGCGACGGGCGCCTGGGGATCAGGCGTCTTGTGCATCAGAAATCGAAGTCCACGTCGTCATATTCCTTGGGGGGCGTGATCCCCTCCATCCGCTCGGACAGGAGTGGACGGAAGCTCGGCCGGCTCTTGAAGCCGCGATACCAGCGCGCGGTCTGCTCATGCCCCTTCCAGTCGATCCCGCCGAGATAATCGGCGACCGAGATCTGCGCCGCGGCGGCAAGATCGGCGAGGCTCATCGTCGCGCCTGCGATCCAGTTGTGATGATCGAGCAGATAATCGGTGTAGTCGAGGTGACGCACCGCAGCCTTCATCGCCTCGCGCAGTGTTTTCGCGTCGGGCGCGGCCTTGGTCACGATCCGCTTCATCATCCGCTCGCCGAGCAACGGCGCGGTGATGTCCTGGAAGAATTGCGTGTCGAACCACGCGACCAGCCGCCTGATCTCGGCGCGGTTGACCGCGGTGCCGTTGATCATCGCCGCCTTGTCGACCGTCTCCTCGAGATATTCGCAGATCGCCATCGAATCCATCACGAGGATGTTGCGCTTGGGATCCGCCATCACCGGCACCTGGCCGGCGGGGTTCATGTCGAGGAACTCGTCGCGCCGATCCCAGGGCGATTCACGGACGAGATCATAGCCGACGCCCTTTTCGCCCAGCAGGAGCCGGACTTTCCGCGAAAAGGGGCACAGGGGAAATTGATATAGCTGCCACATGCGGCTCTGTTAGGCCCAGCGGGCTGGCGGGGAAAGGCATGATGGCGGACGAGGGGCGCTTCTTCCCTCTCCCGCTTTCGCGGGAGAGGGGAAAGGGGGAAAGAAGAGGGCCCCCGCCGCCGCTATTCCGCCGCGACCAGCTCCGCCCGGTCGTCGAGCGGATGCGCCAGGCGGGTCAGCATCTCCTTCGGCACGATCTGCCAGAAGCGGTCGATCGCGCGGCCCCAATCGTCGAGCAGGCTTGCCGACCATTTGCTGTCGGTCGCCGCATGGTGGGCGCGGACGAGGTTGAGCAGCACGGCCTCCCAATGCATCGACGACAGGCGTTGCCAGACAATGTTCTCGGGATTGGCGCGGCGCTCGAAGCTGCCGTCCGCATCATAGACGAAGGCCATGCCGCCGGTCATGCCCGCCCCGAAGTTCGCGCCGACCGGGCCGAGCACCACCGCGGTGCCGTTGGTCATATATTCGCAGCCATTGGCGCCGCAGCCCTCGACCACCACCGTCGCGCCCGAATTGCGGACGGCGAAGCGCTCGCCGGCCTGGCCGGCCGCGAACAGGCTGCCCGCGGTCGCACCATAGAGCACGGTGTTGCCGATGATCGTATTGTCCTGGCTGGCGAGCGGCGAGCTCACCACCGGGCGCACCGCGATGATCCCGCCCGACAGGCCCTTGCCGACATAATCATTGGCATCGCCGAACACTTCGAGCGTGACGCCCTTGCACAGGAACGCGCCCAAGGACTGACCGGCCGAGCCGCGCAGGCGGACATGGACATGGCCGTCCGCGAGCTTCGACATGCCGAATTTGCGCGTGATCTCCGACGAGAGACGCGTGCCCACCGCGCGGTGGGTATTCCGCACCGAATAGGTCAGCTGCATCTTCTCGCCGCGCGAGAAGACGGCGGCCGCATCCTTGATCATCTGCGCGTCGAGGCTGTCGGGCACCTCATTGCGCCACGCCGACTGGCTGAAGCGCCGCTCGGTATCGTCGGCATCGACCTTGGCGAGGATCGGGTTGAGATCGAGATCGTCGAGATGCTCGGCGCCGCGGCTGACCTGGCGGAGCAGCTCGGTACGGCCGATCACCTCGTCCAGGCTGCGGAAGCCGTGCCGGGCCAGGATATCGCGCACTTCCTCGGCGATGAAGGTCATCAGGTTGATGACCTTTTCCGGCGTGCCGGTGAATTTCGCGCGCAGGCGCTCGTCCTGGACGCACACGCCGACCGGGCAGGTGTTGGAATGGCATTGCCGCACCATGATGCAGCCCATCGCCACGAGGCTGAGCGTGCCGATGCCGAATTCCTCCGCCCCCAGGATCGCAGCGATGACGATGTCGCGCCCGGTCTTTAGCCCGCCATCGGTACGCAGCTTGATCCGTCCGCGCAGGCCGTTGAGCGTCAGCGTCTGGTTGACCTC
>NZ_JAQGLC010000198.1 GCF_028293085.1 Sphingomonas bacterium
TTCGCGGGGACACAATGGTTGACGCCGTGAAGCAAAATCAGGCTGGTCGTGCGGGGATGGTCAGCCCGCGCTGCACGGCAGGCCGCGCAAGACCGCGCTCAAGCCAGGCGGCGACATTGGCATAGCCGTCGAACCCGACAAGATCGCCTGCCTCGTAGAAGCCGATCAGATTGCGCACCCAGCCGAGCATCGAGATGTCGGCGATGGTGTAGGCATCGCCGAGGAACCAGTCGCGTCCGGCGAGAACGCCGTCCATCACGCCGAGCAGGCGCTTCGCTTCGTCGACATAGCGGCCGAGCGGGCGCTTGTCCTCCCAGACCTTGCCGGCGAATTTGTTGAAGAAGCCGAGCTGGCCGAACATCGGGCCGATGCCGCCCATCTGGAACATCACCCACTGGATCGCCGCCCAGCGCCCGGCGGGGTCGGTGGGGATGAACCTGCCGGTCTTTTCGGCGAGATAGAGCAGGATCGCACCGCTTTCGAACAAGGGCAACGGCTTGCCGCCGGGCCCGTCGGGATCGATCATCGCCGGAATCTTGCCATTGGGGTTGAGCGAGACGAACGCTGGCGATTTCTGATCGTCGGTGCCGAAATCGACAAGGTGCGGCTCATAAGGCAGCCCGGTTTCCTCGAGCATGATCGACGCCTTCACGCCATTGGGTGTCGGCAGCGAATAGAGCTGGATACGGTCGGGATATTGCGCCGGCCAGCGCTGCGTGATCGGGAAGTCGGACAGATCGGTCATCGGGGTCTCCTTCGCGCGCAACGTAGGCGCGCCCTTCCCCGGTTTCACCCCGAAGCTGCTGGATGCGCACAAAGATTGGCGTTTCGGTCCAGCGGGTCTATGCGCCCGCAATGCAAGCGACCGATCTCCGCGTGGCGTTGTTCAGCGGCAATTACAATTATACGCGCGACGGCGCGAACCAGGCCCTCAACCTGCTCGTCGGACATCTGCTCAAACAGGGCGCGAAGGTTCGCGTCTATTCGCCGACCAGCCGCCGCCCCGCCTTCGCGCCGACGGGGGATCTGGTGAGCGTGCCCTCGATCAAGCTGCCGGGCGGCCGCGACGAGTATAAGCTCGCGCGCGGCATGCCGGCGAAAATCCGCCGCGATCTCGATGCCTTCGCCCCGAACCTGATCCATGTCTCGGTGCCGGACTTCCTGAATCACGCCGCGATCCGTTATGCGCGTGCCAACAATATCGCCTCGGCCGCGTCCTATCACACGCGGTTCGAGACCTATGTCCGCTATTACGGCATCGGATTCCTCGAACCGATCATCATCGGCATCCAGCGCAATTTCTATTCGCGTGTCGACGAAGTGCTGGTGCCGAGCCAGATGATGGGCGAGATCCTGCGCGATTGGGGGGTGAAGACGCCCGTCGCGCGCTGGTCGCGCGGGGTGAACCACGATCGCTTCAATCCGGCGCGCCGCGACATGGAATGGCGGCGCAACCTGGGCATCGCCGACGACGAGATCGCGGTCGGCTTTCTCGGCCGGCTGGTGAAGGAAAAGGGCCTCGACGTCTTCGCCCAGGCGATGCACGCGCTCGACGCGCGCGGCGTGCGGCACAAGACCCTGGTGATCGGCGAAGGCCCGGCGCGCGACTGGTTCGCGCAGGAGATTCCCGATGCGGTGTTCGCCGGGTTCCAGTCGGGCGACGATCTCGGCCGGGCGGTCGCCTCGATGGACGTTTTCTTCAATCCCAGCGTGACCGAGACCTTCGGCAACGTCACGCTGGAGGCGATGGCGGCGCAGGTGCCGGTCGTCGCCGCCCGCGCCTCGGGCGCGGTGGGGCTGATCGACGACGGCATCACCGGCCTGATCGTCGATCCTACCGATATCCAGGGCTATGCCGACGCGCTGCAGCGTTTCTGTGAGGACGACGCGTTTCGCCTCGCGGCCGGACAGGCAGGCCATGCCAAGGCCGCGGGCTATCTCTGGGAAAAGATCAACCAGGCGGTGCTGGATACCTATCTCGAGGTGATCGAGCGGCGTAAACTTTAACCCTCTCCCAACGGGAGTGGGTCGACCGCGACTGCGGCGAGGGGTGAGGATGAGCAAGCGAGGTCGGCCTCACCCTTCCGCGCTTCGCGCTCCCTCCCTCTCCCGCCGGGAGAGGGATTTTACTTCCAGTCGAACGTCAGCGGCGCCTCGCGGAAGGCAAAACGGTCGAGGTGCCGCGCGACCGCGCCTTTCAACCCTTCAAGCTGCTCGGGCGACGTCGCGTCGACCCTGACAGCGAGGGCATCGGCGCCGGCGGTGAAGGTGGCCAGCCCGTCGCCGGGATAGTCGGCGCCGCGCGTGTCCTTCGGAAAGACGACGGTGCCGTGATCGGGCGTGAACTCCACCGTCAGATTGTGCGACCAGTGCTTGCAGAGTTGCTGGAGATATTTGCTGCCGCTGGCTGTCGGCACGCTGGCGGTTGCGCTGTGCATGCGCGAATTCCTTTGTTCGATCCTGTCGTCCGCGCCGGCGACCGGGTCCATGCCCAGCCGCCGGCGCAATAGCTGCAAACGCGTCACGCGTTATTTCAACCGCTCGATCTTCTGCGCCGCCTCGTCGATCAGCGCCGCCACCTGATGCAGCGTGTCGCCGTCGATCTCGCCGGCGCCGAGCTTCTGCTGGAGCACCGCCTTGAGATTGCCCATGGCGCGGCGGATCGGGCCGCCGCTGGTGCGCGAGCGCATCGAACCGAGATCCTCGAGCCGGGCGAACAGCGCCTCGACCTCCTCCTCGCGCTCGGTCAGCAGCGCCTGGCCGGCGATAGTGATCGCGAACAGCTTCTTGGCGCCTTCCGATTTCTGTTCCTCGATCAGGCCCATTTCGTCGAGCATGGTGAGGGTCGGGTAGATCACGCCGGGGCTCGGCGCATAGGCGCCGCTGGTGCGCTCCTCGATGTCGCGGATCAGGTCATAGCCGTGGCGCGGCTGCTCCTCGATCAGCTTGAGCAGGACCAGGCGCAGCTCGCTGCCGTCGAACATGCGGCGGCTGCGGCCGCCGCGTTCGCCGTCGCGGTGCACTTCCCAATGGATGGAAAAGGGACCGCGCGAAAAGCGCCCGCCCCGGGGGCCGCAACTGCGGCCATGCATGTGATGAAACATTTTCGTTCGTCCTTTTTGTATCAAGATAGCGCTAAGATATATCTTGAGTCGGTTTTGACAAGAGGGATTTTCTCTTTTTCTCTTCCCCGGCAAAGGCCGGGGCTCGGTCGGGGGACGGATGCGATAGATGACTCGCGCTATTACGAGGACCTTCCACCTGGACCCAGTACCGGGTTGAACATGCCCCACATGTTCAAGGATCGTCCGGGGGACGATCCGACCCGGTACTCTTCGCCGGGGAAGCGACATTGGTTGAGCGCCGGGGTGGTTACCGGGCGTCCCCTCGCCTATCTTCTGCCCATGGCCGACCTTTTCGCGACCTACGATCCACCCGCCCGCGAGGCGATCGCCGAGAATGCGCCGCTCGCCGACAAGCTCCGTCCGCGACGGCTCGAGGATGTCGTCGGCCAGGAGCATCTCACCGGCCCCGAAGGCGCGATCGGGCGGATGGTGGCGGCAGGCCGGCTGTCCTCGATGATCCTGTGGGGGCCGCCGGGCACCGGCAAAACGACGATCGCGCGGCTGCTGGCCGATGCGGTCGACCTGCGCTTCGTTGCGATCTCGGCAGTGTTCTCGGGCGTCGCCGATCTCAAAAAGGCCTTTGCCGAGGCGCGCGAGCACGCCAAGATCGGCAAGCGGACGCTGTTGTTCGTGGACGAGATCCACCGCTTCAATCGCGCGCAGCAGGACGGTTTCCTGCCTTATGTCGAGGACGGCACGGTTACCCTGGTCGGCGCAACGACGGAGAATCCGAGCTTCGAGCTCAACGCCGCGTTGCTCAGCCGCGCGCAGGTGCTGATCCTCCACCGGCTCGATCGCCCGGCACTGGAAAAATTGCTCGATCGCGCCGAGGAGATCGAGGTGCGCCCCCTGCCCCTCACCCCCGACGCGCGCGACGCGATGATCGCCAGCGCCGATGGCGACGGGCGCTTCCTGCTCAACCAGGCCGAGACGCTCTTCTCGGTCGACCTGCCCGAGCCGCTCGATCCAGCCGGCCTGTCGGCGTTCCTGCAACGGCGCGTGGCGGTATACGACAAGGATCGCGAGGGG
The DNA here is from genome assembly GCF_028293085.1 of Sphingomonas bacterium. Lineage (GTDB taxonomy): Bacteria > Pseudomonadota > Alphaproteobacteria > Sphingomonadales > Sphingomonadaceae > Sphingomonas. The sequence goes on from NZ_JAQGLC010000198.1 coordinate 4,155, forward strand.
CATTACAACCTCATCTCCGCGCTGCACAAATCGATGCGCGGATCCGATCCCCAAGCCTCGCTTTACTATCTCGCGCGGATGCTGACCGCGGGCGAGGAGCCGCTTTACGTGCTGCGCCGCATCACCCGCTTCGCCAGCGAGGATATCGGGCTCGCCGATCCCAATGCGCTGGTGCAATGCCTTGCCGCCAAGGACGCGTACGAGTTTCTCGGATCGCCCGAGGGCGAGCTCGCGATCGCGCAGGCCTGCCTCTATTGCGCCGTCGCGCCCAAATCGAATGCCGCTTACATGGCGCAGAAATCGGCGTGGCGCAGCGCGAAGGAAACCGGATCGCTGATGCCGCCGCAGAATATCCTCAACGCGCCGACCAGGCTGATGAAGGATATCGGCTATGGCAAGGGCTATGCCTATGATCACGATACGTCGGAAGGATTTTCCGGATCCGATTACTGGCCCGCCGAGATGAGCCCGCAGACCTTCTACACCCCGACCGACCGTGGCCTGGAGAAGCGCATCGCGGAACGCATGGCCCATTGGAGCGAGCTGAAGGAGCGCGGGGGATGAGTCTGGATTGGAACGGCATCACCGCTTTTGCGCTCGGCCTGCCCGATACCGAGCTGTCGACCAGTTACGGCAAGCCCGCGGTGAAGATCGTGTCGAACGGCCGATCCTTCCTCCATCCCAGCCGGGAGGCGGATTCCTTCGTGCTCGCGATCGATCACGACACCAAGGAGATGCTGATGGAGACCGATCCGGACAGCTTCTGGCAGACCCCGCATTATGAAGGCTGGCCGGGGGTGCTCGTCCGCTACGACAGCGCCGACCCCGAGCGCGTCTATGCGATGATCGAGCGCTCGCGCGACTGGAGCGCCGCTCGGCCGCGACCGAAGCCGCGCAAAGCGAAGAAATGAGCTTTGCCTCATCGGCGCAACGGGCGGAGCGCGGTGGCGGCCGCCCCTGATCATTTCAGCCGTTTCGCGGTCATCGACTGGTCGGGCGCCAAGGGGCTCCATCATCCCGGCATCGCGCTGGCGGTGTGCGACGCCGGCGATGCGGCGCCCTTGCTGGTCGATCCCCCGGGCAAGGCCTGGTCGCGTACCGGGAGCCTCGAATGGCTCCGCGCCCGCGCCGACGAGCCGTTGCTGGTCGGTTTCGATTTCAGCTTCTGCCCACCGATCATCGAACGCGGCGCCTATCTGCCCGGCGAGGATACGCCGACCACGCCGCGCGCCTTCTGGGCCTATGTCGACGCGGCCAGCCCGGATGCCGATCTCGGCGCGGCGAGCTTCCTCGAAACAAGACGGGGCCGGCATTTCTATCTCGGGGCGGCCGACGGCCCCAAGGCGGATTTCATCCATTACCGTCGCAGCGAAGCGCATTACAAAGCCGGTGGCGGGCACAAGCCCGCGACGCTCTATGACGCAATCGGCGCGGCGCAGGTGGCCAAGGCGAGCTTCGCCGGGATGCGATTGCTGCACCATCTGGGTGCAGCAATTCCGGTCTGGCCGTTCGATCCGGTGCCGGCGAAGGGCGCGATGG
>NZ_JAQGLC010000207.1 GCF_028293085.1 Sphingomonas bacterium
CGGCAGCGGGCCCCTTCCCTCTCCCACAGGGGGAGAGGGAAAGAACGCACCCTTGACCCAGACATTTTCCCGCGCGAACCCATGGGCATGAACCCCACTCCCATGACCGCGCACCGCCGCGTGCTGCTCGCGAGCCTGATCGGCACCTCGGTCGAGTTCTACGATTTCTACATCTACGCGACCGCGGCCGCTCTGGTGTTCGGGCCGTTGTTCTTCCCCAGCGAGGACGCGTCGGCGCAGCTGCTGCTGTCCTATGCCAGCTTCGGCCTCGCTTTTGTCGCGCGGCCGGTGGGGGCGGCGGTGTTCGGGCATTTCGGGGACCGGATCGGGCGCAAATCGACTCTGGTCGCCTCGCTGATGCTGATGGGCGGATCGACCGTCGCGATCGCCTTCCTGCCGACCTATGCCCAGATCGGCTGGTTCGCGCCGCTGATCCTCTGCGTCATGCGCTTCGGCCAGGGCTTCGGGCTCGGCGGCGAATGGGGCGGGGCGGCACTGCTCGCGGTGGAGAATGCGCCGCCGGGCTGGCGCAACCGCTATGGCATGTTCCCCCCGCTCGGTGCGCCGGTCGGGTTCCTGGCGGCGAACGGCTTCTTCCTGATCCTGGGGGCGACGCTGACCGACGCGCAGTTCCGCGAATGGGGCTGGCGCCTGCCCTTCCTGGCGAGCGCGGTGCTGGTCGCGCTCGGCCTGTGGGTGCGGCTCAAGCTGACCGAGACGCCGGCGTTCCTGGAAGCCGCGGCGCAGGAGAAATTGCCCAGGGTTCCGATCGTCGACCTGTTCCGCGATCATCTCCGCCCGACATTGGCCGGCATTTTCGGCGTGATCGCCTGCTTCGCGCTCTTCTATCTCGCGACCGCCTTCGCGCTCGGTTACGGCACGACCAAGCTCGGGCATAGCCGCCAGGCGTTCCTCGCGATCGAGCTCGCCGCGATCCTGTTCCTCGCGCTCGGCGTGATCGTCGCGAGTGTGCTGGCGGACCGGCGCGGGGCGATGCCGATGCTGCGCTGGGGCTTTGCCGGCTGCGCGGTCGCGGGGCTGCTGATGGGGCCGATGCTGGGCGCGGCCTCCTTGTTCGTCGTCTTTCTGTGGCTGGCGTTCGCGCTGTTCGTGATGGGCTTTGCCTATGGCCCGCTCGGCGGCTGGCTGCCCGAACTGTTCCCGGCCGAGGTGCGCTACACCGGCGTGTCGATGACCTTCAATGTCGGCGGCATCCTGGGCGGCGCGCTGGCGCCGATCGCGGCGTCATGGCTCGCGGCGAAGGGCGGGCTCGAGCTGGTCGGCGTTTACCTGATGGTGGCGGGGCTGCTGAGCTTTGGCGGGCTGGCGTTGCTGCGCAAGGCGCGCTGACGCGCCTTGGGCGTCGCGCCGGGCGGCCGCGATTCAACGCAGCCATGCTTTTGTCTAGAGCCCGTGAGTGGCTGTGGCAGAAGGGGCGCAAGTAAAGTCGATGCTAATTCCGATACCCCTCGCGAAATTCGGCAAGTCATTCGCCAGATCAAGTGGCGGAGGAGTTTGGCTATTCGCTACTATCGCGAGCGGCATCGTCACGAACAGGGACAGTCCTGCCCGGCGGCCTGAGCGCAGCCGCGCAGAAACGGCCGGAATCGCTCCCTTCGCAAGTGGGTCGCATAAATCGACCTGTAGTTGCGGTTGCCGCACCTGCGTCCAACACGAATACGGCGACTGGCGCGCAGAATCGCGCTGGATACTAGGCGCTCCGGCGCAGCAGGGTGATCTTCATCTTGCCGTGCGTGCGTTCCGCGTCGATCGCGAACCCGTCGACTTCGACCGTCTCGGTCTTGGCGGTCTCGATGCTGATCCAGGTCGCGTCGCTGACCCAGCCGAGCCGGGCGAGCTTGTCGAGCGCGACCATGCCCGCGCCGGTGCCATAGGGCGGGTCCATCAGGATCACGTCCATCGGCTTCGTTGCCGGGGGAAGGGCGAGCACGGATTGGGCGCGGATATCGGCCGCGATCTTCTCGCCGCCGCCGAGCTTGGCGATATTGGCCTTGAGCGAATCGATCGCCGCGCGGTCCTGCTCGACGAAGATGCAGGAGGCGGCGCCGCGCGACAGTGCCTCGAGCCCCAGCGCGCCCGATCCGGCGAAGAAATCGGCGACCGCCAGCCCCTCGAAGCTGCCGAGGCGGCTGGTGAGCATCGAGAACAGCGCCTCGCGCGTGCGGTCGGCGGTGGGGCGGGTGGCGTCGCCCTTGGGCGCGACGATCGCGCGGCCACGCCATTGGCCGGAAATGATGCGCATCTGTTACTTCCGCGTGCGGGGTTTGGGCTTGGGCTTGGCCCAGCCGGTTTTGCTTGGGGGCTTGCCGCCGGGCTTCGGCGCGGGGCCGGTCCTGGGCGGACGCGCGGGCGACGCCTCGCCGCGGGGCGGGCGCGGGGGTTTCGCGCGGACGTTGCGGCCGAGCTCCGGATTGAACACGCGCGCCGGCCGGGTGTCCGCCGGGGCGCCGGCCCTGGCGTCGCGTTTCGGCTTGGGGTCGTAGAAGCGCTTCGGCTTAGCGCCGGCGGGGGCGGGGCGGGCGGCGCGTTCCTCGGCGGGGCGGCTGTCGCGCGGCGACCAGGTCGAGCCCTTGTCGCCCG
>NZ_JAQGLC010000213.1 GCF_028293085.1 Sphingomonas bacterium
CCATCGCGATCGCCGGAACGCTGATCCTCGCCGCGACCCGGCGGTGGCGCGTGCCGGCGGCGACGCTGGCGATCCTCGCGCTGCTGGCGCTGTGGGGAATCGCCGGCCCGGTCACCGCGCCGAACCGGCCGGCGGACCAGCTTTATGTCCGCATCGTCCAGTCCAATCTCGGCGAGGAGGAGCGGCCGACGCCGGATTATGCCGAGAACAACCTCCGCGCACTCGAAGCGATGGCGGGCCGGCCACGGAACAATCCGCGGCTGATCGTCTGGCCGGAGGGGGCGCTGCGCTATTTCGTCGAGGACGGCTATCCGCCCGATTATTATTATCGCGCCGCGCCGATGGTCGTCCGTCACCGGATCGCGGCGCTGCTGGGGCCGCGCGACGTGGTGCTGAGCGGCGGCAATGCGCTGCGCTTCGACCGCGCGGGCAACCTGACCGCCGCGACCAATTCGATCTTCGCGATCGACGCGCGGGGCGCCATCCTCGCCCGCTACGACAAGGCACATCTCGTGCCGTTCGGCGAATATCTGCCGCTGCGCCCGCTCATGACATTGTTCGGGCTGCAGCGGCTGGTGCCCGGCGACCTCGACTTCGCGGCCGGGCCGAAGCCGCGGACGATCCCCCTGCCCGGCTTCGGCCAGGTCGGCATGGATATCTGTTACGAGATCATCTTCTCCGGTGCGGTGATCGATCCGGCGCACCGTCCGGCGGTGATCTTCAACCCTTCGAACGATTCGTGGTTCGGCACCTGGGGCCCGCCGCAGCATCTCGCCCAGGCGCGGTTGCGCGCGATCGAGGAAGGCGTGCCGATCATCCGCTCGACCCCGACCGGCATCTCGGCGGTGATCGATGCGGACGGACGGCTGGTGAAGACGATCCCGCTGCACGAGGCGGGCGCGATCGAACTGCCGATCCCCGGCGCCCATGCGCCCACGCTGTTTTCGCGGGCCGGCAACTTGATGGCGCTGCTCGTTGGGGCCGCAATGCTGCTCTTGGCCGTTGCCATCCGCCGGTCGTCTCGCTAGGGCGCACATATAAGGAAAGCTTTATATGCGGTTTCCGGACCTGCCGGGGCCGCCCAGCCAAGGGTAGACTTGATGCGTGCCTCGTTTCTCTTCACCTCCGAATCGGTTTCCGAAGGCCATCCCGACAAGGTCGCCGACCAGATCTCGGACGCGATCGTCGATCTGTTCCTGTCCAAGGACCCCTATGCACGCATCGCGTGCGAGACGATGGTCACCACCCAGCGCATCATCCTGGCGGGCGAGATCCGCTGCGCCGGCATCCAGGACGAGCATGGCCATCTGACCCCCGAGGCGCTGAAGGAAGTCGAAGCCGCGGCGCGCGCGACCGTGAAGCGCATCGGGTACGAGCAGGACGGGTTCCACTGGGAGACCGCCGATTTCGCCTGCCATCTGCACAGCCAGTCCGCGCATATCGCGATGGGCGTCGACGAGAGCGGCAACAAGGACGAGGGCGCCGGCGACCAGGGCATCATGTTCGGTTACGCGACCGACGAGACCCCCGATCTGCTGCCCGCCACGCTTTATTATTCGCACCGCATCCTTGAGCGGATGGCGGAAGACCGTCATTCGGGCGTCGCCCCTTTCCTCGAGCCCGACGCCAAGAGCCAGGTCACGCTCGAGTACGAGAATGAGCTGCCGGTCCGCGCCTCCGCGCTCGTCGTTTCGACCCAGCATTCGGCCGAGCTGTCCAACGATGCCGGCCAGGCGAAGCTGCGCGACTATGTGAAGGGCATCTTCGCCGAGGTCCTGCCCGAGGGGTGGCTGCCGGCCGAGGACAAGATGTACGTCAACCCGACCGGCCTGTTCGAGATTGGCGGCCCCGACGGCGACGCCGGCCTGACCGGCCGCAAGATCATCGTCGACACGTACGGCGGCGCGGCCCCGCATGGCGGCGGCGCTTTCTCGGGCAAGGATCCGACCAAGGTCGACCGCTCGGCCGCCTATGTCGCGCGTTACCTGGCGAAGAACGTCGTCGCCGCCGGCCTTGCCCGCCGCTGCACGATCCAGCTCAGCTACGCGATCGGCATCGCCGAGCCGCTGTCGGTCTATGTCGACACGCACGGCACCGGCACGGTTCCGGAAGCGACGCTGGAAGAGGTCCTGCCGAAGCTGGTCCGCCTGACGCCCAAGGGGATTCGCGAGCACCTCAAGCTCAACGCCCCGATCTACCAGAAGACCGCGGCCTATGGGCATTTCGGGCGCAAGCCCGAGGGCGATTTCTTCACCTGGGAAAAGACCGACCTGGTCGAGAAGTTGAAGGCAGCGGTCGCTTAAGTACCGGTCTCAGCATTACACCGTTTCAGGCGCGGTCCCGTTTCGACGGGGCCGCGCCTTTTTCGTTCATCCGGCGGCAACGCGGCGACCTCCAATGGGTTCGTTACACCGGGAGAACGACATGCTGACCTTGCTTATCGCCGCGCCCGTGGCAGCCGCCCTTTCGGCGCCGGCCGTCCAGCTGGAATCCGCCGCGCCCGAGGCGGAGATCGCCCTGGTCCGGTGGCGCAACCGTTGGGCGATGGAGGCCGAGATCGGCGGCAAGACCCGCACATTCCTGCTCGATACCGCGGGTGGACTGACCCTCATCTCCGCCGACACCGCCAGGGCCGCCGGCTGCACGCCCTGGGGCCGGCTGACCGGCTTCCAGATGATGGGTGCCCGGCTCGACGGGCCGCGTTGCGACGGGCTGACGATGCGCGCGGGCGGATTGACGCTGACGCCGCCGGTGATGGGCCTGATCGACATGGGCAAGGGCAATCCGAACGACGCCGCGCTCGACGGCATGATCGCGCTCAACCTGTTCGAGCATCGCGCGGTCACGATCGATTTCGCGGCCGGCAAGCTGACCATCGAATCGCCGAACAGCCTGGCGAAGCGCACCGCCGGCATGCGTGCATTGCCGATCCGGATCAGCCGCGAGGTCAGCGGACTCGCGCTTGCCGTGCTGGCCGGCGTGCCGACCAAAAATGGTCCGTTATGGATGGAACTCGATTCGGGCAATGGCGGCACCGTCCTGGTATCGAAGCCCGTCGCGGCGCTTGTCGGGATGAACCCTGCGGCGGAGGGAAAACAGGCCGCGGACTTTGCCGTTGTGGGCGATATCCGGGCGACGACGGCCGATGCCTTCACCCCGGACATGACGATCGACGGCAATCTCGGCATGCCCTTCCTGCGCAACTGGGTGATCACGCTCGATCTGGCGCAAGGGCGCGCATGGATCGGCAAGCCGCCGGTCGGGCCCGCCGCCGCCGCCCCGCTTCCCGCCAACCCCGATGCGGGCGGACAGCAGCCGGCGAAGCACTAAGGCCCAAACGCCAAGGGTTGCGCCAAAGCGGTACGAGGCTATGCCGCCCGGCAATGAACGACCCCGCCACCATCCGCCGCCTTTATGGCCGCCGCCAAGGGCATAAATTGCGCCTCGGCCAGGCCGCGCTCGTCGAGGAGCTGCTGCCGTTGATCAGCGTGCCCGAAGCCGGCACGCTCGATGCGCGTACCTTGTTCGGCGACGACCGCCCCATGGAAATCGAGATCGGCTTCGGCGCCGGCGAGCATCTCGCGGCGCAGGCCGCAGCGCATCCAGAGACCGGTTTCATCGGCTGCGAGCCGTTCCTCAACGGCGTGGTCGGCGCGCTGAACCATGTCCGCGACGGCGAGCTCGACAATGTCCGGCTGCATATGGGCGATGCGCTCGACATACTGGAACGGGTGCCCGACGAGTCGCTCGACCGGGTCTATCTGCTCCATCCCGATCCGTGGCGGAAGGCGCGGCACGCCAAACGGCGCATGATCAATCACGGGCCGCTCGACCTGATCGCGCGCAAGCTCAAGCCGGGCGCCGAATTCCGCCTGGGCACCGACGATCCGACCTATTGCCGCTGGTCGATGATGGTGATGAACGCGCGGACCGATTTCGTCTGGCAGGCGCGTCATCCGCGCGATTTCCTGACGCGCCCGGCCGACTGGCCCGAGACCCGCTACGAACGCAAGGCGCGCCGGCAGGGCCATGAGGTCTGGTATTTCCGCTATCTGAGACGCTGACGAGCGCCGTTCAGGCGGCGCCGTCGTCGGGCGGGGAGCCCAGCCTCCGCTCGCGCGCCTGTTCCTGCACGATCGGCACCCAGCGCGCCAATATGTCGAACGGGATCGGGGTGTCGAAATGGATGCCCGCACGTTCGCTGTCGCGCCAGCGGATCGATCCGGCGATCGGCGGGAGGCCGGCGACCATCAGCACCAGCTTCTGCCCCACCTCCACCACTTCGCCCGGCTGAATCCGCGCGCCGGACTGTGAGATATTGCTCAGCGTGACGGCATGGTAGCGAGCGCCGACGCGGATCCGCCCGCGCACCTCGAGGCCGACACGTGGCGCGCGCGGCTGAAGGGCGGTCGGCGAAAAATCGACCTTGTCGGCGAGCACCTCCACCGCATTCACCGGTGCATTGAACTGAATCCCGGCCAGCCCGTCGCGGCGCCAGAGCACCCGCCCCGAAACCGCATGGCCCGATTTGAATTCCGCCGTGACCGGATCGCCGACATTGAGTTCGGAATAGATGTGCGCCATCAGCCCGCCGCCCGAAATATTGCGGACGAGGCACAGCTCTTCACTACGCGGGGTCTGGAGTTTTGCTACCCTCAACACAGTCACCTGCCGCGCTTCGTGGCGCCGGTCGGGCGGTGATGGTGGAGAAATCGAGAAGGAGATCGTAGTCAGTTCGCCATCGTCGTAATGGTCAAGCATCGAGCCACCCTTTTTAAGCGATATGATCCGGCGTCAGACCCGCTGCAGGTCCGTCGTCGCCCCCACCCAATTTGGCGTTACCCCTCTCGCAGTCATTTATCGTTCAGATTAATTTCCAAACTATTAACATTCACGCCATTCTGGCCCCAATTGCATGCAAGATCAGGCGCGTACGGCGGGGCGGCACGGCCGCCCCGCCGGCCCTTTTTCGCTCAGCGATTGTCGAGCTGCGACCGCACCGCGGCGAGCCCGAGCCGGGTCACGCGGTACGGCCCGCCATCGACGCTCGCGACCAGTCGCCGCCGCTTGAGCCTGCGGAACAGCGTCATGGTGCAATCGGTCAGCACGTAACCGTCGCGCGTGAAGCAATCGACCGCGACGATATGGCTGGTCTCCCCGTCGCGCCGGTGGACGATGTGTCCACCCTGCGCCAGCGCGTGGAGCACGCGCTGTTCGTATTTCGAGATATTCATGGAAGAGTCGGCCCCTGCAAAGGGGTTGAGGCCCGCACAGCCGGTCCGGCCGCCTCCCCGAAGGAGCGCGGCGGCAGCTGCGCACGACGCCTGGCCTCGGGACTTCAGATCCCGATCAGGCGATCAGCGGGCGACAATTCCAGACATAACCACTCCGGTTGGAGTGCGGATCATAAGGGAGCGGGCGACGATTCGTCAATCGCGGGAGCCATCGGGCGCTGTCCGCTGCGCTCCCAGACATGGCGGAGCGCGCGGCCGAGCATCGCCGGCAGGCCCGGGCGCACCAGCAGCCAGTCGCGGATCGCCGGTCCTTCCTCGGCACCGATCGTGCGCTTGTAGCCGCTGTCGCCGGCGCCCCAATCGACCATGCCGATGCCATCCTCCACCGCGCGCACGAGGTTACGATAATAGAGCAGCTTGCCGGGCGAATGCTTGCCGAACGCCGGATCGTAACTGTTGGCGATCGCATATTTGAGCGCGCCGGCGTTCAGGTCGAACGAGAAGGCCGCAGGCGCGCCATCGACGCTGAGCAAAGCTGCCCACATCATGGCGGCAAGCAACGGATCTTCGGCCGCCACGCGCCAGAAGGCGCCGTGCCCGCTCGTCGTGAACTTGGCGTCGCGGCCGTCGGTGCGCGCGGCAATCCAGCTCTTTTCCTCGACCGACGCGAGGATGTCGAAGCCGCCCGCCGTCAGATCGGCGCCCTGTAGGAAGCGCCAGTCGAGCGTGCCATGTTCGCCGAGATGCTTTTCGTGGAAGCGGTTCTTGCGCAAGGTCGAGTTGCGCGGCCAGCCGCCCTCACCCTGCGCCGCAGTGGCCATGTCGAGTATCAAGCTGTCGGCGACGAAGCGATCGAGCGTCACCCAGCCCTTTGCCCGCGCCGCCGCGAGCAACGGCTGCAGCGCCGGGTCGCCATCGCTGACCGGCCCGATGCGCAAGGCGTTGACCTCCTGGCCGAGCTGATCGATCAACGCGTTGAAGGCAGCGTCGCCGGCTCCGGCGCGCGCGGGGAAACTGCGGAAGGGCCAATAGCAGCCGGGCACCGCCGCCAGCCGCGCGGGGCGGGGCCCGAACCCCACCATCGGCAGGGCGATCACGGGATCGCCATCGTGCTCGATCAGGATCGTCCGCGCCGACCCGCCATAAGCGGCGAGCGCGGCCGCGAACCACTGATAGCGCAGAAAGCGGTGCGTCTCGGGTGCGTGCTCCGCGACCAGATCGATCGCGCCCGACAATCCGTCGAGCACGAGGCTCCGCGTTGCCGGCGGAAGGCGCGTGAATTCGGCGAGCAGCATCGGCTTCGTCATGGCGGCGGTTGTTACCCCGCCACCCGTTACCAACCGGTTCGCGCTTGACCCTTCGCGCGCAAACCCGTCACAACCGCCGGGTGGAATATTCGCCCGCCGTCACGACGATCGCCCAGACGATCCAGCTGTCGCTTTCGCCGGTGTTCATGCTGGCCGGGATCGGCGCGCTGCTCAACGTGCTGGCGGGCCGCCTGTCGCGCGTCGTCGACCGCGCCCGCGCGGTGGAGGCGCTCCATCCGCGCTCGAGCGGCCCGGAGCATGACCGTCATGTCTGGGAGCTGCGGCTGCTCGACAAGCGCATGTCGGTGATCAACGCGGCTCTGGTGATGGGCGTGTCGAGCGCGGTGATGACCTGCCTCGTCGTCGCCTTGCTGTTCGTCGCGGAGCTGGCCCGGCTGCACATCGGCACCGTGGTGGCGCTGTCGTTCATCCTCGCGATGATCCTGCTGATCGCGGCGCTCGCCTCCTTCCTGATCGAGGTGCGCATGTCGCTGCGCGCGATCCATATCCGGCCGGAGCTGCTGGAGAAGGGGCCGCTATAGCGGCTTCTTCTTAAAGCCCCTCCCCCTGAAGGGAGGGGCTTGAGAAGTGGCTACCGCTTCCCTTCCAGCCCCTCGCCCGCATGCGCCACCGGCAGATAGCGCGGCGCGACCCGGGCGTGGCTCGCCTGCTCATAGGCATAGCCCGCGTTCAGCACCCGCTGGTCGCCCCAGGCCGTCGCGATGAACGACAGCCCGACCGGCAGGCCCTTCGCCAGCCCCATCGGCACGGTCAGATGCGGATAGCCCGCGATCGCCGGCAGCTCGCTCGCGCTCGGGCCGTCGAAATGATCGCCCGACACGCTGTCGCTGAGCCAGGGCAGGCCATAGGTTGGCTCGACCAGGATCGTGGCGTCGGCTTTCTTCAGCATCGCATCGATCCCCTCGGCGCCCGCCAGCCGCAGCGATTTCGCGCGCGCGCCGAGATATTCGGCATCGGCCAGACCGCGTGTCTTCGCCGCGTCGATGAAGGTCTCCTGCCCGAAAAACACCATCTCGCTCGCCTTGTTCGCCTCGTTGAAGGCGATCACCTGATCGAGCGTCCGCGCCGTCACCGCTTTGGGTGTGATCGCGAGATAGGCGTCGAGATCGGCCTTGAGCTCGGTCTTGAGCACATCGAACTCGGCATCGCCCATGCCCTCCAGCTTGGGCCGCTCGACATCGACCAGCACCGCGCCCTGCGCCTTGAGCACGGCGAGTGCCGCCGCATAGGTCACCTTCATCGCCTCGGGCATGTCGGGATGGAGCACCGCCACGCGCAGCCCCTTCAGCGCATCCGCCGACAGGCCGGCGGTGAAATCGCGCTTGTACGTCGCGGCGTCCTTCGTCGCCGGATCGGCGGGATCGGGGGCGACCATCGCCGAGAACAGGATCGCGACGTCCTTCACCGATCGACCCATCGGCCCCGGCGTATCCTGGCTGTGGCTGATCGGCACGACATGAGTGCGGCTGACCATGCCGATCGTCGGCTTCAGCCCTACCAGACCGTTCATCGACGACGGGCAGACCACCGATCCGTCGGTCTCGGTGCCGATCGCGACGGGCGCGAAGCTCGCCGCCACCGCCGCGCCCGAGCCGCTCGACGAGCCGCACGAGGTTCGATCGAGAGCGTAGGGATTGCGCACCAGCCCGCCGACCGCGCTCCAGCCGCTCATCGAATTGTTGGACCGGATATTCGCCCATTCGGACAAATTGGTCTTGCCGAGGATCACCGCGCCGTTCCTGCGCAGCTCGGCGATCACCGGCGCATCGCGGCCGGTCATATTGTCCTTGAGCGCGAGGCTGCCCGCGGTGGTCGGCAATTCCTTCGTCTCGATATTGTCCTTGATCAGCACCGGAATGCCATCGAGCGGCCCCAGCGCCTTGCCCGCCTTGCGCCGCGCGTCGCTCGCCCTGGCCTGGGCGAGCGCGTCGGGAGTGACCGCGATCACCGCGCGGAGAGCCGGCCCCTTGCGGTCCATCGCCGCGATCCGCGCGAGATAGGCCGTCGTGATCGACTCGCTGGTCGCGGAACCGTTCGCGATCATCGCTCGCAACTGGTCGACCGATTGCTCTTCGATCCTCGGTGCGGTCCTGGCTTGAAGCGGCGCGGCGACGATCGCCGTCAACATTATGGGAACGGCAAAAGCACGCATCTCGACCCCCTTGTCATGCGCTGCATCGCGAGCGCCCTGTTGCGCAATTCATGCGTCAGGCCGGCCTCGGGAACAAGCCGCAGACCATCGAATCCGGCACGGCCTTATTCGCCGAACAACGCGCGCTGGCCCTTTTCCAACTCCTCGGCATAGCGCCGCCGCACGAACTTCTCCGACAGCACGCCGAGCACCGCGCCGTCCGGCCCGACCACCGCCAGCTCGTCGACCTGGTCCGCGTCGAAGCGCGCCATGATCGCGACGATATCGGCATCGGGCGCGAGCGGCGCGGCAGGATCCGGCACCAGCGACCGCGCGCTCGCCTCGCCGTCGATCCCGTCGGCATAGGCCATCGCCGGCACGACGATGCCGGCATAGGTGCCGTCGGGTTCGGTCAGCACCGCCCGGCTCGCCGATCCCAGCGGAAAGCGACGGCGGAATTCCGCGATACTGATGTCGGCCGGCGTCGCCTGGGTTTCGCGGCGCATCATCCGTCCGGCGGTCAGCGTCCTGACCCAGCCGACATCGCGCGCGCTCTTGATCGTCTCGCCGCGCAAATGGAGCCGCCAGGTCGAGAAGGAATAGCCGAAGCGCGCCCGAACGATCGTGCTCGCGACCAGCGACGCGGCCACCACCGCGCCGGTCAGGAAGAAATCATGCGTCGCCTCCAGGACAAGCATCGCCACCGTCATCGGCCCGCCGACGATCGCGACCGCAAGCGCCGCCATGCCGACGACCGCGGCATCGTCCTGGACGAGCAAGGGGTGGCCGGCGACCTGCTCCAGCACGCCGGCGAACAGATGGCCGACGAGCGTGCCGATGAAGAGCGAGGCAAAGAAGAGGCCGCCGCGGAACCCGAAGCCGAGCGACACGACCGAGGCGAGGCACTTCGCGACGAGCACCGTGGCGATCAGCGCCAGCGGGAAGCCGACCGCGAGATCGAGGTGCAGCGCGCCGTGGCCCGAGGACAGCACCTGCGGCGAGATCATCGCGATCGGGATCAGCAACAGGCCACCGAGCGCCGGGCGCAGATGGCCGGGGACGTGGAGGGCGCGTGTCGCCCCTTCGACGGCCGCGACGGCGCGCATCAACCCGATGCCGAGCGCGGCGCAGATTCCGCCGAGCAGCGCGTAGAGGAGATAATCCACCGTCGGCACGGCAACATGCGCCGTGGAGGACACGATATAGGGCGCGACGCCGAGCGCCTGGGATACCGTCGCCCCCGCCAGCGCCGCCGCCGCGACCGGGGCGATCGCCGAGGGCGTATAGGCGCCGATGACGATCTCGAAGGCGTAGAAGGCGCCGGCGAGCGGCGCGCCGAAGGCCGCCGCGATGCCCGCGCCCGCCCCCGCCCCGACCAGCGTCCGCAGATCGGCGCGGCGCAACCTGAGCGCGCCGCCCGCCACCGATGCGACCGCGCCGCCGAGTTGCGCATAACCGGCCTCGAGCCCGACCGAGGCGCCGAAGCCGTTGGAGATCACCGTCTGGCCTGAAATGACCAGGCTGTCCGCCATCGACATGTGCCCGCCATGGAGCGCGTTCGCCTCGACCGCATCGACCATCGCCCGACGGCGCGCGCGCGTAAGCCAGGTGAAGCCGGCAAGGACCACGCCGCCGAAGGGCAGCATCAGCAATTGCCACGGGCTCAGCGAGGTCAGGCTGCTGAGGCTGGTCATCGCCGGCAGCTTGAACAGCAAATGCTGCAGCGTGCGGGCGATCGCGCCCAAAGCAACGGTCAACAATCCGGCCGCGCTGCCGATCAAGATCGCGAGGATGATGAACCACGCCTCGCTGCCGCGAAGCAACCGGCGGAGGCGCGCGAACCAGGTGAGCGCGATCAAACGGGGATGGATCGTCATCGCGCGTGCCTTGCGCCCGGCGAAACCGGCGGACAAGGGCCTGAGCCCAGATATGAAAAGAGGCTGCCGGGTCCGAAGACCCGGCAACCTCCTGACATGGTCAGCGGCCGGATGTTCCAGCCCGGGAGACCATGCGAACCGCAGCTTCGATAGACGGCAGCGTTGCTTGGGGGAGAATACCCCCCGCCGTCATCCCGATAAAGCTAGCGGTGCGTCCCCCGTACGAACTGAACCGACCCCATTGCTGAACCATGAGACATCGGATCACCTCCTTTCGCTTGTTAAGACGTCGTACCTAGGCCTGGGCACGCATCCTGTTTGAATCATCTAATTTCAGGAAACAAGTCTTGTAATGTTTTGCGTTTTCGACGATTCTCTTTCGTCCGCGCCGATCGGCCGATCCCGCGGCGCCACAGCAGCTCCTTGTACACTTTCTTCCGCTCCGCACCGGGCACGGCGCGTTGATGCGAGCGGTGGTCAGTGTCGCTTGAAATACTGCACCTCGCGCTCATGCTTTTCGGCGGCGGCGCGGGTGCCGAAGGTGCCGAGGTTGCGGCGCTTGTGCGTGGCGGGATCGAGCTTGCGGGAATAGAGCCGGTATTCGCCCGATGCGAGCTTGCGGATCATGACATTCTCCTCGCCGCAGAAACGCGCGAGGCCCGGCGTTTATCCGCTCAGCGCCGGCAATCCTCGGTCACGCGCTCGATCTCGGCCCAGGCAGGCACGACCAGGGTCGGATAGCCGGCCTGTTCGATGACGAAGCGGCCGCGGCTGAAGCCGATCGCGTCGAGCAGGGCATCGCGCGGCGTGAGCGCCACCGCGATATAGGGCGGCGTGCCGCCGGTCGGGGCGCCCGGCAGCGTGCGCAGCAATGTCGAGGTGCGGATCGTCATCGGCACCGCACCCGTCGCGAGGCCCGAGCGCGAGAGATAGACGGTGTTCGCCGCCCGATCGCAGCGCAGCGTCAGCGACGCATCCGCGCCGCGCTCGCCGAACAGCGCGATCGAGCCGCGGCCGTCCTGCCGATAGACCCAGTCGCCCGAGGTCACCGGCCAGTCGCGCCAATCCTTGCCGAGCGGTTGCGCCGTCGGTGTCGGCGTCGGCCTTGGCGGCGGGGTATAGACGGGCGTCGGGATCGGGGTCGGCGCGGGCCGGGGCGGCGCGGTCGGCCCGACACAGCTCGCCAGGGCGATCGTCAGCGCGATAGTCAGGACGGGCGCAAGAACGGGCGTCGGGACGGGGGGCAAAAGCGAACGCATTGCGGCCTCTATGCGCGAAGCGGCCATGCCGCTCAACCGCCCGTCTTGCGCGCGACCGATAATTCGCCTCTCTTGGCCATGGGCCGTGCAGCGACGCGGGTGGGGAGAGTGTGACGATGGCGATCCAAGCCAAACGCCTGAAATCGATCATCGGCGGATCGGCCGGCAACCTGGTCGAATGGTATGACTGGTACGCCTATTCCTCGCTCTCGCTCTATTTCGCCGCGACCTTCTTTCCCAAGGGCGACCTGACCGCGCAGCTGATGGGCACGGGCGCGATCTTCGCGGTCGGTTTCGTGATGCGGCCGATCGGCGCCTACTGGATGGGCCGCTATGCCGATACGCATGGGCGCAAGGCGGGCCTCGCGCTTTCGGTCGGGCTGATGTGCCTCGGCTCGCTGATGATCGCTTTGGTGCCGGGCTATGCCGCGATCGGCGTGGCCGCCCCGATCATCCTGGTGCTGGCGCGGATGATCCAGGGCCTGTCGGTCGGCGGCGAATATGGCGCGAGCGCGACCTATCTTTCCGAAATGGCGACGCGCGAACGGCGCGGTTTCTGGTCGAGCTTCCAATATGTCACGCTGATCGGCGGGCAGCTCACCGCGCTCGCCGTTACCCTCCTGCTCCAGGCCTGGCTGACCAAGACGGAGCTGTCGGACTGGGGCTGGCGCCTCGCCTTCGGTTTCGGCGCGGTGCTGGCGCTTGGCGTCTACATCATGCGGCGGCGGCTCGCCGAGACCGCCTCGTTCGAGAACCAGTCGACCGACCGGCCGAAATCGGGGCTGGTCGCCTTGTGGAAGGCGCATCCGCGCGAATTCCTGCTGGTCGTGGTGATCAGCGCGGGCGGCAGCTGCACCTTCTACGCCTACACCACCTATCTCCAGAAATTCCTCGTCAATACGAGCCATTTCGCGATCGAGACCGCGACCCAGGTGATGACCGCGGCGCTCGTCGTCTACATGCTCGCCCAGCCCGTGTTCGGCATGCTCGCCGACCGGTTCGGGCGAAAGCCGATGCTGTTGCTGTTCGGCGTTGGCGGCATGATCGTCACGGTGCCGGTGTTCAGCGCGCTGGCGGTGGCGACCGATCCGGTGGTCGCCTTTGCCATCATCCTGGTGCCGCTGATGCTGCTGTCGGCCTATACTTCGATCAGCGCGCTGGTGAAGGCGGAGCTGTTCCCCGCGCATATCCGCGCGCTCGGCGTCGCCTTCCCCTATGCGATCGGCAATGCGGCGTTTGGCGGCACGGCGGAATATGTCGCCTTGTGGTTCAAGAACGCGCATATCGAAGCGGCCTTCTACTGGTACGTCACGGCGATCATCGCCTGCGCGACGATCGC
>NZ_JAQGLC010000231.1 GCF_028293085.1 Sphingomonas bacterium
TTTAAGCGGTGGATCGCGGCGGGGGCAATCGCCGATTGCTATTGACCGCGAAACTTCTGATGTCTTCGGGCGATTGATGTCGACACGGAAACGGGCCTATAGGCTCGCTTCCTCCCCTACGGAAAACGAGGTTTCCCGCACGTGGCCAAAGCCCCAGCTTCTCGCAAAAGCGAGCCCCTGACGCCCAATCGCGAGCGTCCCGACGAACCCACGCCCTACAAGGCCTCCCAGGCCGAACTGCTCGATTTCTACAAGCAGATGCTGCTCATCCGGCGCTTCGAGGAGAAGGCCGGCCAGCTTTACGGCCTCGGCCTGATCGGCGGCTTCTGCCATCTCTATATCGGCCAGGAGGCAGTCGCTGTCGGCCTGCAGTCGGCACTGACCGAAGCGGACAGCGTGATCACCGGCTACCGCGACCATGGCCATATGCTCCTGTGCGGCATCCCGCCCCAGGACGTGATGGCCGAGCTGACCGGGCGCCAGGCGGGCATCTCGAAGGGCAAGGGCGGCTCGATGCACATGTTCAGCATCAAGCATAAATTCTATGGCGGGCACGGTATCGTCGGCGCGCAGGTCTCGCTCGGCACCGGGCTTGGCTTCAGCCACAAATACAAGGGCGATGGCGGCGTGTGCCTCGCCTATTTCGGCGACGGGGCCTCGAATCAGGGCCAGGTCTATGAAAGCTTCAACATGGCCGAGCTGTGGAAGCTGCCGGTCATCTACGTCATCGAGAACAATCAGTACGCCATGGGCACGAGCGTCAACCGCTCCTCGTCCGAGGATCAGCTTTATCGCCGCGGCGAAAGCTTCCGCATCCCGGGCATCCAGGTCGACGGCATGGACGTACTCGCCTGCCGTGGTGCGGCCGAAGAGGCGCTGGCCTGGGTCCGTGCCGGCAAGGGGCCGATCATCCTGGAGATGAAGACCTATCGCTATCGCGGTCACTCGATGTCCGACCCCGCCAAATATCGCAGCCGCGAGGAGGTCCAGGCCGTTCGCGACAAGTCCGATCCGATCGAGCATGTGAAGAAACTGCTCGAGGAACAGGGCGCGAAGGAAGATGAATTCAAGAAGATCGATCAGGAGATCAGGAAGATCGTGAACGAAGCCGCGGATTTCGCCGAGCAGACTCCCGAGCCGGATCCAGCCGAGCTCTACACCGACGTGCTGGTGGAGTCCTACTGATGCCGATCGAGATCAAGATGCCGGCCCTTTCTCCGACGATGGAGGAGGGCACGGTGGCCAAATGGCTCGTCAAGGAAGGCGACACCGTCAAGTCCGGCGACATCATGGCCGAGATCGAGACCGACAAGGCGACGATGGAATTCGAGGCGGTCGACGAAGGCACGATCGGCAAGATCCTGGTCGCCGAGGGCACCGACAATGTGAAGGTCGGCACCGTCATCGCGACGCTGAACGCCGAGGGTGAGGAAGCTGCGCCGGCGGCAGCGGCCCCCGCTGCCGAGAAGGCGCCCGAGGCTCCGGCCGAGCAGATGGCCGAGGCGACGCCCGAGCCGAAGCAGGTCGAGACCGGTGCGCGCCAGATGTACGAAGCGGCGAAGCATGACGGCCCGACCGACCCGGCGATCCCGGCCGGCACGGAGCTGGTCAGGATCACGCTGCGCGAGGCATTGCGCGACGCGATGGCCGAGGAGATGCGCAAGGACGACCGCGTCTTCGTGATGGGCGAGGAAGTCGCGCAATATCAGGGCGCCTACAAGGTTACCCAGGGGTTGCTCGACGAGTTCGGCGACAAGCGCGTGATCGATACGCCGATCACCGAGTACGGCTTTGCCGGCGTGGGCACGGGCGCGGCGATGGGCGGGCTTCGCCCGATCGTCGAGTTCATGACCTTCAACTTCGCGATGCAGGCGATCGACCACATCGTGAATTCGGCGGCCAAGACCAATTACATGTCCGGCGGCCAGATGCGCTGCCCGATCGTGTTCCGCGGGCCGAACGGCGCCGCGTCGCGCGTCGGCGCGCAGCATTCGCAGAATTACGGCCCCTGGTATGCCAGCGTGCCCGGCCTGATCGTGATCGCGCCCTATGACGCGGCCGATGCCAAGGGCCTGCTCAAGGCCGCGATCCGCAGCGAGGATCCGGTCGTCTTCCTCGAGAATGAGCTGCTCTACGGCCGCACCTTCGAGGTGCCGGCACTCGACGACTATGTCCTCCCGATCGGCAAGGCGCGGGTGATGCGCGAGGGCAAGGACGTGACGCTCGTCAGTTACTCGATCGGGGTGGGCCTGGCGCTTGAAGCTGCGGAGACGCTGGCGGGCGAGGGGATCGACTGCGAGGTCATCGACCTGCGCACGTTGCGCCCGCTCGACAAGGCAGCGGTGCTGAAGAGCCTGAAGAAGACCAACCGCATGGTCGTGGTCGAAGAGGGCTGGGCGACCTGCTCGATCAGCTCGGAGATCGTCGCGATCGCGATGGAGGAAGGGTTCGACGATCTCGACGCGCCCGTCCTGCGCGTGACCAACGAGGACGTGCCGCTGCCCTATGCCGCCAATCTCGAGAAGCTCGCGCTGATCAACGCCGACAAGATCGTCGCTGCGGTGAAGAAGGTGGCCTACCGGGGCTGATCGCCCCGGGCGTCAGCAGGGTGTGCTGGGCGCGCTGGCGGTGTTGTAGACCTGGGTCAGGTCGCGCCGATCGCGCACGGCCATCGAGGCGATCTCGGTGAAAGTCGTGGTCGGCGCGAGCGTGCCGCGGCCGACCAGCGGGACATAGGTGTAGAAGACCTCGACGAACATCGTCGCATTGCCGTCCTGCGCCGTCACCTGGCGCCCGGCCGGGCCGATGCCGGTCAGGCCGGTCGTGCCCGAGCTCGTCGGATATTGCCGCACATAGGTCGTCTTCAGGCCGTAGCAGCGACGCCAGCCGATCTTGTACGTGCCGGCGGTGTTCGGGTTTGCGGTCGGCTCGAGATCGGTGAGGATGACCCGGCCGTTGGTTCGCAGATCCAGCTCGCCCGATTGCAGCTGCGCGCCGGTGAACAGGTCGTTGATGTCGGTCTCGGTGATCGTCTTGGACGACAGCTGGCTGCCATTGCCCATGCGCGCGGCGTCGTCCGCGAGATGCAGGGCGAGCTGGCTGATCCGCATCTTCACGGTGATGTAGTTGGTCAGCTCTGCGCCGGTCAGGGTCATCACCATGAAGATCGGCAGCACAAAGGCGAACTCGAGCAGGGCGAGGCCGCTCTTGTCGTCGCGCAACCGCCGCGCGAGACGGGGCAGGCGGGCGAACGGGGCGCGGATGATGCGGGCCGTCATGGGCAGTGCCTCACGGTTGATGCTGCATAGCTGCCCTGATCGCTATAGGGCTGGTTCTCGAGGACCGTCGACGCGCTGATCCTGGTCGTCGTCGATCCGCCGATGAGCTTGTAGAGTGGGAAAAAGCGCGGATAGGTCATCGTCACGGTGTAGAGCGTGCGATCCTTCGCGCCGCCCTGGCCGTTATTGCCGCCATCGGCGTCCCAAGTGCTGTTGTTGTTGTCGTCCTGGTACGGCTCGTTGTTGTCGCACGTGCCGTTATGGTTCGTGTCGGTCCACGCCTCGGCCTGTGCCGCGGCGGCATCCGAGAAGGTGCGATAGTAACGCCGCGTGATCGTGATCGTCGCGGTATTCGCGATGCCCATGACCCCGGCCTTCACCTTGTTGTCGAGGATGGTCTGCTGCGCCGAGGCGACGCCCGTCTCCAGCGCCGAATCGCGCGCCGTCTTCTGGACGATGCCCTGCAGCGCCGCGCGCACATAGAGCGAGTGCGCGGTATCAAAGCCGCCGAGGAGCAGCAGCCCGAGCACCGGCGCGACGATCGCGAACTCGATGATTGTGGCGCCTTTTGTATCGCCGACGAGACGGTTCTGAGAAAGCATCCTCATTTGGTGAGCCTGAGCTGTGAGATCTGGTCGGCGATCGAGGCGAAGGTCGTCTGCAATGTTGCCGAATCGCGCGCGGTAAAGAACCGGCCCGAGGTGGCGCATTGCGACAGTCTGTTCTCCGTCGTGCTGTTCGATCCGCTGCCGAACGAGATCACCCAGAGGGTGATGTTCTGGTTCTTGACCGCGGTGCACAGTGCGAGGAAGCGCGCGTTCACTTCGGCGTTCATGTCGCCGCCTGGGCTGCTCCCGACATCGGCGGCGGCGACGTTGCGGCGGTCATACCAGGGCAGCCCATAAGCGGCATAGTCGCTGTCGAAGGTGTTGGTGTCGCCGTCGGTCATGAAGATCAGGTGGCGCTCGATCTCGCCGCCCTGCGGCGTAAAGGCGTTCTCCGACGCGAAGATGCCGGTGGGCGAGAGGAACCGCGCGCCCCAGAGCAGCCCGATATCGTGATAGGTGTTCACGGTCGGGGTCAGGCTGTCGACATAGCTGTCGAAGGTCGAGGCCGTCGGCCAGGTCTGCAGTTTACGCGATTCCGTCGGGCAGGAATCATCGGGCTGCGAATAATTGTTCGTCACGTTCGGCACGGTCGCGGTGGTGTAGGAGCTGCCGTTCTTGCGCAGGAAAATCAGGTGTGGAAGGGCTGGCTTCCACTGGGTAGTGACATCGCCTGCCGCGGGTACGGCATCGATGTCGAGGTCCTTCGCTCCCGAGGGTATCGGGCTGAAGCTCGTGCCCGACACGGTTGCCCGTTCCTCGATGCATCCGTCCCAGGGGATCGTCGCATTGGTGCCATTCGAGCCGACGGGAACCTGGATCGAGCTGTTCCAACTGCTGCCGCCGGCCTTCAGTCCGCTGATCGTGATCGGCATCTGCTGGTAGGTCCAGTCCTTGAATGCCGGGACATAGGTTGTGGTGGCGTCGGTGCGGAGCCGGCGACAGCTCTCATTGCTGCCCGACGTGTCCGACGCGCCGTTCCAGCCCCATTCGCCATTGTTCCCGCCCTGGGTTGCCGAGCCGTCGCTATTGAACGTGACCGCGACGGTCGGCGTCGGGTTCGGGCCGCCCGAGGTGGTCGCGGTCGGGGTGAAGCCGGAAAAGGCCTGGTTGTTCATGTATTTCAGGCAATCGCTCTGCGAAATCGCGCCGCCCGAATATGTCTGCCAATAGGGGCCGTTGCTCGTCGTACCTGGGGGTGTCCAGTTCGCGACGCGCGACTGATAGTTCCAGCTATCGGGGAAATAGCTGTTTGGCAGCAATTTCCCGACATTCACATTTGCTGAATAGTTCACGAAACCGAACCGGATCTGGACCTGGGTGCCCGTGCCGCTGCTGCCGGGATCGGCGGTGGTGCAGGTGGCGTCGGTGCTCAGACGCGCGACGATCTCATAGAAGCACTTCACCGACGTCCTGAGACTCTCGATCTTCGTGTCGGGATCGGTCGAGACCGCCTTCTGGTCCATCGAGCCCGAATTATCGAGCACGAACATGATGTCGGTATTGGGCAGACGCATCTCGGCGTCGCAGGTTACCGCGAGCGTTTCCGTCGTCTTGCCGAAGATGCGCATCAGGGTCATCGGCAAAGCCGCCGAGGCCGTGCCGCTCACCTTGCCGGCGCTTTCGGTGAAGGCGCGCGAGGTCGAGCCCGAGCCATAGGCTCCGGTCTGGAAATTCGCGTCGAAGAACTGGTTCGCAGTGGTGTTGGGCGCGCCATTGCTCTGCGACCAGGTGCCGCCGCCCATCGCCTTGCGTCCGGCGAGCGCGCCGGCGTCACAGGCATGTTGCAGCCGCGTCTTGGTGATGTACATCCGGCTGATGTCGATACCGCCACCGACCAGCCCGGCGAGCGGGATCATTGCCGCCGCCATGATGGCCAGCGTATTGCCGCGCACGTCGCGCGCAATGCGGCTCATGAAGCCGAGCGGCGTGGCTAGCATCTTCGGCTTTTTCCCCAGCATTTCCGTGCCCCACCCGATAGAAACAGCTCCCGGTCGATGGGCTATGCGGGGAGAAGGGATAATCACGCTTCAAGCGACATGGTTAACGCGGCGGTTACCATCGTCTTTTTGTGCGGTGGCGTGGTGAGCCCGGACGATCCGATGCGCGATCCCGAGCTGGATCTCGCGCTGCACTATGCGCCTCGCGCCGCATTGCCCGGCATGGCGGCGCTGTTCGCGCTGGACGAAAGCCTCGCGCGCATACTCCGCACCACCCGCGAGCCGATGGTCGGGCAGATGCGGCTGACCTGGTGGCACGAGGCGCTGAGCCGGCTCGACACCGTACCGCCGCCCGCCGAGCCGGTGCTGCAGGCGCTGGCAGAGCATGTCATTCCCCGCGGCGTCGCCGGCGCACGGCTGGCCGGGATGATCGACGGCTGGGAGGAGTTGCTCGAGCCGGAGATCGATGGCGAGGCGATCGGGCGCCACGCGGCCGGCCGGGGCGGCACGCTGTTCGAGATCGCGGGAGAGGTGCTCGGCGCCGCGCCGACCGACCCGCTCACCTTCGCGGGCACCGGTTGGGCGCTGGCCGATCTGGCCCGCCATCTCAGTGATTCTCCCGCCGCCGAGCGCGCGCTTGCGCTCGCCGCGTCGCCGCTGGCACGGGCGACCGGTGCGCGCTGGAGCCGCGCCGCGCGCCCGCTCGGTGCGCTGGCGCACATCGCCCGGATGAATCTGCGCGTGCCGGCCGATCAACCACTGCCGATCGGCGCTCCCGGTCGGGTCGCCCGTCTCCTGCTGCATCGGCTGACCGGCCGTTAGGCTTTCGCGCGATCCTGAAAGGCGATAGCTTTTCCGCAGCTTTTGGAGCGGGAGGATTGCGGGATGTGGCGCTATATCACGGGCGGTGTTGCGGCTTTGCTGCTGGTTACGGCGGGGATCGTCCTGTTCAACGGCCGCGCCCGCCCGTCATCGCCGCTCGCCGCGCCGCCGGCGCAGACCGCGGCACAGCAGGCCGCGCTGCCCGATGCCGTGCCCGAGGCAAGCGACCGCACGCGCGAGCAGAAGCGCTTCGATCGCTATGACAAGGACCGCAACGGCGCGGTGACGCGCGAGGAATATCTCGCCCAGCGCCGCAAGGCCTATGCGAAGCTCGACGCCAATCATGACGGGCAGCTCTCGTTCGACGAATGGGCCATCAAGGCGACGACGAAATTTGCCGGTGCCGACAAGGACAAGTCAGGCGCGATGAACGCCGCCGAATTCGCGAAGACCGCAGTGAAGCGCGCGGTCAAGGCCAAGCCGAACTGCCCGCCGGCACCGGCGCCGCGCGACGACGACGACGCCTAGATCGGAGAGGGGATCGGCCCCCAATTTTCCCTGTTCCTGGCAAGTAACAGGGAAATTAACAGGGAGTTTTTATTTTTTCCGGCTCGCTTTTAAATTTATATTGAAAAATCAATAGCTTGATGAAAGAGGCGATCAAATAACAGGGAAATTTGCGGGTATTAACAGGGAAATTCCTTCGGGCGCAGCGCGAGCCCGGCCGACTGGAAATCTCCCTTTGTCCAATATATTCACGACCATAAGAAAGAGCAGGCCGGCCATCCGAAGACGCTCGTCCACCCTCCCGTTACGACGTTTCCTTTCCCGGTTGAATCAAGCCGCCATCCATGCGCCGAACGCCGCGCGCGCGCGATCGGTGTACATCTTCTTGCGATCGGCTTTCTTCGTGCGGCCCGGGATCGGCGGCATCAGCCCGAAATTGACGTTCATCGGCTGATAGGTTTCGGCGACCGCGGCACCCGTGATGTGATGGAGCAGCGCCCCGAAGGCGGTCTCCACCGGCGGCGGCGCCAGCGTCTTGCCTGCAAGCTCGGCGGCAGCGAAACGCCCCGCGAGCAGGCCGATCGCGGCGCTTTCGATATAGCCCTCGCAGCCGGTGATCTGGCCGGCGAAGCGAATGTTCGGCTTGTTCTTCAGGCGCAGCGTTTCGTCCAGAAGTTCGGGCGAGCGGATGAAGGTGTTGCGGTGCAGTCCGCCGAGCCGCGCGAACTCGGCATTTTCCAGGCCGGGAATGGTGCGGAACAGGCGCAACTGCTCGGCGTGCTTGAGCTTGGTCTGGAAGCCGACGATGTTCCAGAGCGTGCCCTGGGCGTTATCCTGGCGCAGCTGCACCGCGGCATGGGGCCAGCGCCCGGTGCGCGGATCGTCGAGGCCCACGGGCTTCATCGGACCGAAGCGCAGCGTGTCGAACCCGCGCTCGGCCGCAACCTCGATCGGCATGCAGCCCTCGAAATAGGGCGTGTCCTTCTCCCACTCCTTGAACTCGGTCTTCTCGCCCGCGATCAGCCCGGCATGGAAGGCGGCATACTGATCCTTGTCGAGCGCGCAGTTGATGTAATCCTTGCCCTCTCCCTTGTTCCACCGCGACTGGAACCAGGCAGTGTCCATGTCGATCGACTCGAAATGGACGATCGGGGCGATCGCGTCGAAAAAGGCCAGCGCATCCGCACCGGTCGCCGCGCCGATACTCGAGGCGAGGCCGGCGGCGGTGAGGGGACCGGTGGCGATGATCGCCAGGCCGGTTTCGGGCAGGGCGTCGACCCGCTCGCGCACCACCGTGATGTTGGGATGTGCCGTGATGGCGGCGGTGACGCCGGCCGAGAAGCCGTCGCGGTCGACCGCGAGGGCCGAGCCGGCCGGGACCTTGTGCAGATCGCCCTCGCGCAGGATCAGCGAGCCGAGCGCCCGCATCTCCGCATGGAGCAGCCCGACCGCGTTGCTGACGGCGTCGTCCGAACGGAAGCTGTTCGAGCAGACCAGTTCCGCCAGCCCGTCGGTATGGTGTGCGGGCGTCATCTCGCCCGAGCCGCGCATTTCGGAAAGCTTTACCCGGAAGCCGGCCTCGGCGAGTTGCCACGCGGCCTCGGAACCGGCGAGGCCGCCGCCGATGATATGGATGTCATGAGTCATTGCGGGGCGGATAGCAGCGCGTCGGGCAATCGGCCAGCGCGCCTATCCATCTTCCGACCATGTGATCATGCGACGATAGACAGTGGCGCAGACTGCTCCGGCGATCATGCAGGCAGCCGGGAGGTTGAGGTTACGGGTGGGATCGTCGAGCGTCGGCCCTTCGGCGGCGACCGCCAGCACGGCCGCGAGGATAGCACCTGCGCCTGCCCACAGCACCGGTGCGCGCGTCACTGGAGCATGGTAGCCGATCCAGGACATCACGGCGCCGCCGAACAGGATCGGCAGGCCGGCCAGCAAGAACCCAACCGGCACGGAAAGCAGCAGCCCAATCATCACCAACCCAAACATGTCCGGGCTCCATCGGGTTTCATCGGGATATAGCAGGAATGTCGCGCCCATAAAGGAGACGATCAACAAGGGGCCGGCGATCAGCGAGGCGGTGAGTGTACTGACCAGAAGGGAAGGGGTGCTAGGCATTGCCACTGGCTATCATGAGGCCAACGTCGCGCCGATAGTTGGGTACGATCTGCACGGCAATTCCTCCAAGGCTGGACAATAAATGGTCAAATGACTGCATATTGGAGAGAAAGGTGGCTGGTGGACTCCGAATAAGCCCAAACGGGCCTTTCCGCGGGATTAGTCCGTCTTCGCCTTGGCGCCCGGAATGAACCGCGCGACCTTGCTGCCCAGCTTCATCAGCGTGACGAGGGTCGGCTTGGGCAAGGTGCGGACCTGATCGTACCAGCCGCCCAGCGTCGAGATGAACTCATGCATCCGCGTCACGCGCTCGCGCACATGGGCCGGGGCGGCCTTGTCGTTCTTCATCCGCTCGGAAAGCTCGGCGAGCAGGGCGAGGGTCGGGTCGATCTCGCGGCGTTTGCGCTCGGCGGTGATGCGCATCAGCATCTCCCACAGATCCGTCTCCGCGACGAAATGGTCGCGCCGGTCGCCCTCGACATGGACGCGGCGGACGATGCCGTAGCTTTGCAGTTCCTTGAGGCCGGTCGACACGTTCGACCGCGCCAGACCCAGCGCCTCGACGATCGCCTCGGCATCGATCGGCTTGTCGGAGAGATAGAGCAGCGCATGGATTTGCGCGACCGATCGGTTGACGCCCCAATGCGTGCCCATCTCCCCCCAATGGAGAATGAAGGCCTTGACGTCGGGATGGTCGGTGATGTTCATTTGCGCTCCAGTTTCTGTAAAGACAGAAATATGCGAAACACATTCCGATGTCAATCCGGCGCGAACACATTGCACCGGCGGCGGCGCGAGCCGATACCGCGAGGATGACCGAGCCCAAATTACCGCCATTCCCGCATTTCTGGCTCTTCCCCGCCGCGATCATTGCCGGCGTGACGTTCTGGGCGGCGAGCCATCTGGGCGTTTCCGGCCCGCTGTTCGTTGCCTGGAAGGGCCTGGGCGTGGGATTGCTGACGCTCTGCGCCACTCTTTCAGCGCGCGACCGGAATGGCTGGCTGATCACTGCGCTGCTCGCGCTGGGCACGCTGGGCGATGTGGTTCTGGAGACGTCCGGCATCGTCATCGGCGGGGCGGCCTTCCTGGCGGGACATCTGGTTTCGATCCTGCTCTATCTTTCCAACCGTCGGCATGAGGGTGGCGCGGTGGCGGTCGCGATCGCGCTGGCGGCACCCGCTGCCGCCTTCGCCATCACGCACGATATCGGCGCTACGGTCTATGCCGCCGGGCTGGGCGGGATGGCGGGTGCTGCCTGGTACAGCCGATTCCCGCGAACTTTGGTCGCGGCTGGCGCGTTGATGTTCGTGGCGTCGGACCTGCTGATCTTCGCGAACCTCGGGCCGCTCAAGGGCTCGATCATTCCGACCCTGACGATCTGGCCGCTCTATCTCGGCGGCCAGACAATGATCGCGTACGGCGTGCTCAGGACCCTGGAGGCGAGAAAGCGCAATGAAGATCTTCACCATCGGCTATGAAGGCACGACCATGGCCGATTTCCTCGCCGCGCTGAAAGGCGCGGGCGTGGAGCGCGTGATCGATGTCCGTGCGCTGCCGCTGTCGCGGCGCCCGGGTTTCTCCAAATCGACGCTCGCCGCCTCATTGCTGGAGGCCGGGATCGGCTATGTCCATCTCAAGGCGCTCGGCACGCCCAAACCCGGCCGCGACGCCGCGAAGAAGGGCGACCGCGCGACGCTGGAGGCGGTCTATGCGGGCCAGCTCGAACTGCCCGAGGCGCAGATGCAGGCCGCGCAGATGCTCGACCTGGCGGCGGAGAAGCCCAGCGCCCTGCTGTGCTTCGAGCGCGATCCCTGCGTCTGCCATCGCACCTTGTTGCTCGAGGCGGTGGGCGAGGGGGCCGAGGTAGTCGATCTGTTCGCGTGATCGCCCGCGTTCGAAATTGGAGGCCGACTCCTGATCAGCCCGCGACGGGTAGCCTGATCCGGTCGCCGTCATCCCGTTCGAGCGGGCCATAGGCGATCACCGTCTCCAGCAGGAGCGGGCCATGGATATGCGGGAACAGCTGGCCGCCGCGGGACGGCTCCCATTTCAGGGCATCGCCCTGCACCTCGAGATCGACCGCCGCGACATGAAGATCGCTCTGCCCGGCGAAATGCTTCGTCACCGTCTCGTCGAGCTGGGCTGCTGTCGACAGATGGATATAGCCGTCCGCCAGGTCGATCGGCGCACCCGCGAAGGTGCCCTCCTGTTCCAGCGCCGCCATCTGATCGGCGGTCAGAACCTTGTACGCTACGCTGTCCGCCATCTGTATTCCTCGTGAAATTGCGACAGGATTTGTAAGTTTTTCCGTCCGATTGCCAGTGTTAACTCCCCGACGAACGCGGTGTTGCGCGGAAAATCGGGAGGAATGCGATGCGTGGATGGGCTCGGATTCCGGGGCTGTTGTTCGCCGGATTGATGTTGGTCGGTGCCACCGCGGCCAGCGCCGCCGACAAGGCGCCCAGCCCCTATGACGAGCGGCGCGATTCCTTCATGTTCAACGGCAAGCAGAACATGCCGTACCAGCTCTACGGCGTCACCATCGCCTGGCACCGCGAGTGCATGAGCGGCAAGGCGGCACGCTGCGTGCAGCTCGCCCAGGCCTTCGAAAAGGGCTTCGGTGCGCTGCCCGCCGATATGCGCGTCGCGATCGCCTACTGGATGAAGTCCTGCGACATGGGCGTGGGCTCCGCCTGCACCCGCGCCGCGACGATCTTCCGCGACGGCAGCGCCACCTTCGTCAATATCGAGCTCGCACAGAAGATGGCGGATCGGGGCTGCACGACGCTGAAGGACCAGTCGTCCTGCGCCGCGCTTGCCGAAAGCATGGCGAGCGCCCCCGGCGGCACCACCGATCCGCGCGCGACGGCGCTGATCGACACGGCCTGCGCGGCCGGCGCCGACGATGGCTGCCGGCTGAAGGCGAACACGTTGTTCTTCGAGAAGAAGGACGCAGCCTCCCGCGCCGAGGCGCTGCCGATGTTCGACAAGGCCTGCGCCGCGAAGCGCGCCTGGGGCTGTCTCGGCCTGGCGACCGCCTATCGCGACGGCCTCGGTGTCGCGACGGACATGGCGCGGGGCAATGATTATGCGCGGATCGGCTGCACCCAGGGACAGGGCGACAGACTGCGGCTCTGCACGCTTTACGGGATCAGTCTCGCCCGGCCCGGCGACAAGGCCGCGCTCAACAAGGGCGAGAATTTCCTCGATGCCTCCTGCACCGCCGGCGACGGGATGGCGTGCAACCATATCGGCCGCGTCGGCCTGTCGCAGGTGTCCGGCGCGACGACGACGCTGGAGGAAGGCCTTTATTACCTCCGCCGCGGGTGCGACCTGAACTATGGGCCGGCCTGCAGCTATCTCTCGGTCGCCTATGGCAGCGGGATCAACGTCAATACCGACACTGCCGTGGCGCTTGCGCTCAACCAGAAGGCCTGCCGCCTCGGGGACGATGAGGGCTGCTCGCTGGCCAAGGCTGCGCTCGCGGCGGATTCGAGCCTGCGGTCGCGCATCCCGGCGATCGATCCGGCCGCGCCCGTCGCCGAGCAGCTTCGCCTCGCCAGGGTGGCGGCGGAGAGCGGTGACCAGGCCGGCGTCAACGCCGTCGTCCGCCTGATGCAGGAGGGCAATGAGGATGCGCAGTGGCTGCTCGGCGGCTGGCTCTATTACGGGCTGCCGGGCGTGTTCGACACCTCGCGGCGCGGCGACGGGCTGATCCTGTTCGAGAATGCCGCCAAGGTCGGCCATGTCGATGCCGCCATCTATATGGGCATGGCCTATTGGTATGGCGACGGCGTCGCCGAGGACCGCGCCAGGGGCGAGAAGTACATGGCGATCGCGGCGATGCGCGGCAGCCAGATGGCCGGCGCGATCTACCGATCGATGAAGGCCGAGCCGCTCCGGGTCGAGAATGCCCGGCGCCAGGCCGCGCTCGAGGAAGCGATCCGCACCCGCCGCGACACCTGGACGAGCAGCTGGGCGAACTGGAAGCCGAGCTGGTCCGCGCCGTCCAGCACCTACACGCCCTATTCGGGCCGCAGCGTCTCGCAGATCATGGACGAGAGCAACTTCAACAACGCGATCAGCTATTATTCGGGCGGCACCAGCGCGTGTTCGTCCTCCAATCGATATTGCCACTGAGCCACAACCGGGAGACACGATCATGCGCCTTTTCCACACCCTGTCGGCGGTCGGCGCCGTCGCCGCGATGCTCGCCGCCGCCATGCCGGCGCAGGCGGGGCAGCAAGCGCCGCTCAACATCAAATTCTCGCAGAATTCGCGCGGTGGCGTCTGCTATGTCGGCTTCGAGGGCGGCAATGCGCCGGGCACCGACAAGCCGATGACGCTAGAATTCAGCTACCGCGTCCGCGACGGCAATTTCGGCGCGACGGTCAAGGTCAATGGCTGGCCCAAGGCGCAGGCCGAGGCGGCGAAGGGCGACGAGAAGCCGATTCCGATGACGCTGAAGTTCGACACCGGCAAGACGACGACGTCGCGCTCGGGTGGCTGGGAATCGGGCTTCGACGACGATGCCTGGGGCGGCTGGGGTGCCGGGCCGACCTCCGACGCGGCGTTCCCGATGCTCAAGGACGCGAAGACGGCGTCGGTGAAGTTCGACGGGCTCGATTTCGGCAGCTTCAACCTGCAGATGAAGAGCCTTGCGCATGTGTCGCTCGAGGACTGCGCAAAGCGGGTGAAAGAGGGCAAGGAATAGGGAACGGCAGCCCCACCCACACCGTCATCCCGGACTTTCTCGGGGTCCGCTCGGCCGCAAGCTGCTCGGCTAATCCGAAAGCTGCGCGCTGTGACGAACTCCGACGATGAAGACTCGTTCGCCGTCAAATTTATAGCGGATGATGTAGGGCGGGATCGTCACAAGTTCGCGCCGCCCACCCGATACGGGCCGTCCGCGATCGGGGAACGTCCTCAAGCTGTCACCGGCCTCGATCAGGCGCAGCGCCATTCGATGCGCCGCCTGCGGATCGAACTGATGAATGTAGGAGCGGATCAGTTCGGGACTGGCGAGCGCTTCCCGCGTCCAGACTATGCGAGCCATTCGGGCGGCGCGGGGATCTCATCGGGAGTTCCCCATTTGGCCAGCCACGCAGCGACATCCGCATGATCGACCGTCCGGCCCGCCTTGATGTCGGCGTCCGCGCGAGCATCGGCTGCCGCCTCGGCGTCAGGGTCGGTCTGCTCGAATATCGCGCGCTCGACCTTCATCGGCTTAATATAGCATGGCGCAGACGGCCTTGCGAGGGACCCGCCACAGGGTGCGGCGGGCCCAGCCGTCTTACGCCTCGCCGCCGTCCGCCAGATCCTCGCCGGTATCGCCATCGGGTGTTGGCTCCGCGACGACCGGGCCGTCGGTCAGATCGATCTCGGCCTCTTCCTCAGTCTCCTCGATCCGCGCCGCGGAGACGACATGCTCGTCCTTGCCGACATCGAACAGCTTCACGCCCGCCGAACCGCGCCCGATCACGCGCAGATCGCCCAGCGACATGCGGATCAGCTTGGCCTGGTCGGTCACCAGCATCAGCTGATGGCCCTTCGATGCCGGGAAGCTGGCCACGACGGGGCCGTTGCGGGCGATATTGTCGATATTGGTGATCCCCTGGCCGCCGCGATTGGTGCGGCGATATTCATAGGCGCTGGACAGCTTGCCATAGCCATTGGCGCAGACCGTCAGGATGAACTGCTCTCGGCTCATCAGCTCCTCGAAGCGCGCGCCATCCATGTCCGGCTCGCCGTCCTTTTCGGGCTTCCACGGGGCGAAGCGGAGATAGGCCTCGCGCTCCTCCTGGCTGGTGCCGACGCGGTGCAGGATCGACAGCGACATCACCTCATCGTCGCCCTTCAGCGTCATGCCGCGCACGCCGGTCGAGGTGCGGCTCTGGAACTCGCGCACATCGTCGCCGGCAAAACGGATCGCCTTGCCCTGGCGCGTCGCGAGCAACACGTCGTCATGCTCGCTGAGCAGGGCGACTCCGATCAGCCGGTCGTCGCTCTCGTCGTCGAAGCGCATCGCGATCTTGCCGTTCGAGGGCACGTTGGTGAACGCATCCATCGAGTTGCGGCGGACCGTCCCCTTTGCGGTCGCGAACATGACGTGCAGCGCGCCCCATTCCGCCTCGTCCTCGGGCAGTGCGAGCACGGTGGAGATCGTCTCGCCTTCCGCCAGCGGCAGCAGATTGACCATCGGCCGGCCGCGGGTGGCGGCGCCGCCCTCGGGCAGGCGCCAGACCTTCATCCGGTAGACCTTGCCGTGGGTCGAGAAGAACAGCACCGGGGTATGGGTGCTCGTCACGAACAGCTCGGTGACGATATCCTCTTCCTTGGTCGCCATGCCGGCGCGGCCCTTGCCGCCGCGACGCTGGGCGCGGAAGGTGTCGAGCGTGGTGCGCTTGATATAGCCCTGCATGGTCACGGTAACGACCATGTCCTCGCGCTCGATCAGGTCCTCGTCGTCGATGCCGTCGGCGGCAGCGGCGATCTCGGTCTTGCGCGGCGTGGCGAAGGCGAGGCGCACGGCGGCGAGCTCATCCTTCATCACCGCATAGAGCTTCACCCGGTCGGCGAGGATCGCGAGCAGCTCGGTGATCGATTCAGCGAGCGTCTTCAACTCGTCGCCGATCTCGTCGCGGCCGAGCGCGGTAAGGCGATGCAGGCGCAGGTCGAGGATCGCGCGGACCTGGATGTCGGACAGGCGATAGCTGTCGCCCTCGATCTCCTTTTCGACCGCTTCGACCAGCTTGATGTACGGGGCGATCTCCGCGATCGGCCATTCGCGCGCCATCAGCGCGGCGCGGGCGACGGGGGGGCTCGACGAGCCGCGGATGATCTTCACCATCTCGTCAAGATTGGTGGTTGCGACCACCAGGCCGAGCAAGATGTGGGCGCGCTCACGGGCCTTCGCCAATTCGAACTTCGAGCGCCGGGTGATGACCTCTTCGCGGAACTTGACGAAGGCCTCGATGATGTCGCGCAAATTGAGCGTCTCGGGGCGGCCGCCGCGGATCGCGAGCATATTGGCCGGGAAGCTCGATTGCGCGGGCGTGTGGCGCCAGAGCTGGTTGAGCACGACTTCAGGCGTCGCATCGCGCTTCAGGTCGATGACGATGCGGACGCCGTGGCGGTTCGATTCGTCGCGGATGTCCGAGATGCCTTCGATCCGCTTGTCCTTGGCGGCCTCGGCGATCTTCTCGACCAGCGCGTTCTTGCCGGTCTGGTAGGGGATTTCGGTCAGCACGATCGCGCGCTTGTCGCCGCGATTCTCTTCGAGGATGTGGCGCGACCGCACCATGATCGAGCCACGGCCCTCATGATAGGCGTTCTTGCAGCCGGTGCGGCCGAGGATGATGCCGCCGGTCGGGAAATCCGGGCCGGGCACAATCTCCATCAACACGTCGACCGAGATTGCACCATTCTCGATATAGGCGAGGCACGCATCGACCACTTCACCGAGATTGTGCGGCGGGATA
>NZ_JAQGLC010000246.1 GCF_028293085.1 Sphingomonas bacterium
CCCGCGACGCCCGTGAGCGCATTCTGCGCGGCGTCGACATCCTCGCCGACGCGGTGAAGGTGACCCTGGGCCCCAAGGGCCGCAACGTCGTTATCGACAAGAGCTTCGGCGCGCCCCGCATCACCAAAGACGGTGTTACGGTCGCGAAGGAAATCGAGCTGAAGGACAAGTTCGAGAACATGGGCGCCCAGATGGTGCGCGAAGTGGCCTCGAAGACCAACGACATCGCCGGTGACGGCACCACCACCGCGACCGTGCTCGCCCAGGCGATCGTGCGCGAGGGGATGAAGTCGGTTTCCGCCGGGGTCAGCCCAATGGACCTGAAGCGCGGCATCGATCTCGCCGTGCTGCGGGTGGTCGACGATCTCAAGGCACGCTCCAAGCCAGTCGCCAATAATGAGGAGATCGCGCAGGTCGGCATCATCTCCGCCAATGGCGACGAGGAGATCGGCCGCCGCATCGCCGAGGCGATGGACAAGGTCGGCAAGGAAGGCGTGATCACCGTCGAGGACGCCCAGGGCGTCGACTTCGAGCTCGAGGTGGTCGAGGGCATGCAGTTCGATCGCGGCTATCTCAGCCCCTATTTCATCACCAACCCGGAGAAGATGTCGATCGAGCTTCAGGACCCTTATATCCTGATCCACGAGAAGAAGCTGTCGAGCCTGCAGGCGTTGCTCCCGATCCTCGAGGCAGTGATCCAGACCAGCCGTCCGCTGCTCATCATCGCCGAGGATATCGAGGGCGAGGCGCTCGCCACGCTCGTCGTGAACAAGCTGCGCGGCGGCCTCAAGGTCGCGGCCGTCAAGGCGCCCGGCTTCGGCGATCGCCGCAAGGCGATGCTGGAGGATATCGCGATCCTCACTGCCGCCCAGCCCGTGTCGGAGGATCTCGGCATCAAGCTGGAGAGCGTGACGCTCGACATGCTCGGCACCGCCAAGCGCATCACAATCGACAAGGATACGACGACCATCGTCGATGGTGCGGGCACGCCGGAGGCGATCGCCGCGCGGGTCGAGGCGATCAAGCAGCAGATCGAGAACACCGACAGCGAATATGACCAGGAGAAGCTCCAGGAGCGCCTCGCCAAGCTCTCCGGCGGCGTCGCGATCATCAAGGTCGGCGCCTCGACCGAGGTCGAGATGCGTGAGCGCAAGGACCGCGTCGACGATGCGCTCAGCGCGACCCGCGCCGCGGTCGAGGAAGGTATCGTCCCCGGCGGCGGAACCGCCCTGCTCTATGCGTCCAGGGCGCTCGTCAATCTGAAGGGCGCGAACGACGATCAGACGCGCGGCGTGGATATCGTCCGCACCGCGCTGCAGGCGCCTTTGCGCCAGATCGCCGAGAATGCCGGCCATGACGGCGGCGTCGTCGCGGGCAGGCTGATCGACGGCAACGACCAGAATATGGGCTTCAACGCCCAGACCGAGCAGTACGAGAATCTCGTCGAAGCGGGCGTGGTCGATCCCACCAAGGTCGTGCGCTCGGCGCTGCAGGATGCGGCGTCGGTCGCCGGCCTGCTGCTCACCACCGAGGCGGCCATCGCCGACGCCGCGGAAGACCAGCCGGCCTGATCCGGCCCCTGCGTCACCTTTTTTCAGGAGTAATTATGTCTAGAATTCCCGTTCGCCCGTTCCTCGTCGCCAAGGACGAGGAAGGCGTGTTCCGCGTGACCGTGCGGACCACCCGCTACAATTCGCAAGGCTATCCGCTCGTGTCGGCCGAGCTGCTGGAGGACACCTTCCGCACCCAGACATTGGCCAGGGCGTTCGTCCGCGAGCAGTACAAGGCCGAGACCGGCGACATCGCCAGCAAGTGAGCGACCACCGGCCGCCCGAGGGCGGCCGGTCGATCCTAGCCGAGCGCGAAGATCGCCTCGCTCTGGCTCCGCCCGCGAACCGCGATGCGATCGATCTCGCATAAGGCGATATCGTCGGGCAGCAAAGCCGCCGTGCTCGCCCCGATGACCAGCGGCACCTCATAGGTCTTGCACAGGGCCTCGAGCCGCGCGGCGACGTTCACCGCATCGCCCAGCACCGAATAATCGAAGCGCGCCGCCGATCCCATATTGCCGACCACGCACCGCCCCGAATTGAGCCCGATGCCGATCCGCACCTCGGCAATGTCGCGCCCCGCCTCCGCGCGCAGCCCGGCGTTGATCGCCTCCATCGCGTCCAGCATCGCCCGTGCCGCCCCGAGGCCGTGCAGCGCATGATCGGGATCGTCGAGCGGCGCGTTCCAGAACGCCATGATGCAATCGCCGATATATTTGTCGATCGTGCCCCGGTGCTCGAGCACGATCTCGGACAAGGGCGTCAGGATCGCGTTGATCGTCCGGGTCAGCCCCTGCGGATCGTCCTTCATCGCCTCCGCGATCGCGGTGAAGCCGCGGATATCGGCGAACAGGATCGTCATCTCGCGCGTCTCTCCGCCGAGATTGAGCAGGGCGGGATCGGCGATCAGCCGCTCGACCACGGCGGGCGCGACATAATGGCCGAACGCCGCCTGGATCGCGCGCCGCCGCCGCTGCTCCACCGACAGGTCGAGCGCGGCGAGCGCCATCACCACCGCTGCCAGCGCCGCGGCCGGCGCGACCGGCGAGGCCCAGACCCGGCCGAAGCGCAGCGTGAGCCATGACAGCAACGCCAGCGCCGCCAGTCCGGCAAGGCCGAGCAACGCCTTGCGCAACGGCGCCCGAGGGATCGAGGCGAACCAGCCAGCCAGCCCGCCGAGCAGCGCCAGCAGGTAGAGCGCGAAGTCCGGCGCGGGCGCGATCGCCAGGCCCGACAGCAGATTGTCGAGGATCGTCGCCTGCACCTCGACCCCCGCGCTGAGCTTGCCCGTCGCCGCCGTCCACGGCGTCTCGAACGCATCGGTGCCG
The DNA here is from genome assembly GCF_028293085.1 of Sphingomonas bacterium. Classification (GTDB taxonomy): domain Bacteria; phylum Pseudomonadota; class Alphaproteobacteria; order Sphingomonadales; family Sphingomonadaceae; genus Sphingomonas. The sequence continues at coordinate 2,879 of NZ_JAQGLC010000246.1, forward strand.
CCCTTGCCCGCGTCGGGGCTGGCCTGCAGCGCCTGGCCGACCAGGATGACCCGGCCCTTGAGCATGCCCGGCGGCAGATATTTCTCCGGCTCGAGCGCCTGGTAATAGGAGATGCGCGGATAGCTGCCGGCCGGCCCGAAATACTGGATCAGCCGCCCGCCCTGCCGCTTCATGTCGGGCGTCGCGCCGGTCATCGCCGCGAGCCGTGCCATGAAGCCGTCGGGATAACGCGGCACACGGCGCATCACCCCGTCGCCGTCCATCGACAGGCTCGCAACGCCCGATCGCGCGCCGCTGGCGAGCAGCACCGGCAACGGCTCGGTCCGCACCAGGCTGGTGCCATAGGGTGCTTCGATGATCGTCTCGTCGGCCGCGAACAAACTATCCCTGCCCGCGGCGCGGGCGAGCGCCGCATCGGCCTCCGAAGGCTCGGCGAAGACGATGTCGAGCGCGACCACCTTCGCGCCGGCATGCCGAAGCGCGGTCAGCAATTGCGCGTGGAGATCGCGCGGCCAGGGCCATTGCCTGCCGATCGCCGAAAAGCTCGGCTCGTCGATCGCCACCAGCAGCGCCCCAGGTTCGGCGGGCCGCGCCGGCGCCAATGTCGAGAGCCGGTCGAATATCTGCCCGTCGACCGGCTCGAACAGGTTCAGCGCCCCAGCGCTGCACACCAGCGCGATCATGATCGCTGCGAGCAGCGCGCGAAGGCCGAGGCGCCGCCGCGCCTGCATCAGAAGCGGAACGCCAGCGTGGCCGACACGATACGCCCGAGGCTGAAGCGCGGCGTATTCTCGGTCGCGAAGATATTCTCGACCGAAACCGCCAGCTCGATCCTCTTGTCGAGCGGCTCCCAGGTCAGCTCGGCATCGGTCAGGAAGGATGCCGGGCGCACGACATGGAAGAAATCGCGCTGGTTGGCCGACCAGCTCTCATGCACCTCGATCTTCACCCGCGCCGGCGAGGTCCAGCTCACCGATCCCTGCGCGAAATGGCCAGGCAGATAGGGCAGGGTGTCGTGGACGAAGCCGGGGGAGACCAGCTCGTCGCCATGCCCGCGCGCCCAGGCATAGGTGGCGGCCAGCCCGAAATTGCCGCCCGGCCAGACATTCACCGTGCCGCGCAGCCGATCGATCCGCGCGTTCCGGAAACCGACATAGGCCTGGTCGTCCGAGGTCGGGATGACGAGCGCGCCGAACGCCTGGTGCTGGAATTCCACGCTGGTGAAGACATGCGCATTCCATTCCGCGTCCCAGCGCAGGATCGCGCTGTCGGACTGGCCGCCGAACGTCACCGGTGCGATATTGCCGCGCAGCCCGATCGCGCCCGTCGGCGCGAAGGTGAAGGGCACCTCGGACGATGTCTCGCGCAGGAAGGCGCCGCGCAGCCAATGGCCGCGGGCCGGCTCGAACGCCGCGCCGAGCCGGAAATCGAGCGCCGCGGTGTCGGTCGGGGTCAAATCGTCGACCCGGAAGAAATTGGTGCCGTCCCGGGTCAGCCGGGAATCCACCCAGGCGACCTGGCCCTCCAGGATGAGGCTGCCGCGCGGCGACCAGCGCGCATCGGCATAATAACGCTGCTGGCGGAAACGCGAGGTCGAGATGTCGTCGAATTTGACGATGCCGAACTGGTCGAGATCATACAGGTCGTAGAGATTGTTGGTCGCGCGAAACCAGATCGCCTCGATCCCGGCCTCCATGTCGAGCCGTCCGGCCGATCGCGCATAGCGCGCCGCGGCGAAGGCGAAGCGGCTGTCCTGCGCGAAGCCGCTGGCGATCAGCGACGGGCTCGGCTGCGGGTTCAGGTCGCGGTTCAACCCGTCGGTCGTCTTGTCGCCATAGCCGCCGCCCAGCGTCAGGACGTTGCGCGCGCCGAACTCGTGGCTGGCGAAGCCGAAGGCGAGTAAATTGTGCTTGGCCGTGCTGTTGTTGAACGGCGGGATGCCGGCCGGCTCGTCATAGCTGTTGTCGCTGCGCTCGTAATTCACGAAGCCGACCAGTCTCTCATACGGTCCCGGCTCGAGCCCGATCCAGCCGCGCGCGAAATCCATGTTGAGCTCGCCCGGCCCGTCGCCGCCGTCGCGCTGCCG
>NZ_JAQGLC010000261.1 GCF_028293085.1 Sphingomonas bacterium
CGGGCCACAAACGCGCTCAGCCGATCGTCATGACGACGGTCGCGATGGTCGCGGGCATGGTGCCGACCGCGCTCTCGCTGAGCGGCGACGGATCGTGGCGTGCGCCGATGGGCATCGTCGTGATCGGTGGCCTCACCCTCTCGACCGTGCTGACGCTGCTGATCGTGCCGGCAAGCTTCAGCCTCGCGGTCGGCATCGAGAAATGGATCGGGCCGAAGCTCGGCCGCCGCCTGCTCACCTATCGCCCCGGCGATGACGGGCGGCCGGTGATCGATCACGATCCGACGCCGAAGCTGGGCGGCAAGCCCGCGACGATCGTCTATCGCCCAGGTGACGACGAGCCCCAGCCCGCCGAATAAAGCCTGTGTCCGGACCCGCTCAATCTCGGGTCCGGACCTTATATTGGGCTGCCCCTTGAACAATCCCGGGTTTCGGGGATTGTTTCGCTCATGAATCTGCTTTCGCGCGCACCCCGCAACGGGGAGACCATTCCGGCGGGCCTGCGCCGGATGCGCTGGATCGCGACCGGGCTGCTCGTGCTGATGGCGGGAATCTTCCTCGCCGCCCGTGCGCTCGACCATCTTCACCCGGCGGTTGGCTTCGTCCGTGCCTTTGCCGAGGCCGCGATGGTCGGCGGCCTCGCCGACTGGTTCGCGGTCACCGCCCTGTTCCGCCATCCGCTCGGCCTGCCGATCCCGCACACCGCGATCATCCCGCGCAACAAGGATCGGATCGGCGCGACGCTTGCCAATTTCCTGCGCGACAATTTCCTCATTCCCGGGGTCGTCGCGCGGCGGATGCGCCAGGTCGATGTTGCCGGCGCGGCCGGGCGCTGGCTGGCGAGCCCGGCGGGCACGCAGGGGCGCCTGCGCGTCGGCGCCTCGCGGCTCGCCGCCGACATGCTCGATGCGTTCGACCAGCAGCGGCTTGGCGGCATGGTCAAGACGACGATCGGACAGCGGTTGCGCGCGCTCGACGTCTCGCCGCTGCTCGGCCAGGCGCTGACTGCGGCAATCGCCGAGCAACGCCACGCCCCGCTGCTCGACGGCATCATCCGCTGGGCGTCCAAGGTGCTTGCCGCCAACGAGCCAATGATCCGCGCGATGGTCCATGAACGCGCCGGTACGGTGATGCGCTGGACCGGCCTCGACGAGACGCTCGCCAACAAGATCATCGATGGCCTCGACAATCTTATCTACGACATGGCCGAAGACCCCGGCCATCCGCTTCGCGCCAAGGCGGAGGAGGGCCTCGCGACGCTCGCCCACGACCTTCAGCATGACGAGCGGATGCGCGCCCGGGTCGAGGCGGTGAAGGCCGAGATCATCGACAACCCGGCGATGCAGCGCTGGCTCGACGGTCTGTGGGAGCAGGCGCGCACCGCGCTGCTGCGCATCGCGCGGGATCCGGATGCGGCGTTGACCGGCCAGCTGGGCGACGCGCTGCGCCAGCTCGGCGGCACCTTGCAGCAGGATGCGATGCTGCGCGCGACGATCAACCGCTTCGTGCGCCGGGCGACCGTCGGCATGGCGGCGGATTATGGCGACGGCATCGTTCGGCTGGTGTCGGAGACGGTGCGTGGCTGGGATGCGCGGACGATCACGCGCCGGCTGGAGAATGCGGTCGGCCGGGACCTGCAATATATCCGCGTCAACGGCACGTTGGTCGGCGGGCTGGTCGGCCTGATCATCCACAGCGTGGATGTGCTGCTGTGAGCCGTTATCGCTCCCAGTCGATCATGGGCCAGCCGCGCTCGCGGGCGAGTATCCGGAGCGGCCCATGCGCATTGACCGCGAACGCCTCGTCCGCCCATTCCAGCGCGGGTGCATCGGACACGTGATCGGAGTAGAATCGCACATCGGCCTCGGCGCGCGCGATCCCGTTCGCGGCCATCCACGCCTCGATCATCCGCAGCTTGGCGGGGCCGTAGCAATTCTCCCCCGAAATCCGTGCCCGGAGCGTGTCGCCCGCCCGCTCGACTTCGGTGCCGATCACATCGTCGAAGCCGAGCCGCGCGGCGATCGCACCCGCGTAGAAGCGATAGGACGCCGTCGCCATCACCAGCCGATATCCGGCGGCGCGATCCGCCGCGATCTGCGCGCGCGCGCCGGCAAACACGCCCGAGGCGACGACACGATCGGCAAAGCGGTCGGCGGCGCGCTGCGCATCCCCCTCACGCATCCTGTGCCCGAGCAGCAGCCGCTGGGTGACCTGCTTCAGGCGGGCGCGATCGATCGCTTTCACGGCATAGGCCGCGGTCGCCAACCCGGCGAGCGGGAGCAGGGCCAGACGCCACGGCGCCTCGGCGCGCGCGGTCTCGATCAGGAAGGCCGTCCAGGTCGGCGCATGCGTGATCGTCTTGTCCATGTCGTAGATGGCGAGCTTCATCCGCTTATCCTACGCACGGTGCGACTTGCCGATCCAGCGCGATTGCACCAATGGTGCGCGATATGAACGAGATGGCCGCCTTCTCGCACGAGCGCACCGGCGACCGCGATGTCCTGCGCTTCACCGGCAGCCTGTCGCTGGCGAAGATCGGAGACCTGCCCGAGCGGCTGCGCGCCTATGACGGCAAGGTCGACACGATCGACCTGAGCGGGATCGAGCGGATCGACACGATCGGCGCGTGGCTGGTCCACCGCTTCGGAGCCCAGCATGGCGCGACGATCGACGGTCTGAACCCTGACAGCAAGCATTTGCTCCAGCAGGTCGAGGCTGCCGACCAGCCGGTCGCGATGCGGCCACCCGCCGATGTCGGAATCGTCCGCGTGGTCGGCGAGATCGGCGATGCGGTCGTGATCGGGCTGAAGACGCTGTACGGCCTGCTCGGCTTTCTCGGCGCGACCGTGATGGCGTTCGGCAGCGTCATCAAGCATCGCCGCTTCCGCTTCAACGCGACCGTCCAGCGTTTCGAGGTGGTCGGCGTCACCGCGCTCGGCATCATCGGGCTGATGAGCTTCCTGATCGGCATCGTCATCGGCCAGCAGGGCGCGGTGCAGCTTCGCCAGTTCGGCGCCGAGGTGTTCACGATCAACCTGATCGGTCGAATCACGCTACGCGAACTCGGCGTGCTGATGACCGCGATCATGGTCGCCGGCCGCTCCGGCTCGGCCTTCGCCGCGCAGATCGGCACGATGAAGCTGACCGAGGAGATCGACGCGATGCGCACGATCGGCGTGTCGCCAATGGAGGCGCTGGTGTTGCCCCGGGTGATCGCCGCGGTGGTGATGATGCCGCTGCTCGGCTTCTACGCGTCGCTGATCTCGATCATCGGCGGCGGATTGTTCTGCTGGATCTCGCTCGGCATCCCGCCCGTCACCTTCGTCCAGCGCATCCGCGAGGTCGTGCCGATCACCGATCTCTATGTCGGCCTGGTCAAAGCGCCGGTGTTCGGCGCGATCATCGCCATCGCCGGCTGCTTCCAGGGCATGCTCGTCGAGGCCGATGCCGAGCAGGTCGGCCTGCGCACCACCTCCGCGGTGGTTCAGGCGATCTTCCTCGTCATCGTGCTCGACGCGGTCTTTGCGGTCTTCTTCACCTGGCTGGGCTGGACATGAGCCCGGCGCGCGGCAGCGAGACCGTCATCTCGGTCCATGGGCTGAAGAACAGCTTTGGCGAGCAGATCGTGCATGACGGGCTCGATCTGGAAGTGAAGCGCGGCGAGATCTTCGGCGTTGTCGGCGGATCGGGCACTGGCAAATCGGTGCTGATGCGCTCGATCATCGGATTGCAGGTGCCCGACGAGGGCGAGATCACCGTATTCGGCGAGAATACGGTCGACCGCGAGGAAACCGAGGCGACCAATATCCGCAAGCGCTGGGGCGTGCTGTTCCAGGGCGGCGCCCTGTTCTCGACGCTGACCGTCGCCGAGAATACCCAGGTTCCGCTACGCGAATTCTATCCCGAGCTGGACGAAGCGCTGCTCGACGAGATCGCCGCCTACAAGGTGGTGATGACGGGGCTCTCGCCCGATGCCGGGCCGAAATACCCGGCCGAGCTGTCCGGCGGCATGCGCAAACGCGCCGGCCTTGCCCGGGCGCTCGCGCTCGATCCCGAACTGCTGTTCCTCGACGAGCCGACGGCAGGGCTCGACCCGATCGGCGCGGCCGCGTTCGACGAGCTGATCGCCTCGCTCCAGAAGACGATGGGATTGACCGTCTTCCTCATCACCCACGATCTGGATACCCTGTACGCCATCTGCGACCGGGTCGCGGTGCTCGCCGACCAGAAGGTGATCGCGGTGGGCACGATCGACGAGCTTCTCGCGCTGGATCACCCGTGGATCCAGGAATATTTCAAGGGTCCGCGCGGCCGGGCCGCCACGGCTACGCTCAAGCGCGCCCGGCAGCATGAAAAGACCGCGGAGCAGACCGCCGGCAGCGCGGCCGACAAGACAGCCGACAAGACAGGGGCTAGCGACTGATGGAAACCCGATCGAACCACGTCCTTGTCGGCAGCGTCGTGCTGATCCTGCTGGCTGTGCTCGCGATCTTCTTCGTGTGGATCGCGCGGTGGAACGCGACCGCGGAAAAGGAGTATGACATCTTCTTCAAGCAATCGGTCGACGGCCTGAACAAGGGCTCGACGGTCGCTTTTTCCGGCGTGCCCTCGGGCCAGGTCAAGGAGATCTCGCTGTGGAAGCCCGATCCCCAGTTCGTCCGTGTCCGCATCAGCGTGAACGACGAAACCCCGGTGCTGCAGGGCACGACCGCGACGATCCAGGGCGTCGGCTTTACCGGCGTCAGCGAGATCCAGCTCGACGGCGCGGTCAAAGGCGCGCCGCCGATCCGCTGCCCCGATGCCCATCCCGAGCAGGATTGCCCGGCCGGCGTCCCCGTCATCCCGCCCAAGCAGGGCGGGCTGGGCGCGCTGCTCAATTCGGCGCCGAAGCTGCTCGAGCGACTCTCGACCCTGACCGAGCGGCTGACCGAATTGCTGTCGGACAAGAACCAGGCGTCGATCACCGGAATCCTCAACAACACCAACCGGCTGACCGGTGCGCTCGCCGATCGTGGGCCGGAGATCGCGGCGACCATCGCCGAGACCCGTACCGCGATCCAGAAGGCGGGCGACGCCGCGCAGCAGATCGGCCAGCTGGCGGAGACGACCAACGGCGTGCTGACCAACGACGTCAAACCGGCGACCCAGAACCTCAACAAGGCAGTCGCCGCCGCGCAACACAGCATGGAAACGCTCGACGCGGTGCTGACCGAGGCGAAGCCTGGCGTCCAGTCCTTCTCGAAACAGACCATGCCGGAGATCGGGCAGCTCGTGCGCGATCTCCGCGTGATGTCGGCCGCGCTCACCGGGGTTGCGGAGAAGATCGATCAGGGCGGTGCCGGCGCGCTCGTCGGCGGGCCGAAGCTTCCGGATTACAAGGGCAAGAAGAAATGAGGCTCATGATGCGCATCCGCACCCTCAGGCCCGCGCTCGCGCTGCTGGCACTGGCTCCGCTCTCGGCGTGCATCAGCTTCGGCGCCAAGCCCCCGCCCTCGCTGCTGACGATCACCTCGGCGGCGACGCTTCCGGCGGGCGAAACCCAGTCCTCGGCCACCGTCGCGACGATCACGATCCAGGTGCCGGCGGTGTCGCAGGCGCTCGCGACCACGCGGGTGCCGGTGCAGACCAGCGCGACCGATCTCGCCTATATCGCCAATGCGCAGTGGGTGGAGCCACCCGCGCGCCTGTTCGCACGGCTGCTGTCGGACACCGTCGCGGCGAAGACCGGGCGGGTCGTGCTGAGCAACAGCCAATCCTTTGCCGATCCCGGCGCGCGCCTGTCGGGCGAGCTGCGCAATTTCGGCGTCGCGGCGGGCTCGAACGAAGCGGTGGTGACGTTTGACGGATCGCTGATGCGCAAGGACGGCAATGTCATCGAGAAGCGCCGCTTCGAGGCGCGCGTACCGATCGCCGCGATCGAGCCGGGCGCGGCGGGGGTGGGCATCAACCAGGCCGCCAACCAGGTCGCGGCGGAGGTCGCCGACTGGGTCGGTCGCTGATCGGGCGTCATGGCCGGCCCAGCGTGATCTCCCTCGCCATGATTGTCCGTGACCGAGGACAGGGCGTCGCATCGCGACATGGAATCAAGCGACTGCGGGAAGGCTGATTGTCGGGCCTCCGCCGGGATGCTTCCTATTTGGCGCCCACCCGGCGGGCCGCGAGCGGCACGTCGCAGATATCGACGCCGCCCAGCCCGATTGTCGGCGCCGCGGGATGTTCGCGCAGCCTGATCATGGCGGCGAAGCGCGCGTTATCGGCCGAGCGATATTCGAACTTCGGGCGTTCCGCCGCGGGCAGGTCGCTCGCCAGCCGTACCGAGACGATGGCCGTACGCTCCGGCGCCGTCGCATAGACGCCCATCGTCGCATCGCTGCGCGGCATCGCCGACATATATTTCATGCCCTCCACGATGCGGCCGACGATCGTGTAGTTGCGGTCGAGCCGCCGCGCGCCGCCGCTGATCGGCGTGAACAGCTCCGATCCGCTGCCCGTGTTCGGCAGCGCGTCGCGTGCGACCCCGACCGTGCCGTAGCAATGCGGGATCCAGGCGGCCGTGCCGTCGCTCGCCACCGGCCAGCCATCGGCGGTGACGCCCGACACGGTCGAATAGGCATCGGCGCGCGTCAGGCGTTGCACGGCATCGAAGGCGGGGATGTCGAATTCGGCCGCGGGCGATTCCACGACATTTTCGGGGAGCTTCTTCTTCTCGGTGTCGTCGCCCCATTGCGTGACCCAATTCTCCTGCACGCGGTACACGCTGGTCGCATCCCACCAATGCGCGAGCGCGAGCTTGCGGACATTGGCGACATGCTCGGGCGCGAGACGCGGCGCAAGGCGGATCGCGACGGTGCGATCGCCCGTCAGCGTGATGATCATCAGCTCGTCATCCGGGATCGGCCGCCAGTCGGCAGCGATCGCATCGGAGGGAAGCGGCGGAGCCGGCGGCGTCGGCGCGGGTGGCGGCGGGGCGGCCTGTACGCCGGCGAGCAGCGCGAGAAGGGAGGTCAGCATAAAGCGGTTGTGGCATGAAGCGCGCAGGTCCCGCAATCGGCCATGGCTTGCACCCCCGCGCGCCAGCCTCTAGGGGCAGCCTCCTGCCAGGGAATGCGGAGCGGTGGCCGAGTGGTCGAAGGCGCTCGCCTGGAAAGTGAGTATACGCCAAAAGCGTATCGAGGGTTCGAATCCCTCCCGCTCCGCCAATTTCTTCTAACATGATACTGATTTTACAGGGTAAATTCGGGATTTTGCAACTTCGATCCCACAGTTGTACCCACACATGATTAAGACTGGCATCTCCTATTTATCGGTAGCGCGGCTCAACCTATTACGCCGAGGCGGTTCGAAAGCCGCTTTCATAGAGCGCCTTACCGCGCGCTCTATGAAATCGCAGGCCTCCTGCTCACCCGACGTACCCTTTGCCGTGGTGCAGGCATTCATGTCCCTGCGAAACGTATTCGGACTGGCTACATGATCGGGTAAAGGGCATCGGCGCGCTGCCAGCAGACCGGTCAGCTTATCACCCTGCGCCTTGAATTCTTCTTCGCTAGCGGAATGCTCTCGGCGCTCAGCTGCCAATTTGGACCAATCGCCCGTCGTTTGCGCATATTGCTCGCTGGCGCTTCGAACGTCTCGGTGCAGGTCAAATACGAGCGAGTAAGCGACTTCGTTCTGTACAAAGTCCCTCATCAGTTTCTCGCAAGGCGAGGAAGCCGCGCCAGTGCTCTGCGCAGCGGCAATCAGCAGGATTCCAGTAAACACAGCAAAACCCCGTGTTGACCGCACCGGCCCGCCGATCGGGACGGTTGATCGACGCGAACACAGGAACACGCCCCCGCGTATTCCCCAAAGGTATTTTATTTCGCAGGCCGCCCGACCGAAGCCGAGAGCCTGTGTTCGCCGCGATTGCGGGCCGCTCCTCACGATCAAGATCGGAACGACGTTGCTGCATTACGCTCCAGTGACGCGCTTGTCTACGAGCGGGGGCGAGCAGCCCTAGGCGCCGCTTGCGCCGACACGCTTCGTGACAGACCGGCCAGGGCGGCGAATGCTGAAGGGTAACATGACTATTTTCTGCATCGATCGACTTATTGATCGATCATGGCTGGTCGGGCCGCATGCCATTTTCCGGCAAATGGGCGAACAGCACGGACTGGCTTAGTGGCACATCCGGACGGGAGTGCGGCGCCGGCTCGGAACGGGGCTCCTCCCGCCGGACGAGCAATTCCATATCGGCTGCCAAGCAGACGCTGAATAGCTGCAGAGCTTGCACGGAAGATTTTCCGTTTTCGATCTCACTTACGACGCGTCGACCAACCTTCGCCCTTGCCGCAAGCTCCGTCT
>NZ_JAQGLC010000108.1 GCF_028293085.1 Sphingomonas bacterium
GCCGTTCATCTTGCAGATCACCGGCTTCTCGCAATCGATCAGCCCGAACACGATCTGTTTGGCCTCGCGCGCGGTCTGGTCGAAGCCGTTCTCCTGGTCGATCATCTCCTGCATCCAGCCGATATCGCCACCGGCCGAAAAGGCGCGGCCGGCGCCGGTCAGCACCACCACGTCGCTGCCCGGATCGCTCGAAATCTCCACGAACACCCGCGCCAGCTCGGCATGGAGCACGGCATCGGTCGCATTGAGCTTGTCGGGCCGGTTGAGCGTCACCTCGAGCACGCGACCGCGCCGCTTGAACAGGATCGCCCGATAATCGTCGAATAATGCCATGATAATCTCCCGGTCAGGCGGCGATGCGCGTGCCGGCGAGCACGGTATCGTTGACGAGATCGCGCTCGGTGAGCCAGTCGGAAATGATCCCGACCACCTGGGTGAGATGCGACTTGCCGTCCGCGCCGGTGAAATAATGATTGGCCCCGTCGATCGTGACCTTCTGCTTGTCGGCCGAGCCGAGCGCGTCGAACATCAGGTCGGTATGCTCGGGCGGACAGGCATCGTCGGCGCCCGCGGTGATCACCATGCCGGGCACCGAGATGCGCGGCCCGGCATCGACCGAATCCACCTGGGCGTCGTCATAGCTCCATTGCGACAGCCAGCCGCGCAGCGCGTTGAACCGGCCCAGCGCCGCGGCGCTGTCGTTCACCACGCGCGGATCGCCGAGATAGGTCCAGTTGGGCTTGCGCTGGTTGGGGTCGACGGTCGGGTCGATCCAGCGCGGATCGGCCATGGTCCGGTGGACGACGAAGCAGAATTCGCCATGCGCATCGCCCTTCGCCTTCAGGCTCGCGAGCTTGTCCTTCGCCCAGGCGCTGATCCGCCGGTTGCGGTCGATCTGCGCCTGGCGATAGGTGGCGATGAAATCGGCCTGGTAAGGCGGCTGGGCCAGGTTGGCGGGATCGTAGAGATCGAGCGCCGGATCGCGCTTGTCGGGATCAGCCTCGTCGAGCACCGACGGGTCGATCTGCCCGGTCAGCAATTTGTGGCGGCTGCGATGCGAGGCCACCAGCATGATCGCGTCGCCGGCGATCAAGGGCGCACCGGCCAGCGGCGTCTCCTCGCCCGAAGCGCTGAGCTGGATCACCGGCTTTTCGGCCTCGGCCTGATAGCCCGCCATCAGCGAGCCGCCGCCGCTCCAGCCGAGCAGCACGGTCTTGCCGTAGCCGAGCCGCTCCTTGGCATCCTTGATGCACGCGCCGAGATCGAGCAGCACATTCTCCATCTCGAGCGGCGCGTCGCCGGTCCAGTAGCGCGAGGCGCAGGCAATTATGTGGTGGCCGGCGCGGGCGAGTTGCGCGAACACCGGCAGCCAGGCCGGCGCGCCGATCGGGTGCATCACGATCAGCACCGTGTCCGACGGATTGGCCCCGCGGATATGCTGGGCCTGCAACACGATCGCATCGTCGATCGCGCCATAGACGTCCTTGCGCACCTTGTTCTCGCGGTGGACGATCAGGAACGGCGTGCGGCTGTAACGAACGGGCTCTGCCATCTTCGGATCCTTGCTGGTCACACGCTTCGGCTGCCGCCGAACTGGACGCGGAGTGCGGGTTTCGAGATCTTGCCGGTCACATTGCGGGGGAAGGATTCCACGAGCGTCAGATGTTTGGGATGCTTGTAGCGGGCGAGCTTGCCCTCGCAGGTCGCGCGAAGTGCCTCGATCGTCACGTCATGCCCTGCGGTCGCGACGACCACGGCCAGCCCGACCTCGCCCCATTGCTCGTCGGCAACGCCGATCACCGCGCATTCGGCGACCGCCGGGTTGGTGAGGAGCACGCCCTCGACTTCGGCCGAGAAGACGTTCTCGCCGCCTGACTTGTACATGTCCTTCACCCGGTCGACGACGTAGAAGAAACCCTCCTCGTCCTCCCACACGACATCACCGGTCTTCAGCCAGCCTTCGGGCCGCTCGATCCGCGCATCGGTGCCGAGATAGCCGATCGTGACGCCGGGCCCGCGCACCCACACCTCGCCGGGCTGGCCGCGCTCGACATCTTCGCCGCGCTCGTCGACCACGCGCATGTCGATATGCATCGACTTCTGGCCGCACGATCCGGCCATGATCTTGTCGAGCCGGTCGGGGTTCATCGACGTGACGGGGCCGGTCTCCGTCCCGCCATATTGCGGCACGAAGCGGGCGCCCTTGGGCTCAAAGGCCGCGCGCAGCCGCTCCGACACACGGCCGCCGCCGCAGACGAAACGGCGGAATGTCGAGAAATCGGCCGCGGCGAAGGAGGGGCTTTCCGCCATCATCTGATACATCACCGGCGGCAGGCAGAGATGCGTCACCTTATTGGCCGGATCGCCGCAGAACACCGTCGTGGCCGTCGCATCGAAGCGCGCCGACACGGTCACCTGGCCGCCGAAGAACAGGATCGGGTTGCTCGCGGTGTTGAGCCCGCCGAAATGGAATAGCGGCATGGGCTGGAACAGATGTCCCGGCTCGGCAGTGGCGCAGAACTGCACCTGCTGGAGCGCGTAGCAGACCATCGCGCCCAGCGTGACGATCGCCGCCTTGGGCGTGCCGGTCGTGCCCGAGGTATAGAGGATCTGGAGCGGGGCGTCGGGATCCATATCGGCGTTCGCCGGCAGATACCTGTCGTCGCCGAGCACTGCGTCGAGCCCGCCGCCTCTGCCCCAGTCGAGCGTGACCGGGATGCCGGTCTCGGCCGCCACGGCCCGCGCGGTCTCGGCCCAGACGGCATCGGTCAGCATCAGCCGCGGCTGCATCTCGCGGCAGGCCCGGCTCAACTCGACGATGGTGTGGCGGAAATTGAGCGGCACCCAGACCAGGCCGGCGCGCGCGCAGGCGAATTGCAGTTCGAAATGCCGCAGGTCGCCATCGGAGATATTGGCGATCCGATCGCCGCGCTGGAGACCCAGCTCGTGCCGGAGCGCATGGGCAATCTGCCCGACCCGGGCGTCGAGCTCGGCCCAGCTGCGCGTCTCGCCGGTATCGAAATTGGTGAGCGCCCGTGCCCCGGGCTGCGTCCGGGCATAATTCGCCACCCAGTCCGCCGCGGCATATTGCATCGACACCCTCCCGCCTCGCTGATTTCCACCGCACTTGAGCGGCCTTGTGAGCAGTTGCCTAACACTGATAGTTTTCTGACGCAATTCGTCAAGCGCCGGGCTGACGAAAATGATCGCTCCATTGGCCAAGCCCGGCTAGAGCATACCAGACACGACACGCATTTTCGGAGTAAAGCTGCCCATGGGTCGGCCAAAACAGGCGCTCATTTCCCGCCGCAAGACGCTCGAGGTCGCGTTGCGGATCATCGACGAAGAGGGTCTGGATGCCCTGAGCATCCGCCGTCTTGGCGATGAACTCAATGTGCGCGGCATTTCGCTCTACCATCATTTCAAGAGCAAGGAGCATATCCTGGTCGGCGCTTCCGAGCTCGCTTTGGCCAATGTCCGCACGCCGAACACGACAAACGCCGATTGGCGCGAATGGCTGATCAACAATGCGATCGAATATTGGAAGGCGTTGCGCGCGCACCCCAATCTGATCCCGATCCTGATGCGCCGTCATCCGCTGCGCATCGGCCTGACCGAGCATAATGCCACGGCCGGGCTGCTCGCGGTGCAGGGCGTACCGCCGGGCGTGATCATGCCGTTGATGGAAGGCCTGGAGTCGCTGGCACTGGGCTCCGCCGCCTATGAATCGGCGGCCGATGCCGATACCGGCACCGAGGATTGGCAGGAACAGAATCCGTTCCTGTTCCATGTCCGCCGGAACCGCGACATTTCGCGCGCGCGGGTGTTCGAGGTGATGGCAAAGGCGGCGGTCGATGCCGTCCTCAACGAATATTACGCCGCCGCCGGGATGGACGCCCCGGCCCAGCCCGAGGCGGATGCGAGCAAGGCCTGACGATCAGTCAGCGGTATAGCTGCCGCGCGTGCCGTCGATAAAGGCGGAACGGCCGGCCGAGGCCTCACCCATGATGTTGAGCTCATAGGTGTAGCTCATCTCGGCCCGGTACAGGGTGTTCAGCTCATGCGCCTTGGTGCTGTTGTTGAGCGACGTCTTGAGCCGCCGCATCGCCTCCGCGCTCTTGCCCGCCACCCTGGCCGCGACCGCCATCGCCTCCGCGGCGACCGCGTCATGGGCCTCCACCAGCCGATAGATGCTGCCGAGCGCGTGCAGTTCCTGCGCCAGCACCGGCTCGGCGGTCATCATCGCCGCGCGGACGCGCTTTTCGGGCATCAGCTTGAGCGCCTGGACCGCCCCCGCCGTCGCGCCATTGTCGATCTCGGCCAGCACGAACCGCGTGTCGCGCGAGGCAACGAGGATATCGGCCGAACCAGCGATGAGCACGCCCACCCCGACGCAATAATGATGCACGCCACAGATCACCGGCACCGCGCATTGCAGCACTGCCAGGCTCATCCGCAACGAGCCCGAGGACTGGCCGAGAATCCCCTCGAACCCCGACAGCCCCTCGACCTCCTTGACGTCGCCACCGCCGCAAAAGCCGCGCCCGGCGCTGCGCAGCACGACCGCCCGCACCGCACCCTGATCGCGGACCGCCTCGATCCGCGCAGCGAGATCGTGGAGCAGGCCGATGCTGAAGGCATTGACGGGCGGTCGATCAATGACGAGTTCGAGGACCCCGTCGGCGTGCAGTGTCTCGGTGAACATCCTCATTCCTTCCGACGGCGATGATGAAGTGCGTTTCTTCCCGGGGCTCAGGCGTCGACCGGTTCCGGCGCCCGTACGATCGCGCGCGACCCCAGCCCGCGCGCGGCAAGATGCCCTTCGCGGATCGCGGTCTGCAAGTTCCGCCCGGCGAGCATGTCGCCGATGCAGAGCGGCGTGACACCCCGCGCCTCCAGCGCCGTGGCGAGCGCCGGCTGACCCGGTCGGATCGGCACCCACACCAGTGTGTCCGCAGCCAGGGTCTCGACACGGCCGCCGAATTGCGGCCGCACCTCCACGCTGCCAGGCCGCGCCGCGACCAGTTGCGTGCCGACCCGCAACGCAAAATCGCCGCGCGCGTGCAGGCGTTCGAGCGCGGACTGGGTCCGGAGCGTGATGTCGATGCCGGGCGCGAACATCTTGTGCCGGGTGACAAAGGTGACGGCGACGCCCTGTTCGAGCAGATATTCCGCGCTGGCGATCGCCTCGTAATGGCCGAGTTCGTCGACGATCACGGCGCTGCGGCCGCGATCCATGCCGCGTTCCGAGAACAGGTCGATCGACGAAATGATCCGCGCGCCGGGCTCCAGTGCGACCGCGTCCGCCGGAAATTGCACCTGGCGCAGTACGGGATCGAGATCGGCGCCGATTGCGAGGATCACGGTGTCGGCGCCCTCTGCGACGATGTCGTCGGCATCGAGCCAGCTCGACAGGCGGACCTCGACGCCGAGCCGATAGACCTCCTGTTCCAGCCAGCCGGCGATGTCGCCGATCGTGCCCATGCGCGGGGCGTTGCGATAGACATTGGTCAGCCCACCAAGGCCAGGCATCGCCTCGGCAAGGATTACATGATGCCCGGCGGTCGCCGCGATCCGCGCTGCCTCCATCCCCGCCGGCCCGCCGCCGACGATCAACACGCGCTGCGGCCGCGCGGCCGGCGCAATCAGCTGTTCCGCCAACATGATCTCATCCCCCGCCGCCGTGTTCACCACGCAGCCCAGCCGGCCGAAGGTCGCGACGCGGCCGATACAGCCCTGGTTGCAGGCGATGCACGGGCGCACCCGCTCGGGATGGCCGGCCGCGGATTTGGCGACGATATCGGGGTCGGCGATATGCGCGCGCACCATCGAGATCAGGTCGGCCTCGCCGGCGCGCAGCACCTGCTCGACCTCTTCCAGCGTGCGGAACCGGCCGTTGAGCAGGCGCGGCAACCGGCTGTCGGCCACCGGCGGCGCGGTGAAGGGGATCTGGAATCCGGTCGGCATGTCCATCCCACCGACCTGGCGGTGCAGCGCGTAATAATCGCCATAGGACATGTTCACATAATCGATCAGCCCCTCACGCTCGATCCGCGCGGCGACGATCGCCACATCGCTCATCGCCAGGATGCGCGGATCGGCGCTGTCGCTGAGCCGCACGCCGACGACGAAACCCGGTGACACGGCATCGCGCACCGCCCCCAGCACGCGCAGCAGGAAATGCATGCGGCCTTCGAGATCACCGCCATATTCGTCCTCGCGCCGGTTGAGCACGGGCGAGAGGAACTGCGCAATCAGATAGCCATGGCCGGCATGGACCTCGACACCGTCGAGCCCGCCCTGCTCGCACCGCCATGCCGCGGCGGCGTAGCCAGCGACGATCTCGTCGATCTGGCGCCGGGTCAGCGGCCGTGGCGCGATCCCGGCGATATGGCTCGGAATATCGGAGGGCGCCAGCGGCGGCCCGCCGTCGGGCGCTGGATAGATATGCCCGCCATGCCAGAGCTGCTGGAACATCCGCATGCCGGTAGGTGCGATCGCCTTGGTCAGCGCGCGATAGCCGTCCACGATCGACTCATCGAGATTGGCCAGCGACAACAAGGACGAGGGATGGACCCCGGCTGCCTCGAGGATCGACAGGCCCACCCCGCCCCGCGCCCGCGCCGCGTGATAGGCGATTAGCTCCTCGGTGATTCGCCCGCCACGCGCCATCATCGTCGCATGCGCGGTGCGCGCGATGCGGTTCTTGACCTCGACGCCACCCATGACGATCGGGCTCAGCGCGTGTTCGTACATCCTCGCCCCTCCTGGCATTTACTTTTATATCAAACATCGTTAGATATTCAACCACGCAAAACGGCTATCGAGGGGATCGGATGACAGACATTTCGGCCACGACGCGACAGGTGCTGAGCGGCCTGCGGGTGCTGGAGATCGGTCATTTCGTGGCGGCCCCGTTCGCGACGCGCCTGCTCGCCGATCTCGGCGCGGACGTCATCAAGATCGAGCCGCCGGCCGGGGATCCGGCACGCCAATGGGGCGAGCAGATCGAGGGCAACTCGCTCTGGTGGTCGATGCACGCGCGCAACAAGCGCAGCATGACGATCGACCTGAAGCACCCGCGCGCGCGCGATCTCGTCCTGGCGCTGATCCCGCATTGCGACGCGGTGATCGAGAATTTCCGCCCCGGCCAGCTCGCCAGGCTCGGCCTGTCGCCCGAGACGCTGCGCGGCGCCCGGCCCGACCTGATCATCGCCCATATCTCGGGCTATGGGCAGACCGGTCCCTATCGCGACCGCGCCGCCTTCGGCGTGATCGGCGAAGCGATCGGCGGCCTGCGCCATCTGACCGACCATGCGCCGGGCACCAGCGACCTGCCGCCGGTCCGCGTCGGCGTCAGCGTCGGCGATTCGGTCTCGGGTCTGTACGCCGCGATCGGCGTCCTGGCGGCATTGTGGCAGCGCGACCGCGCCTCCGGCGATGGCAAGGGCCGGACGATCGACGTCGCGCTGACCGAAAGCATCCTCAGCCTGATGGAGGGGATGCTCCCCGAATATGGCGCGCTGGGCAAGGTGAAGCAGCCCGCCGGCGGGGGCATCGCGACCGCCGCGCCGACCAATGCCTATCCCACCGCCGACGGCGTCTGGATGCTGATCGCCGCCAACAGCGAGCCGCTGTTCGCCAGGCTGATGGTGCTGGTCGGCCGCACCGACCTGATCGGCGCACCGGGCTATGCCGGCAATCAGGAGCGCGTCGCCAATGTCACCCGGCTCGACAGGCTGATCGGCGACTGGACCCGCACCCTCGACGCCGACACGCTGGAGGCGATGCTGACCGAGGCCGACATCCCGAGCTCGCGCGCCTATACCGCCGCCGACATCGCCATCGATCCGCAATATCGCCAGCGCGGCATGGTGCGCGAGGTCGCCGATCCGAACTTCGACGATCCAGTGCTGCATAACGGTATCGTCCCGCACATGGTCGAGGCGCCGGGCGATATACGCTGGGCGGGGCCCGCGATCGGCGCGCATACCGATCGGATATTGAGCGACCTGCTCGGCATCGACCCGGCCGGCATCGACGCGCTGCGGCAGGACGGCGTGATCTGACATGGCAGCTGACGGTCCGCGCACGCTCTACCGCAAGGTCTGGGATGCCCATGCCGTCGCGCCGCTCGGCGGCGACGAATGGCTGCTCTATATCGATCGCCACCTGCTCTACGAGGTGACGAGCCCCCAGGCGTTCGATGGGCTGCGCGCCGCTGGCCGCACGGTCCGCCGGCCGGACCTGACCTTCGCCGTCGCCGACCATAATGTCCCGACCGAGAATCGCGCCGGCGGGCTGGCCGCGATCCGCGATCCGGAAAGCCATCTCCAGGTCGCGACGCTCGAGCGCAACGCCCGCGACTTCGGGCTCGCTTATGCCGAGCTGGCCGGGCCGCGCCACGGCATCGTCCATGTCGTCGGCCCCGAGCTCGGCCTGACCCTGCCCGGCGCGACGATCGTGTGCGGCGACAGCCACACCTCTACGCACGGCGCGTTCGGCGCGCTTGCCTTCGGGATCGGCACGTCGGAGGCCGAGCATGTGCTGGCGACCCAGACCCTGGTCCAGAAGCTCTCCAGGACGATGCTGGTGCGGGTCGACGGACGGCTCGGCCCGGGCGTGACACCCAAGGACGTGATCCTCGCGATCATCGGGCGGATCGGCACCGCCGGCGCGACCGGGCATGTCATCGAATATGCCGGCAGCGCGATCGACGCCATGGACATGGCCGGCCGCATGACGATCTGCAACATGACGATCGAGGCCGGCGCCCGCGCCGGCATGATCGCGCCCGACGACAAGGCGTTCGCCTGGCTCGAAGGCCGGCCCTGCGCGCCGCAGGGCGCGGCATTCGATCGCGCCCGCGCGGCGTGGCGACAGCTGCGCAGCGATCCCGGCGCGACCCATGACGCCGAACTCGCGATCGACGCGGCGGACATCGCGCCGATGGTCACCTGGGGCACCAGCCCCGAAGCCGTCACCACCATCGAAGGCGCGGCACCCGATCCGGACGACGAAGCCGACCCCACCCGCCGCGTGCAACTCCGGCGGATGCTCGACTATATGGGGCTCGCCCCGGGCCAGAAGCTCGCCGGCCTGCCGATCCAGGCCGCCTTTATCGGCAGCTGCACCAACAGCCGGATCGAGGATCTGCGCGCCGCCGCCGAGATCGCCCGCGGTCGCCATGTCGCCGCCGGCGTCCGCGCGCTGGTCGTGCCGGGCTCGGCCGCGGTGAAACTTCAGGCCGAGGAGGAGGGGCTCGACGCGATCTTCCGCGCCGCCGGCTTCGACTGGCGCGATGCCGGCTGCTCGATGTGCCTCGGCCTCAACCCCGACAGGCTCGCGCCGGGCGAGCGCTGCGCCTCGACCTCCAACCGCAATTTCGAAGGGCGGCAGGGCCCGGGCGGGCGCACCCACCTCGTCTCGCCGGCGATGGCCGCAGCCGCGGCGATCGCCGGCGCGCTGGTCGATGTGCGGGCGCTGGCGTGATGGAGCCGTTTCGCACCCTGACCGGCATCGCCGCGCCGCTGCCGATCGCCAATATCGATACCGACCTGCTGTTGTCGGCGAAGTTCCTGAAGACGGTATCGCGCGCCGGCCTCGGCAAGGGCCTGTTCCATGCAATACGCGTCGATGACGAGGGCCGCGAACGCCGCGACTTCATCCTCAACCGCGAACCCTGGCGGCAAGCGCGCATCCTGATCGCGCTCGACAATTTCGGCTGCGGATCGAGCCGCGAGCATGCCCCCTGGGCGCTGCTCGACTTCGGCATTCGCTGCATCATGGCGCCGAGCTTCGCCGACATCTTCTATGGCAATTGCTTCAAGAACGGCATCCTGCCGATCGCCCTGCCCCGTGCGACGATCGACCTGCTGATGGCGGAAGCAGCCGATCCCGCGACTGCGACGATGACCATCGACCTCGCGGCCGGCACCATCGCCCATGCCGGCGGCGTGCTCGACTTCACGCTCGACGCGCAGCGCCGCGAGCGGCTGCTCGGTGGCATCGACGATATCGCCCAGGCGCTGACGTTCGAAAGCGCCATCGCGGCGCAGGAGGCACGGACGCGCGACAAGGCGCCGTGGCTGGCCGACGCGCGTCTGGCGCGGGCGGGATGAACGATCGGCCGGCGTCGGTCGGCCCGTTTCTACTCTCCGCGAAGGACCGGCCTGAGGCGCGGCGCAGTCAGCACCGGCCAGGCGCCGACCGGGCCGCTCGGCCGGCCGGGCGTGAAGCGCATCGGCATACGGGCATGGCCGTTGACCAGTGGCACGCTCGCATAACGCTCGGTCCGCGCCAGATCGACTTCGAAATCGGACATCCGTTCGAGTATCTCGGTCAGGAAGATCCGTAGATCGGCGCGCGCGAGATTCTGACCGAGGCACGCATGCGCCCCCCAGCCGAAGCCGAGATGCGGGCGCTTCGGCCGGTCGGGATCGAAGCGCTCGGCATCGGCGAACACCGCCTCGTCGCGATTGGCCGAGTTGATCGCGCACAATAGCCGGTCGCCCGCCGCGAACTGCGTGCCGCCGATCTCGACCGGCGCCGTCACGGTGCGCGCGACGCCGGTGCTCGGCGAATAGAGGCGGATGACCTCCTCGACCGCGGCCGCCATGCGCTGCGGCTCGGCGATCAAGCGGGCGCGATCCCCGGGATGTTCGGTCAGGTGCCGCAGCGCATGGCCGATCGCGGCGATGGTGGTGTCGGTGCCGCCGAACAGCAGCATCATCGCCAGCTCGCAGACCAAAGCGGTGCCGAGCGGCACACCGTCGATCTCGGCCGCAATCAGTGCCGCGAGCAGGCCGTCGGGATCATAATCCCGTTCCTCGACGCTGCGCCGCAGGTCGC
Organism: Sphingomonas bacterium; assembly: GCF_028293085.1. GTDB lineage: Bacteria > Pseudomonadota > Alphaproteobacteria > Sphingomonadales > Sphingomonadaceae > Sphingomonas. The sequence goes on from NZ_JAQGLC010000108.1 coordinate 10,852, forward strand.
CAGCCAGCCAGCGCAGCCCGTCGATCGAGCCGCTTGCCTTGGCCACCGCCTCATGCAGCACCCGGCCATAGTCAGGCCAATGCTCGAATTTCAGGCCCAGGACGTCGAGGATCAGCAGCGTCGGCATCGGCCGGGCGAGATCCTCGACCACGTCGCATGCACCGCGGGCGATCAGCGAGTCGATCAGCCAGTGCGAGATCTGGGCGATCCGCGTGCTGGCCGCCTCGACCGCGGCAATCGTGAACCAGGGCTGGAGCAGCGCGCGCAGGGCGGTCGCCTCGGCGCCATCCATCTCGATCATGCCGATCCGCATGCCGTTGGGCGGAATGGCGACGCCGCCGCCGAGCCGGCCGTCGTCACGCGGAAACCGCCCCGAGGCGAAATGCCCCGCGTCGCGCAACGCGGCGCGGTTGTCGGCGTAGCGCGTCAGGATCGAAAAGCCGCCATGGGCTTCGGAGCGAAGCACCGGGCATTCGGCCCGGGCATGGGCGTAGAGCGCGACATGGTCGCGCGCGAAATCGGGACTGTGGTGATCGATGTCTCGGTTCCGGTCGCCCGGAATCGGGGCGGAAGCTGTCGGCATCCGCCCCTCCCCGATCAGAATTTGAAGCCGAGCCGGACGCCGTAGAGCGCCGGTTCGTCGGCCGCGCGCCGGTCCGCCTGACCCGAGGCCGAGACGTTGCGGAAGCGCACCTCGTCAGTGATGTTGCGGCCCCAGATCGCCACCGAGAAGCGATCGCCCGGCAGGTTCCAGGTGATGCTGGCATTGGCGACCAAATGCGCCGGCTCGACGATGCGGTCGTCGACCGTCCAGTAGAATTTGGACGAGTAATAGACGTTGAACGACGGGACTACCGACCCTTCGCCGACATGGATCTTGTAGTCGGCCGCGAAGTTCAGCGTCCAGTCGGGTGAGCGGACGTTGCGCTTGCCCGTCACGTCGACGATCTTCGAGGCGTTGCGGCCGTCGCTGCCCGCCACCGGCAGATAGACCTGCGCATTGGGAAAGCTGGTGAACACCGCGTTGAGATAGGACACGCCCAGCTTCAGGCTCAGGTCGCGCGTCGGGTTGTAGGTGATATCGAGGTCGGCGCCGTTGGAGCGCACCTTCGCCGCATTGCGCAGCTCGATCAGGTTGGTGCTCGGGTTCAACGCCTGCACCTGCAGATCGCTGGTGATGTAGTGGAACACCGAACCGTTGATCGTCACGCCGGGCATCGGCGCGAATTTCAGCCCGGCCTCATAGGCGTGGACCTTTTCCGGATTGATCGGCACCGGCGTCGCCGTCAGCGCATTGGCGTTATAGGCGCCGCTCTTGAAGCCCTCCGAGAAGCTCGCATAGAGCATCAGGTCGTGATCGGGATGATAAGCGAGCACCACGCGCGGCGTCGCCGCGTTCCAGGTGTGCTTGGCCCCGGTGACGATCGCGGCGCCATTGCGCTGGCCGGAGATCGTCTTGGTTTCGCTGCTGTAGCGCAGGCCGCCGGTAATCTCGAAATCGCCAAGCTTGAGTGTCGCATCGGCGAAACCGGCAAAAGCCTCGGTCACCTGCTGAACATAGGTGTCCGTTACGCCCGGCGTCAGGGTCTCGAGCGGATCGAGCTTGCCGTCCTGGCGGAGGTAGAAGCCGCCAATGACCCAGGTAAGCGGACCCGTGCCGGCTGAGTTCACCAACACTTCCTGGGTGAAGTTGCTGCCGACGTCCCGGTTGGAGATGGCGACGAAGCGCGTTGGCGTCGTATCGGAATCATAGACGACCGAGCGCGACAGATAGTGACGCCAAGCGGTGGTCGAGGTCACGGTGACTGCGCCCAGATCCCAGTTGACCCGGCCCGATGCGCCATATTGGCCGGTCAGATAGCCGACATGCTCGTTGCCGATGAAATCATAGGGGCCGGTGATCTTCAGCCCGCCCGGGAGATAGCCCTGATAGCCATTGATCGGCTGGGTCAGGATCGGGCTGGCATCGTCGCCATGCATGCCGTCGGCGCTGAGCGTGATCTTCAGATTGGAGGCCGGCTCGATCAGGATCGTGCCGCGCAGCGTCCAGTGCTGCGCATCGCCGACGCGCGCGCCGAAACCATTGGCGGGGTTGAGGTTATGGAACCAGCCGTCATGGCTGCTATAATTGCCGGCAAGCGAGATCGCGACGTTGCTGCTCAGCCCGGTGGTCGCGAAGCCGGCGAAGTTCAGCGCGTTGAAATTGCCGTAGCTCGCGGTGAAACTGCCGGCGGGCTGATAGGCCGGCTGGCGGGTGGTGATGATGATCGCGCCGGTATTGGCATTGCGGCCGAACAGGGTCCCTTGCGGCCCCTTCAGCACCTGGATCGATTCGAGATTGGCGAGCTCGTAAAGCTGGCCGTTGACCGTCGGCATATAGACGCCGTCGATATAGGTCGCCGCCGAGCCGGGCTCGCCGAGATTGGTGACGGTCGAGCCGACGCCGCGGATGAAGGGCTGCACATAGCCGCCGCTTTCGGTGATGGTCAGGCCCGTCACCGACTGGGCGATATCGTGGGTCGAGGTGATGCCCTGGCTGCTCAGCTCATTGGCGGTCAGCGCGGTGATCGAGATCGGCACGTCCTGCAGCCGCTGCGCGCGGCGCTGGGCGGTGACGATGATGTCGCCGGCCGTCTCGGAATCCGCGGCGGGCGCGGCCGGGGGCTGGTTGGCGGCATCCTGCGCGGCGGCCGGCGACGCGGCCAGCATGGCGGCGGCAATCGCCGTGGCCGCCGCGCTGGTCGCAAGTGGATTCATCCTCATGTCAGGCCCTCCCCTTCCTGTCGGCGGGCTCTCGCATCGGAAGCCTCGCCATGGCGGCGCCTCGATTGGGCGCCTGACGGTTAAACCTAATGATGTTTCATTTGCTGTCAATAGTGCTCGCCGGAACCCGCCTATCTCTCTCAGGAAACTGGCTTATATCACCGTCTGGTAAGCGCCTTTCGGCGTCCGCTTTACGTTGGACAGCCGCGTTAGGTTCGAATCGGATGAATTGCCCACCTCAGCGCGCCACGGCCTGCATCTTCGCCTCGAAGCCGCGTCGCGAGACCAAAGCGACGGGGACGATGATCAGTACCATCGCCAGCTCCACGATCGCGATGCCGAAGCCGAGCGAGCGGTCGCCGAGATGCAGCCGGTCGCTGATCGCGCCGACCACCGGTGGGCCCAGGCCGAGGCCGGCAAGCGTATAGACCATCATGTTGAACGAGGCGGCGATGCCGCGGAACCGGTCGGGGGTCAGCAGCTGCATGCCGACATAGAGCGCGGGCAGCACGAAGGTCGATTCGAAGACGAACAGGCAGAAGAACGTGGTCGCAAGCGGCAGGCTCGGCGCGAAGGCGGTGCCGGCGGCGAGGATCAGCGCGAAGACCGAACCCACGCCCATCACCACCAGCGGCGCACCCGCCACGCCGCGCGCGCGGAGCCGGTCGAGCGTATAGCCGCCGCTGAAGGTGCCGAGCGGCCCGGCGAGGATCCCGACCAGCCCGATCAGCTTGCCTGTGTCCGCCGGACTGAGCCCGTGCATGCGGACGAACAGGCTCGAGGAGAAGCTGGTCACCGAATAGCCCGTCACCGCCGTCATCGCGCCGACGGTGAGGAACGGCAGATAGCCGCCGAGATTGGCCCGGATGAAGGCGAAGCCCTCACGCAGTGCGGTGAGGCGTGCGCTCGCCGCCCGGACGCGCGGCGGCTCGCGCAGCCAGAGCAGCAGGATCAGGACCGGCAGCGCGGCGAAGCCAGCGGCGATGAAGATCCCCTGCCACGGCGCGAAGTGCAGGCCGCCGGGCAGGGTCAGCCCGCCGGCCACGATCAACGTCGCCAGCAATGCACCGCCGCCGAGAAAGGCGAAGCCGAGACCGAAATTGGCGCCCATGCCGAAGATCGCGGTGCCACGCGCCAGATTGGCCGGCGCGAAATAGGCGGCGAGCAGCGACATGCCGGCGGGCACCAGGCACGCCTCGCCCATGCCGACGAGGAAGCGCGTCGCGAACAGCATCCCGAACGAGGTGGCGAAGGCCGCCGCGATCGTCGCCAGGCTCCACAGGCTGATCCCGACCATGATCAGGTTGCGCCGGTTGGTCGCATCGGCGACCGCGCCCAGGGGCAGCGCAAAGCCGCAATAGAGGATCGCGAAACCGGTGCCCTGGAGCAGGCCGAGCTGCAGGTCGCTGAGATGCATGCTCGCGCGGATCGGCTCGGCGACCAGCACCATCACGAACCGGTCGATGATCGCGACGGTATGCGCGAGGCACAGGACGCCTGCGACATACCATTTGTACGTGCCGGTCTCGTGATCGGCGACGGTACGAAGCGCCGCGCGGCCGGCCGGGATCGAATCCATGCTCAGCGCGGCTCGGGCCTGGTCGCGCCCATGTCGAAATAGTCGCGCCACCCGGTGATGCGCCCGCCCGCCACGTCGAACGCGCCCATCACCGGCACCGTGATCCGGTCCTCGCCGCGCACGAAGCGATCGACGCGTTCGGTCAGCACGACATTGCCGTTGGTGGCGATGTTGAGCAGCCTCCATTCGCATGCGTCGACCGGCCAGGCGTCGAGATGCGCCCGTACTGTTTCACGACCCTGAACCGGCTTCAGCGGCATGTTGTGATACACGATGTCGTCAGCCATCAGCGCATGGATGCGTGTCCAGTCGAGCGCGTTCCACGCCGCGACAAAGGCCAAAACGGTTTCCTCCGCACCCATTTTCGCGCTCCAATCGGCCTGCCTTCGCTTGTTTTCCTAACAGCGATTGGTATAACTAGACCCGAAAAGCGCGCGGTCAAGCGCCGACGGTAACAGGAGAGCATATTGCCGCCCCCATCGGCCGAGGCCCTGCAGGAACTGCTCGACAAACAGGCCGTCACCGAAGTGCTGCTCGGTTATTGCCGCGCGATCGACCGCCGCGACGCGGATCTGATGCGCCGGGTCTATTGGCCCGACGCGGTCGACGACCACGCCGTGTTCAAGGGCGATGTCGAGGCGTTCATCGCCTACAGCTTCCCCTTCATGGAAGGCGTGATGTCGGCGCACAGCATCACCAATATCTGGGTCGACATCACCGGGCCCGACAGCGCCTTTTCCGAATGCTATTTCCAAGGCTTTCACGATTTCCCGGCCGACGGCGGCGGGCGCCTGGAGCGCGTGGTGGGCGGCCGCTATCTCGACCGGCACGAGCGGCGCGGCGACGAATGGCGGATCATCGCGCGGACACTGGCGATCGACTGGTACAATGAGCGGCCGGGCAATTCGGTATGGGACAGCGGGCGCTATGCCGGGCTGGAGAATCGCGGCGGGCCGAAGCCTCGGGATCCGCTGTACCAGCTGCATCCGAAGGGACCGGCGCTTTGAGCTCCTCCCCTCTCCCCTTGTGGGAGAGGGGAATTACCGCAGATGCACCTCGCTCGGTGCCAGCGTCCGCTCAGGGCTGTTGATCGGGCATTCGCGGGTGACCATGTCATAGGCGAAGATCAGTTTGGTCCACCCGCTCAGGATCGTTGCGACAAAGCCCAGTTCCAGGATTTGTGCGTCAGAGAAGAACGCCGACAGCCTCCCATAGAGCTCCGGCGTCAGCGTGCCGTCGCCGTTCGAGATCGCGAACACCTCGCCAAGCGCGAGCACCGCCTGCTCCTGGGGCGAGAAGAGCGGACTCTCCGCATCGCCCATCGCGTCGATCTGCGCCTGGCTGTAGCCTGCCGCCAGCGCCGCCGGCACATTATGCGCATTGCAGACAAAGCAGCCATTGGTCAGCGACAGCTTCAGCCGGATCAATTCCTTCCACTTCGTCTCGACGACCATGTCGCCATTGTCGTTCTGGAAGATCGAGCCGTAGAAGTTGCGCTGGTACCAGCGATAGAGCGCCGGGTGATTGCCGAAGATCTCGAGCCGGTCGCCGTCGCCCGCCACGGCGATGCTCGACTCGCGCAGCAGCCGCAGATCCTCGGGCAGCTGATCGACGGGCACGCGGCTCAGCAGGCTGTTCGGCATCGGGCGTCCTCCGTCGTTTTTCGGAGATTATGCCGCTCGAGCCTCGCATTCAAGCGTTGTACGGTTATTCATTTCACAGCGGCCTCGCCTGAAACAACTTCGCACGCCCCCCGGCAAAAGAGCAATTGCCAAGCCGGTACGACCCGGTTTATCTATCGCCGTAAGTCTGGAGTCCCCGGACTCGGCGGAATGGCGGACAAACCGCCTCGGGAGAGGGCAATGAGCGGGCAGAGCGCAACCGGGATTCTGGACGAGATCGAGGATGTCAGCTTCGCCGATCCCACCTTCCTCGCCGATCCCTGGACGCCGCTGATCCGCCTCCAGGAAGAGGCGCCGATCTTCTACAGCAAGAACCAGGGCGGCTGGATCATCTCGCGCCACGACGATGTCCGCGCTGCCTTTGCCGATCGCCGCCTCTCCGCCTCGCGCGTGGAGCAGCTGTTCCGCGGCATGCCGCCCGAGCTTCAGGAGCAGCTCAAGGCGGTGCGTCTCTACACCAGCCTGCTGGTCAACCGCCTCGACGGGCGCGACCTGACCCGGGTGCGCGTGCTGATGATGAAGGCGTTCGATCGCGGCGCGATCGCCAAGGTCGAGGGATTCATCAACGAGGTCGTCGACGAGATCCTCGACGAATGCGATCGGCTCGGCGAGTTCGATTTCTCCGCCGTGGTCGGCGCCGTCCTGCCCACCCGGGTGATGCGCCGGCTGTTCGATCTGCCGGAAGAATATCAGCCGCTGCTGTTCAAGCTCGCCTCGGATTTCACCGCCGCGAGCGCCGCCGCGACCGTCACGCCCGAGCTGCTGCTCCAGCTCGACCAGTCGATCCGGACGATGAACGACGTCTTCAACACCTTCATCCCGGAGCGCGAGAAGAATCCCGGCGACGATCTCATCTCGGGCATGATCCATGCGCGCGACGGCCTCGCCAAGCTGACCAATGACGAGATGCTCGCCCAGCTCCACGGCATGGTGGTGGCCGGCGCGGAGACCACGGCCCACACCCTCGCCACCCAGCTCGTCCGGATCGTCGACAATCCGGCCCTGCTCCAGCGGCTGCGCGACGACCCGTCGTGCGCGTTCAGCATGGTCACCGAGCTGCTGCGTTATCCCGGCACGGTGAAGTGCATGACGCGTTACGCCGCGGAGGATATCGAGATGCGCGGCCAGACCATCGCCAAGGGCGACCTGATGTGGATCATGCATGCCGGCGCGAACATCGATGCGCGTGTGTTCGACGATCCCTTCGCCACCGATATCGACCGGCCCAACCAGCGCGACTTCATGTCGTTTGGCCCGGGCCTGCATTTCTGCGTCGGCCATATGCTGGCGCGCACCGAACTCGTCGCCTTCTTCACCCGCGCCTTTGCGCGCTTCGACGTCGAGATATTGCAGGACGAATTCGAGATGGTGCCGAGCTATATCTTCTACGGTTACAAGAGCCTGCGCGTCCGCTTCAGGCCGCGCTGATCCCATGGGCAGGCTCGAGGGCAAGGTCGCGCTGGTGACGGGCGGCCTGCGCGGCATCGGCCGCGCGATCGTCGGGCGCTTCGTCGAGGAGGGCGCCAGCGTGATGGTGGGCGATCTCGACGAGCAGGGCGAAGACCAGGAAGCGCAGCACGGCGAGCGCGCCTTCTACCACCGGCTCGACGTGACCCGCGACATGGACTGGGTCGCCGCGCTCGCGGTGCTCGAGGCGCGCTTCGGCGGGCTGGACATCCTGGTCAACAATGCCGGCACCAGCCGCACCGGCTCGATCGCCGACGCGACCGAGGCTGACTGGCAGTTCGTGATGGACGCCAATGCGCTCAGCGTCTTTCTAGGCTGCCGCCATGCCGTGCGCCTGATGGCGGAGCAGGGCGGCGCGATCGTCAATATCGCCTCGGCGCGCGGCCAGCGGCCCGGATCGACCCAGGCAGCCTATTCGGCCTCCAAGGCAGCGGTGCTCAGCCTGACCGAAAGCACCGCGCTCCATTGCGGCGAGAACCGCCTGCCGATCCGCTGCAACGCGATCTGCCCCGGCGTGGTCGAGACGCCGCTGACCCGCGCGCATGTTGCGACATCGGGCGGGGATGCGCTGTTGGGGGCGATGGCGAAGATGCAGGCGACCGGGCGATTAGGCCAGCCGCGCGAGGTGGCGGATGCGGCGGTGTTTCTGGCTTCGGATGAAGCGAGTTTCGTCACGGGCGCGATCCTGAATGTGGACGGAGGGTTCCGGATACGGGACCGGTGATACCTCCCTTCTCCCCTTGTGGGAGTTTTGTAGATCGCCGGGTCGAAATGCCCCCCGGGCATGTCTAAACCATGCCGGGGGCATGGTTTACCCGGCGCTCGACAAAACTGGTGGCGCGAAGCGCCGGATGAGGGGGAGTGAGGTTCAGAACCGCAACGACGCGTGTCCCCCTCACCCTTCCCATCGCTACGCGATGGGCCCCTTCCCTCTCCCACAAGGGGAGAGGGAGTTTGTGCTCACCCGCCCCCCAGCAACCGCCGGAGCCCCTCGATCGACGCCGCATAGAAAGCCTCGATCCGCGCGCCCAGCGCCTCGGGCGGCACCGTGAAATTCCGCGCGTCCGATCGCCACACCATCTCGGTTCGGCCTGCCCCAAGGGGCCGCAGGATCACATTGCCATGCACGGCATCGGCCGGCAGCGGGTGCGGCTGCAGGATCTGGTACCGCAATACATGCCCGACCGGATCGATTGCCTCGAGCCGCTCCTGCACGCTGTTGCCGTTGCGTACAACCGTCCGGATCGCACCCACGCCCTTACCATCAACCGAACAGGCGCTGACGCCGTCGGCCCAATCCTCCAACCCGCCGAAGACGCCGATCCGTGCCCAGACCGCCTCGATCGGATGATCGAGCTCGGCCCTGACGCTCGCATAGGTGATGGATGAGCTTGTCATGCGTCCCGACTCCTGCAACAACGTAAACCTAACGATGCTTTGTTAATGGCGTCAACCGGGAGCGGATATGGAGGCAAGGCGGCTCGACGGCAGGATCGTCCTGATCACCGGCGCGGGCGCCGGCCTCGGTCGCGCCTATGCCCGTTACATTGCCGGGCTCGGCGCGCATGTCGTCGTCAACGATCTCGGCGTGGCAATGGACGGCACCGGCCGCTCGCGGGTCCCGGCCGAGGAAGCCGTTGCGGAGATTGCCGCCGCCGGGGGCAGCGCCAGCGCCGATACGTCCGACGTCACCTCGCCCGAGGAAAGCGCCGCATTGGTCGCCCGCCTGATCGCCGATCATGGCCGGATCGACGCGCTGATCAACAATGCGGGCAATTTCCTGCCGCCCAAGCCCTTTGCCGAAACGACGCTCGACGAGTTCGAGCGCGTCTGGCGCAGTCATTGCGGCGGTACCTATAATCTTTGCCGCGCGGTTCTCCCGCATATGCAGGCGGCAGGCGCCGGACGGATCGTCAATACCTGCTCGACGCAAGGGCTGTACGGCGCCGCGCCGAGCGCCGCGTATGCCTCGGCCAAGGCGGCGGTGCAGGGGCTGACCCTGTCGATCGCCGCCGCCGTGCGCGGCACCGGGGTCGCCGCCAATTGCCTTAGCCCCGGCGCCTTCACCCGCATGGTCGACGCGACCGAGCGCCCGCCCGAATACACCGAAGCGCTCCGCCGCAATCTCTCGCCCGATCTGGTCGCGCCGGTCGCTGCCTGGCTTTGTCATCCCGACTGCCCGGACAATGGCGCCATCGTCCAGGCGTTCGCCGGGTGGATCAGCTATGCCAGGATCGGCGATCTCGACGGCTTCTGGGATTTCGCGCCGAGCATCGACTCGGTCGCCGCCGGCCTCGCCGCCCTGCCCCTGGACGGCCCCATCACCGGCGCCGCCGACACCGCGTCGCACGCCGCCGCCATCATCGCCCGGGCCGATGCCCGGCGCCCCCGTTTCTGAGGAGGAAGACCATGCAAACCTTCACGCCCGGTCTGCTCAAGGGCAAGACGGTGTTCATCGCCGGCGGCTCGAGCGGCATCAATCTCGGCATCGCGCACGGCCTGGCCGAGGCCGGCGCGCGCATTTCGATCATCAGCCGCAAGATCGACAAGGTCGAGGCAGCCGTCGCCGAGCTGAAAGCCACGGGTGCCGAGGCGATGGGCGCCGCCGCCGACGTCCGCGACTATGCCGCGGTCGAGGAAACGCTGCGCGCCACCCATGCCGCCTGGGGCGAGATCGACGGGGTCATCTCCGGCGCGGCGGGCAATTTCCTCGCACCGGCAATCGGCATGTCGGCCAATGCCTTCAAGACGGTGATCGACATCGATCTGCTCGGCACCTTCAACGTGCTGCGCGCCAGTTACGAATTCCTGCGCAAGCCCGGCGCCTCGGTGATCTCGATCACCGCTGGCCAGGCGGTCAACGCCACGCTGTTCCAGAGCCATGTCTGCGCGGCCAAGGCGGGCATCAACATGCTCACCAAGGTGCTGGCAATGGAATGGGGGCCGGCCGGCGTGCGCGTCAACGCGATCGCGCCCGGGCCGATCGCCGATACCGAAGGCATGGCGCGGCTGACGCCCACGCCCGAAGCCGAAGCGGCACTCAAGGCAGTGATTCCGCTGCGCGATTACGGCACCAAGCAGGACATCGCCGATCTGGCGATCTATCTGTGCAGCGAGTCGGCCAGGTACATCACAGGCGCGATCCTCGATTGCGACGGCGGCTCCTCGCTGGGGCGCGGGCTCCAGCCCGCCAAGGGATGAGCGCGATGGGCGATATCCGGATCGAGACCGCCGAGCGGGTGATGACGATCACGCTCGATCGCGCGGCCAAGAAGAACGCGATCACCGATGCGATGTACGGCGAGATCGCCGCCGCGCTCGACCGCGCTGCGGGCGATCCCGCGATCGGCGCCGTGCTGGTGCGCGGCGAGGGCGCCGATTTCTGCGCGGGCAACGACATCTCGATGTTCGCCGCTTCCGCCGCGGGCGAGGCCGACATCGCGACCTCCAATGTCGGGCCGTTCCTCCGCGCGCTCAGCACCTGCCCCAAGCCGATCGTCGCCGCCGTGACCGGCCGCGCGATCGGCGTCGGCGTGACGATGCTGCTTCACTGCGATCTCGTCTATGTCGCCGCTGACGCGCAGCTCAGCACGCCGTTCATCGACCTCGGCCTCGTCCCCGAAGCCGCCTCGGCGCTGCTGATCCCGGCGCGGATCGGCCATGCCCGCTCCTTCGCGCTGTTCGCGCTCGGCGAAAAACTGAGCGGCGCTGAGGCCGCGACGCTCGGCATCGCCAACAGGGCGCTGTCGGCGGAGGATGTCGGCACGGCGGCATCGGCGGCGGCGCGTGCGCTGGCCGCCAAGCCGCTGTCGGCTGTTGTCGCAACCAAAAAGCTGATGCGCGATGCCGGGGCGATCGAGGCGGCGCTGGCGGCGGATCGCGACGCCTTCATCCGGCAGCTCGCGACGCCCGAGGCAGCGGCCGCGTTCGCCGCCTTTGCCGCGCGGAAAGGGCCGCCGGCTTGAGCACCCCGATCCATGTCGCCACCGAGAACATCCGCCTCCGTGGCGAGGTGCAAGGGCCAGAGGCTGCCCCGCTGGTGATGCTGTTGCACGGCGGCGGTCAGAGTCGCCACGCCTGGTCGGGCACGGCGCGGCGGCTCCTCGAGGACGGCTTCGCGGTCGGCACCTATGATGCGCGCGGGCATGGCGATAGCGGCTGGGCGCCGGACAAGGATTATTCGATGCCCGCCCATGCGCGCGATCTGGTCGCTGTGCTGCGCGCACTTGGCCGGCCGGCGGCTTTGGTCGGCGCGTCGATGGGCGGGATCAGCGGCCTGATCGCCGCGACCGCCTTGCCCGATCTCGTCCGCGCGCTGGTGCTGGTCGATATCGTCCCGCGCTTCGCCCAAGGCGGGGTCGAGCGGGTACGCGCTTTCATGCAGGCCAATCCCGACGGCTTCGCCAGCCTCGAGGAAGCCGCGGCGGCAGTCCAGGCCTATAACCCCAACCGCGCCCCTTCGAAGACGCCGGACGGGCTGATGCGCTCACTGCGCGAGGGCCCCGACGGTCGCCTGCGCTGGCACTGGGACCCGGCCGTGGTCGGCGGCGCCCCCGGCCCCGAACTGACCGAGTTGCTGAGCGAGAAGCTCGCCGCCCTGCCCGCTTCCTTGCCGCTGATGCTGGTCTCCGGCGCGCAAAGCGACGTGGTCGACGCCGATGCGATCGAGGAATTCCGGCGCCAGGCGCCGCAGGCCGAACTGGTCGCGGTCTCGCGGGCCGGCCATATGGTCGCGGGCGATCGCAACGACGCCTTTGGCGATGCGATCAGCGCGTTCCTGAAACGGACCGAAAATGCCCGTTTCCCGCCGGGAGACGAACTTCAGACGGCAGGCGCCGCCCCATAGGCCTTTTTCAGCGCCGCGCGGTCGATCTTCAGCGTCGCATTGCGCGGCATCTCGTCGATCATGGCGATATGCTTTGGCTGCTTGAACCGCGCGATCCGGTCAGCGGCATGCGCCAGCAACCCGTCGAGCGTCACCACAGCACCCGGCATCGGCTCGACGATCGCCATACCCACCTCGCCCCAGCGGTCGTCGGGCACCGCGATCACCGCGACCTCCTTCACGCCGGGCGCGCCAGACAGGGCCAGCTCGACCTCGGCCGGATAGATATTCTCACCGCCCGACCGGTACACTTCGCGCAAGCGGTCGACGATGTAGAGCCGCCCCGCCTCGTCCTGCCGACCGCAATCGCCGGTGCGGAACCAGTCGCCGGTGAAATAATCCTCGCGCGGGCGGTTCCAGTAGCCGGGCGTGATCGCCGGCCCGCGCGTCCAGATCTCGCCCACCTCGCCTTGCGCCACGTCGTTCCCCTCGGCATCGACGAGCCGCAACTCGGTGCCCGGCATCACGAAGCCCGAGCAATTCTTCAGCGCCAGCTCGCGCCCACCGCTCAGCACGGAGACGTTCGGCCCCTGCTCGGTCGAGCCATAGGAAAGCTGCAGGAAGAAGCCGCGATCCTGCCATTTCTGGTGCACCCACACCGTCTTCGGACCCCAGCCGCCGAACAAAGCGGTGCGCAGCGCCGGGAACACGGCCGCGTCGAACTCGGGCAGCGCAGTGATCATCTCGTACATCTGCAGCACACCGCAGAGATGGGTGATCCCCACGTCCGGATCGGTCAGCAGCTGCAGCGTGACGGCGGGATCGAAGCGCCGGGTCGTCGTCACCTGCCCGCCCCAATAGAGCATCGGGTTGGACATGGTGTTGAGCGCGCCGGCGTGGAACAGCGGCACGATGTTGAGGTGATGCCCGCCTTGCTCGGCCATGCGCGAGACCTGCGCCTTGTTGAGCGCGTGGTGCTTCAGCGTCCCCCAGCTGCACAGCGCCCCCTTGGGCAGGCCGGTGGTGCCCGAGGTGTAGAGGATGTGGGTGATCTCGTCCTCGCCGTGCGCGGTGACGGGCAACGTCTCGGTCGTCCCCTCGATCATCGAATCATACTCGCTGGCGGCGAGATCGTCGGACCACAACACGCGCTGCCCGATACCCACCGCATCGGCCACCGCATCGCCCGCCGCCCGCCACGCCTCGTCCTGGAACAGGATTTTCGGCTCGGCATCCTTCGCCAGCGTCACCATCTCGCCCACCGCGAGCCGCCAGCTCATCGGCACCAGGATCAGCCCGGCACGCATGCAGGCGAATTGCAGCTCGAAGATGCGGATGTCGTTCTCGGCGATCATCGCCACCCGGTCGCGCGGCTGCAAACCGAAGCGGTGCCGCAACAGCCAGGCCAGCCGCCCCACGCGCCGGTCGAGATCGCCCCAGCTCTGGGTCACGCCGCGCTCGACGCTGGTCAGCGCCGGCGCCTCGGGCTGCCGCGCCGCGTGATAGCCCACCCAGTCATGCACAAAGGGCTTCATGCGCGCGCTCCGCTTTGCTTGATGAAGATTTCCTGCGCGACCGAGGCGACCAGATTGCCCGCCTGATCGAAGAAGCGCCCGGTGGTGAAGCCGCGCCCGTCCGCCGCGCGCGACGATTCCTGGACATGGAGCAGCCAGTGATCGACCCGCACCGGCATGTGCAGCCAGAAGGCGTGATCGAGCGTGGCACCGAACAGGCCGCGCGCCGCGATCAGATCCTCCCACACGATCGGATGCTGCACGGTCACCGCGTCCGCCATGGTCAGGTCGCTGGCGTAGAGCAGCACACAGGCATGGAGCAGCGGATCGTCCGGTAGCTGCTCGTCGATCCGCATCCACACCCGGTGGCGGCCGTCGCCGATCGCCTTGTCCCAGGGGCGGTGGTCGACATGCCGCAGGTCAATCGGCCAGGGCACGCCGGCATTTTTGGGCAGATCCCCGTCATGCAGTGCGATCAGCTCGACGTCGCGGGGCAACACCGTCTCCGGCGCGGGCGCCTCGGGCATCGGCCATTGATGGGTGATGCCGGTGCCGGGCGTCGCGAAGGAGAAGGTCGCGGTGATGATCGCCTGCCCGTCCTGCTCGGCGCGCACCTGGCGCACCGAGAAGGAACGCGTATCGCGCAACCGGTCGACGACATAGGTCACCGGCAGCGCCGGATCACCCAACCGCAGGAAATAACAATGCGCCGAATTGACCTGCCGCTCGGGCGCCACGGTGCGCCCCGCCGCCATCAGCGCCTCGGCGAGGCTCTGCCCGCCATAGACGCGATCGAACGCGCCCGCCGCCGGCTCGATCACGAACCGGTCCTCGCCAGCTGCGGCGATCCGGCCCATCCGCTCGATCAGCCGCCGCAGCATCGCGACGCGATCGTCCCGCGCGCGATCGCGAAGCTCCTGCGTGATCTCGGTCAATATCCCCTCCGCCTGTCTGTCGCCGGACGCTATCACCGCGCTTTTCAATAATCAAACGATGTATGGTAGCCAAGCCGCACCGGGCGCGATACCAAGGGTAAATTCCCAGGCGAGAGACATGATGGACGCTGCCACCGACACCCGACTGCCCGCCGATGCCGAAGTGTTGGCCAGGCTGGTCGCCGCCCGGCACAGCTGCCGCGGTTATCTGCCGACCCAGGTCTCGCACGCGACGATCGAGACGATGCTGCGCATCGCCCAGGGCACCGCCTCCTGGTGCAACTCGCAGCCCTGGCAGGCGATCGTCACCGAGGGCGAAGCGACCGAGCGCTTCCGCGACGCACTCTATGCGCATGCGACCGGCAATCGCTGGGAGGACCAGACGACGCGCCCCGAACAGCCCGACTTCGCCTTCCCCGCCCGCTATGTCGGCATCTACAAGGAACGCCAGCGCGAGACCGGCTGGGCGCTCTACCGCAGCGTCGGCGTCACCCATGGCGACCGCGAAGCCTCGGGCCGGCAGATGCTCGAGAATTTCCGCCTGTTCGGTGCGCCGCACGTGATGATCATCACCACCGAGGAGGATCTCGGCGTCTATGGCGCAATCGACTGCGGCGCCTATGTTGCCAACGTCATGCTCGCCGCGCAGAGCCTCGGCATTGCGACCATCGCCCAGGCGGCGCTGGCGGGCGTCTCCGATTTCATCCGCGCTTATTTCAATATTCCGCCGGCGCGCAAGATCGTCTGCGGCATCTCGTTCGGCTATGCCGATCCGGATCATCCGGCCAACGGCTTCCGCACGACACGGGCGGATCTTGATCAGGTCGTGACGTTCGAGCGCTGAACGGTCGCGCACCCGAAACCTTTTATTGCCGGGAGATCAGCAGCCGCCCCGGATGCTCGAGCAGGTCGACGATCGTCGCGAGGAAGCGCGCCGCGCCCGCGCCGTCGATCGCGCGGTGATCGCAGGCGAGGCTCAGCGTCACCTCCTGCGCCGCTTGCGGTGCGCCATCTGGCCCGGGGCGGAACACTGCCTGCGGCGCGCCGACGCCGAGCATGAAGCTCTGGTCGGGATCGATGATCGGGGTGAGCGAGCGTACCGCGAACATGCCGACATTGGAGATGCCGATCGCCGCCTCGCCGGCGTCGGCCGCGCCGATCTTCCCTTGCCGCGCCCGCGCGATCGCCGCGTCAAGCATATCGGCGAAGGCGTGAACCCCGCCCGTCACCGGTACCACCGGGGCCATCACCCCGCCCGGCGTATCGACCGCAATCCCGATCGCGATCCGCGACAAGGGCGCGGCGCGGTTGCCGCGCCACACGACATTCGCCTCGGGCACCAGCGCCAGGGCGCGGGCGACGGCGATCGCCAGGAAAGCGGTGACGCTCACCTTGCGCGGCGCTTGCGGATCGGCGTTGAGATCGCCGCGCAGCGCGTTCAGCGCATCGAATCGCGCATCGGCGGTGACGTAGAAATGCGGAATCTCCGCTTTGCTGCGCGAGACGCGCGCCGCGATCAGCGGGCGAAGGTCACGGCCCATCGCGGGCGTCGACCGGGCGGGATTCGCATGGCGCGCATCGATCGCGGCCTGGACATCGCGCGCCTGGATCCGGCCACGTGCACCCGTCCCCGCGATCTGCGCGATCTCGATGCCATCGAGCTTCGCCAAGCGCCGGGCGAAGGGTGTGGATCGGATACGCTGAGCGCCGCTGGACGACGTGGCGACCAATGCGACCGCGTCTCCCTGTGGCGATACGGCGGTCGCCTCATCCGGCATGACCGACGGCGCGCCGACGATGCCCGGCCCGGTCCACATCGCCACCGGCGTGCCGACATCGACGGTATCGCCGACCCCGACCAACAGCGAGACGATCCGCCCCGGCGCCGGCGCCTCGACCTCGTTGCTGATCTTGTCGGTCTCGACAACGAACAGGATCTGGCCGGCGGCGACCTCATCGCCCGGCGCGATCAGCCATTCGGCCAGCAGCCCTTCGGACATGGTCAGCCCCAGCTTGGGCATGACGATCGCGGCGGGCGCATCCTCAGTCATAGGTCGCTCGCACCGCAGCGACGATCTGCGCCGCGCCCGGCATATACTCCACCTCGAGCGTGCGCCCGAACGGCACCGGCATGAAGGCACCGCCCACCCGGACGATCGGCCCGTCCAGTTCGTCGAACCCGACCTGCGCCATCCGTGCCGCGATCTCGGCCCCCACGCCGAACGCCTCGACCGCCTCATGCGCGACGACCAGCCGGTGCGTACGCGACAGCGACTCGAGCACTGCCGCCTCGTCCCAGGGTTGTACCGTGCGCAGGTCGATCACTTCGGCGTCGATCCCCTCGCGCGCCAGCGTCTCCGCCGCGGCGAGCGCCTTGTGCACCATCGCGCCATAGCTGACGATCGTCACGTCGGTGCCGCCCCGGGCGATCCGCGCCTTGCCCAGCGGCACCGCCCCGGGCGTGTCGGACAATTCGCCCTTCATGGGATAGAGCGCCTTGTTCTCGATGAAGATCACCGGGTTGGGATCATCGATCGCGCTCTGCAGCAGCGCATAGGCGTCATCCAGGGTCGCCGGCACCACCACCTTCAGCCCCGGGATGTGCGCGAACCACGCCTCCAGGCATTGCGAATGCTGCGGCCCGGCGTTGAGGCCGCCGCCATGCTGGGTGCGCACCACCATCGGCACCGCGCCCTGCCCGCCGAACATGAAGTGGAGCTTGGCCGCCTGGTTGACGACCGCGTCCATCGTCAGCGTCATGAAATCCATGAACATGATCTCGATCACCGGGCGATAGCCGCCCAATGCGAGCCCCACCGCCATGCCGGCAATGGCGTTCTCGGCGATCGGCATGTCGATCACCCGGTCGGCGCCATATTTGTCGAGCAGCCCGCGCGTCACCGCGAAGCTCCCGCCGGCATTGGCAATGTCTTCGCCGAGCAGCAGCACTTTGGGGTCGCGCGCCATGGCATCGTCGAGCGAGCGGTTGATCGCATGGGCGAAGCGGGCCTCGCTCACCGCACCGCCTCCACCGCATAGACTTCGGCCTGGGCGTCGCTCAGCGACTCTTCGGTGCTCAGCCGCGCCGCCTCGACCGCGCGCTGGACCTCGGCGCGGATCGCCTCCTCGGCCTCCTCCAGGTCGGTAATCGTCACCCCGCGCTCCTCAAGCGCCGCGCGTGTGATGGCGAGCGGATCGACCGGCGGCGCGGGGTCGTCGCGATAGCGCTGGGAATCGCCCTCATAATGGCCCCGGATGCGCGTGGTGGAGCATTCGAGCACGATCGGCGCACGATCGCGCCTGATCCGCGCGACGAGATCGGCAGCCAGATCGGCGACCTTCTCCACGTCCGATCCGTCGATCCCGAACCAGGGGATGCCATAAGCCGCCGCGAGCTTTTCCAGCGTGAAGGTCACCTGGGTCGAGGTCGGGCTGAATTCCGACCAGCCATTATTCTCGCA
>NZ_JAQGLC010000304.1 GCF_028293085.1 Sphingomonas bacterium
CTACAGGAGGACCTCCATATCCTGGAGGTTCCAATGCCCGACGATCACATCCTGCATAACCGCCGCTCCGCGCTGTTCACCGCGCTGGCGGTTTCGGGCGTTGCCGCCGCGACGATCCTCGATGCCCACGCTTCGCCCCTCAGCCTTGGTAGCGCGGCCGGTGCCGCCGAGGCGCCCGGCGATTTCGATTTCCTCGTCGGGCGCTGGAACGTCCGCCATTCCAAGCTCCGCAAGCGCCTCGCCGGGAGCACCGACTGGGACGATTTCGCCGGGACTTGCGTCAACTGGCCGCTGCTCGGCGGCCAGGGCAATGTCGACGACAATCTGCTCCACACCCCCCAGGGCGCCTATCGCGGCGTCGGCGTGCGCGCGTTCGATCCGGTGGCGGGCGCCTGGTCGATCTGGTGGCTCGATTCGCGCGACCCGGGCCGGATGGACGTGCCGGTGCGCGGCGGCTTTCGCGACGGTGTCGGGACCTTCGTCGCCGACGATCTGTTCGAGGACCGGCCGATCAGGATGCGGTTCACCTGGTCGAAGATCACGCCGACCACGGCGCATTGGGAACAGGCCTTCTCGCCCGACGGCGGGGCGAGCTGGGAGGTCAATTGGCGGATGGACTTCGCGCGGCAATAAAAGGCCCGCGTCTTACCGGCCCGGCGGGTTCCCGGCGGACGGCTTTCGCCACCGCCATACCGGGCCGTCCTCGGGATCGAAAACCTCGCCTTCGAACACGAAGCCGTTGCGCGTCAGCACGGCGCCGGAGGCGTTGCGTTCGGGAAGGGTGTGGGCGATCACGCCGGTCGCGGCGCCTTCCGCGATCCGCAGCAGGGCGGCGACCATCGCCGAGGCGACGCCGGTGCCCTCGAACGCGGGGAAGGTATAATAGGCGATCTCCACGATACCGGCGGCGTCGGGCGCATGCTTGAATCCGCTTATGCCTTGGGTGACGGGGGCGCCGTCGAGCGTGCCGATCGCCCAATAGGTGCCCCAGAGCCCGGCGCGCGGCGTCGCCGTCATCGTCTCCAGCACCGCGGCGATGGCCTCCGCGGCGTCGTCCCCGGGCGGGAAGCCCAGGGCGATGCCGCGGGCGAGACGGGCCGAGGGCGCCCGGACGCCTTCGCCGTCGGCGGGGATCAGAATCGGCACGCGGTGCCCGGGCGGGTCAGACCGGCGGGTGGCGGCGGTCGTCCCGGCTGAAGACGAGCCCGATGGCGGTGATGAGGATGCGCACGATGCCCGCGGTGATCGCGAGCCATAGGCCCAGGGGGGTCCGCTTCCAGCCGGGCTTGCTCTGCTGTTCCATAACGCCCGTTACCACGAAAGCGCCGCGCCTGGAAATTCGGGCGGAAATTCGGGCTATGTCCGCGTCTTGCCCAAAAAAAGGATGCCCGGACCGCAAGCGGCCCGGGCACCAAGTGTAGCGCATCCTGCGCTGATATCCATCGAGGGAATCGGCTGAATATCAACGCAGGATAAGGTTGCCCTCTCGCGCATCTCGTTCATCCGGCCGATCCCGGTCGATCCCGGGGGTTGGCCGGAAGGAAAAGGGTGGACCGGAGGGACGGGCGGCTCGTGCGAGCCGCCCGTCCCCCCGGTCCGTCAGATCAGAAGTCCACCTTCGCGCCGACGCGGAACGAGCGGCCGATGATGCCGGCCTCGCTCACGACCGGGTTGTAGAGATAGGCGCCATAGGTCGTGGCATCGATCGACGCCTTGCGATCCGCGACGTTCATCACGTCCATGTACAGCGTGAAGCGATCGTCGACCTTGACCGCCCCGTGCAGGTCGACGCTGATGAACGACTTCACGTTGCAGCCCTGATAGGCGTCACCCGCGGCGTTGGTGGGAACGAGGCTGCAATCGCCGGCCACGCTGCCCTGATCCTCTGCCGAGTAGTTATACCCGCTCGTGTAGTAAGCGGTCGCGGTGAGCGACCACGGCCCCACGTCGAGCGTGTTCTGCCAGTTGCCCCGCCAGCGCTGCGTGCCGGAACCGGCCGTCAGGTTGAAGTTGCCGAGGGTGCCGGCATAATGCTCGGTCCGGGTTCCGGTCACGTTGCCGGCGGAGTCCGTCACCGGGAAGGTCGTGTCGAGGTTGATGATGTAGGTCGCATCGGCCGACATCGTGTACTTGATGTTGTCGGTCAGGTTGAACCGCGCCTTCACCCCGAAATCGAGACCGGAGGTGTTGATCTCGTTCGCGTTGATGAAGCTGCCCTGGGCGAAGGCGACGCGACGCGTTGCAGTCGGATGATCGACATCGACTTCGTCCGGAATGATCGTCACGCCACCGAAGGAGGTTTCGCCGGTCGCGTAATAATTGTTGATCGCCGGCTGGAATTGGACCGTCGTGATCGCGTTGGTCTTCCGGATGTTGTAATAGTCGACCGTGAAGCTCACGTTCGGCACCGGCTCGACGATCGCGCCCAGCGTGAAGTTGCGCGACTTCTCCGCCTTCAGGTTCGGATTGCCGACCGTCGTCTCGCCAATGCTGTAATTGGTGAGGTAGAGGTTGGGGCCGCCCGACGAGTTGAGATGCTGGTTGGAAAAGCTGGTCGGCAGCGACGATGGCGAAACGGTGACATAGCCGGTGGTCGGCAGCGCGCCGGACTCCGCGAAGCTCGGGATGCGGAAGCCCTTCGAGTAGGTACCGCGCAGCGCGATCTGCTTGATCGGGGTGAACTTCGCGCCGATCTTCGGCGAGAAGTTGGACTGGCCCGACGAATAATGATCGTAACGGCCCGACGCGTTGATCTCGAGCTGGTCGAACACGGGTGCGTTGACCTCGAAATAGGCCGATTCGACTTCGCGCTTGCCGGTTGCGCCAAAGGCGTTGAGGCGGAAATAGCGCTCGGTCGCACCGTTATAGTCGGGGTTGCCGCTGGGATCGTACAGCGATTCGTGACGGAAGGCGCCGCCGACCGCGACCTGCAACATGCCGCCCGGGAGCTGGAACAGATCCTTCCCGATGCTGCCCTGGATCTGGTACAGATGCGAGTTCTGCCGGTTGGTCTGGGTCGGCGTCAGATAGTCGAGCGTCGCCTGGCTGGTCTGCGACGGGTTCACGAAATTGTACGAACCGTCGTTGATCACATCGAGCAGGTGCTGGATGTAGACATAGCCCTTGGCGATCGTCTTCAGCTTGCTGATCATGGCGGTGCCGTCGAGCGCATAGTTGAAGCCGTCGCCGAAGCTGCCGTGCAGGCCGATCGCCGCGCGGAAGACATCGCTCTGCGACGAATTGAACTCGGTGCTGGTCGGCAGGCGGCCGGCGATGCGCGCCACCTCGCCCTGTGCCGCGAACGGGTTGTTCGGGTTCAGCGTACCGTTGGCCGCGGTGCAGGCCGCGGTCGTGCCACGCGCACAGATATAGACCGGCAGGGTCAGGATGCCGGCGCCGGCCGAGGTGCTGTAGGCCGGGAAGTCGATGCCGGCAGGCGCGTTGGCCCGGATGGTGCTGGCAAGGCCGGTATAGGCCGAGTAGTTATGCTCGTAATTGGCCTCGGCGGTCAGCTCGGAATTGCCGAGATTGACGGTCAGATGGCCCGAGGCGCCATAGCGGTGCATCTGCGGCTCGATCTGGCCATAGTCATGCGTGATGTCCTGCTGGCAGACGTTGCGCGGGGTGACCGGCACGGCGAGCGGATTGCCGTTGGCATCCTTGTTCGCATCGGCGAGCTGCTGGTCGGTCAGCGAATAGGGCGTCAGGTTGCCGCAGCCGTTGAGCAGCTGATAGGCGCCCAGCGCGGTGGTGTTGGTCGCGTTATAGGGACGGACGATGAAGACGTCCGGCGCGGTCGACAGGCCGTTGAAGTTGCCGTTGGTCACGCCGTTGGCGATGTTGTTCGGGCCGCAGACGCCCTGATAGCAGATGCCCGTCTGGTTGTCGGTGTTGAACGGATAGTCGCGGTCGCGATTATAGAGCGCGGACTGGTCGAGATAATGGCCGCTGACATAGACGTTGTAGCCCTGATCGCTCAGGTCGCCATAACCGAAGGTCGCGCTCAGCCGGTGGTTGGCGGCGTCGCCGCGCTGGCTGATGCCGGCCTCGGCGGTCGCGTGAAGCCCGGTGATCTGCTTCTTGGTGATGATGTTGACCACGCCGGCGACGGCGTCTGCGCCGTAGGTGGACGATGCGCCGTCCTTCAGCACCTCGACCCGGTCGACGATCTCGTCGGGGATGGTGTTCAGATCGACGAAGTTGCGCGTGCCGTCATCGGCGAGCGGGTAGTAAGCGGCGCGCAGGCCGTCGAACAGCACCAGCGTCGACGAGGTGGTGAGACCGCGCAGCGAGATCGAGGAAGCGCCGCCGGCAAAGGCGCCGTTGGCGGTGAAGCTGTTGGTCAGCGCCGGGCCGTTATTCGCGGCGAGCGACTGGATCGCGCCCTGGACGGTGGTGATGCCGCGCTTCTCGAGGTCGTCGGCGGACAGCACGGTGACGGGCGAGGGCGTCTCGGTGTCGGTGCGGCGGAACAGCGTGCCGGTGACGACGATGTCGCCGCCGGTATCGGCTGCCTGGTCCTGGCCGGCGGCCGGCGCTGCGGCGGGGGTGTCCTGCACGGTGGGGGCTGCTTCCTGCGCGAAGGCGGGCGTCGCCAGCGACAGGAAGACCGCCGCTGCGGCGGTGCCCGCGAGCAAGCGGGACTTGCCGATAGAAGGATTGGAATTGATCACAGAGTCGCTCCTCACTGACCCGTGGGATCGCACGATTCGCGACCCCTTCGGATGTATTTGCCTGTCTCTGGGACCATGCATCCCGGCCCCCCGAGACATGATTGGCCGCCCATGAGGCGACGCCCCGGGCTTGTAAAGAAACCGTAGGGAAGCGTGGCTGTTTCGCCTGCGACTGTAGCAGAAAAGCCACGATTTCTGTTAGTTAGGCCGGAGTGGACCTATCCAGTGTTCATCAGAACAGCACCGAGCCGTGGTCGAATTACGTGTCGTTCTACTTCCGGCCGGTCAGAAAATGCGGTCCGGGCCGACCGATATTCTCACCGCGCTCCTGCAAGTTCGCGCCATATTATTGACGGGGCGCGCGGGTGAGTTCTCTTGCCCGTCGACGCCGGGCGGAAAGTGTCTTGGACAAGGGGCCAGACCTCGCAGATGTTGGCGCGATGGTGCCGCATTGATCGGGGCTCTGGCTCAAGGTGTACTGTATAGACAATACACGCAAGTAATTGGCTTATTAATATAGACGACGCCGACCGCCACGACCCACACCAGTCACAGCATTATTCTTGAAGAAGCTGTGGCGCGCGGTGCGCGTGCGGCACCTGTTGGGTGGCCGTCGAGCAGGCGTGCGACCTCGGGAAGGAGCCAGCGGCGTCTTTGGAAGGAAGATCCTGTACGGCTCTTGAACCGCTGCGATTTTCTTGTGCCGGAACCTGCCGGCCGCACACACGGGATCATGCCGCCGACGGCGATGTTCATGCGCGCGCCGGGAACGGCGATGGACTCGCCGACAGGAGACGATTTTCAGGTCGCGGACTTCAGACGCGGCATCAGATCTGGAGTCGGAGCTCCGCCCAGAGCGGATCGTCGCTCGGATCGGCATAGGTCAGCGTGAACAGCCCCGTGCCGGCGAACGCGGCTTCCTCGTCGCCGCGCTTTCCGTCGCCGCGGATGATCCGCTTCTGCGTCTTCACCTTCAGCCGGTCGTAGAGATCGCCGTACGGCATCGCCCAGCCCTTGGGATTCGACTTGGTGACCTGTTCCCCGGCCACGTCCTCGACCACCGGGATCATCGCCACCAGATCGGGGCTGGTCATCATCTCCAGCCCCATGGCGCGCGCCGTGGCGTTGTGGCTGCCGTGATGGCCGACCTTGTAGAACACGACGCGGCCCAGGATGTCCTGCGCGGTCTCGGTCTTCGCGTCGGGCGCGGGCGCCGGCTTGGAGGGGTATTTCTGGTCGTGCCACGACAGCCAGTTGCCGACCTGCGCGTCGGCGGGGAAGAGCAGGATCTTGCGGTCGGGCGCCTCGATCGCCAGCGCGAGCGATGTGTTGTTGACGTCGCCGTCGATCTTCATCGCCAGCGTCTCGGCCGATCCCAGCCATTCGCCGTCGATCCGGCGACCCTGGGCGTCGGCGGCGTAATAGAGGCGGGCGAGCGCATCGTCGGACTTCTCGTCCTGCCAGCGCCGGAACCGGTCAGTGAAGGGGAAATCGCCGGCTCCCAGCGACTCGCCGGAAGAGGTGTCGTTGAACCGCAGCGTCGTGTTCAGCGCCGCGACGTCGTCGGCGCTGGTCAGATAAACCTCGCGGGCCGCGCCCGCGGTCGGATCGAGCTGGAGCAGCCGCTTGCGCGCCCGTGGCGGGCCCAGCACATGCGCCATCAACCGGTCGTCCACCCCGAATTTCACCTGCTGGCCGGGCTCGAGATAGGAAACCTGCGGCTCCCCCGCCTTGCGCTTGAGCCAGGTGAACACGTCGGCGCAGCTGCGCGGCTTGGCCCCCGGCTTCAGCTTCGGGCGCGGCGCGGCGCCTGCGGCGGCAAAGGCGCTGCCCGGCGTCCAGGCGTCGATATCGCCGTAGAATTGCAGCATGTCCCGGATGCTCGCGGCCTGATCCAGCATCGCCGGATCGGTCTTGCCCATCATGAACGGGTTGGGCTTGCCGGGCTGATCGGGCGCGACCAGCGCGGCGAGCGCCTCCAGCCCCTTGGAGCGCTTCTCGTTGATCGCGACGGCCAGCTCGTCCTGGTCGTTCTCGGTCCAGGCGACCCACAAGGACTTGATCGTGAAGGTCTCGAACACGTCATTGTGCAGGATGAAGCCGGAGAGATGATCATAATGTTCATGGGTGCCGATCACCAGATCGAGCACGCCGCCGGTATCGGCCTTTAGATTGTCGACGACCGCGCCGATATGCGCGACGCCGTCCTTGGTATTGGGCTTTGACGCGCCGATGCATTGCAGCACGCCACAGTCGATCAGCGCGCGGAAGGTCTTGCCGCCGAACTCGTGGGTCAGCAGGAAACAGTCGCCGAGCAGGCCGCGATACATCCGGACCGAGATCGCGTCGCCGGCGCGCGCGGGGCCCGGAACAGGCGCCGCGGGGGCCGGTACGGGGTCCGCTACCGGGCCGGTCGCCGGAGCCTTGGGCCTGGGTGCCCGCACGCGCGGTTGGGAAGCTTTAGCCATGCCGGCCTCACATTCTGTGGAGGAGCGCGAAGGGCTCGTTGGAGCTCCCGCGATCATAGGTGAAGCTCATCGTCGCCGGGGCGAGCAGATAGTCGCGCTGGCGCCCGAGCCGGACATCGTCGTCGATCCGCTTGCTGATGACGTAGCGCAGCCTGCCGTCGCGCAGATCGATGATCAGCGTCGCGCCGCCGCGGAAGACGAAATCGCCATAGACCGGGCGCCCTTCCTTGTCGTGCAGGTGCGACCTGTCGTTCCTGTCCTGGTCGTCCGGATCGAAAAAGCCCTGGCGGCGCTGCGTCACCTCGATCACGAGCTGGCGGATATCCTGGCCGTCGGGCCCGGCGCGCCGCGTCGTCCGCACGCTCGCCACCTCGACCGCCAGGCCGGACTGGTTGCCGCGGATCGTGTAGAGATTCTTGCCCCTGCGGCGCTGGAAATAGATGCCGAGCGCCTTTTCCCAGCGCTTGTCGACATCCTTGTCGGCCTCGATGTTCGCGGCGGTGGCGAGCGTGCCCAGGAACAATTCCCAGCGCGCGAAATGGCTCGTCGCCTTTCTGAGGCCCGAACCGAGTTTCGCGACGTTGGCGGGCGACACGCCGAGCGCCTTCAGATCGGGATTGATCCGGTCGAGAAACGCCTCGAGCGCCTTGCCGCTACTCGCATCGTCGTCCGAGAAGACCGCGCGCGCCCGCGCGCGCACCGCATCGAAGCGCGCCTGAGTCATGCCGCCGGCCTTCGCGCCGCGCTTCACCTTCAGTTCGGGCTGGGTCAGCCAGTACCAGATCTTGCGCCGGTTATCCTCCGCGGTCGCGACGATATCCGAGCGGCGGAATTCGGGCACGAGGTTCAGCCCCTCGTTCTGGATGTCGCGGGTGCAGAGATAGCCGAGCTCGTCCTCCTGCTGCGGCGCCTTGTCCCACAGCAGATTGTCGGGCGACATCGACAGGCAATTCTCCGGGAAGATGCCGCGCCGGCGGAACGCCTCGACGAAGGCCAGCCGGTAGTTCAGCCGGTCGTCGGGGATCAGATCGGTATCGGCGGTGATGATCGCGCGCAGGAACTCGCCGAAGCGGACGTCGACCGGCGGCAGGTAATCGAGCGCGCGGATGCACATGCGCAGCACGTGATCGGCGCTCTTGGCCGCCTCCTGCGCCAGCCGCGCGACGAGATCGGGATGGAGATGATCGCCCGACCCCATCCGCGTGCCGCTCAGGCGCAGCAGATCGTCGGTGCGCGCTGTGTAGATGCTGAGGAACGCGTCGAACACCGCCGCGACGAGGATCGCGCCGCGGTCGTGCGCCTCGACCGTCTCCTCCAGCGCATCGGCATCGGGCTCCTTGTCGATATAGTCGCGCAGGGACGCGTGGCCGGTCGTGCCCCTGGCGAACTGGCTCGCCAGCCCGCTCAGCAGCCCGCTCTGGTCGAGCCGGCCGCCGCTCTTCTCGATATAATCGTAGACGGCCTCGTAGAGCTGGAAGTGCGAGAACAGCGCGGCGATGTCGGCAAAGGCCTCGTGAAAGGCGAGGCTGTCGATGCTGGTCGCCTCCGAATAGCGCGGGTGCAGGCCGTCGAGAATGGCGTGGGTCGTCTCGTGGACGATGATGTCGTGCGACAAAGCGGTGAAGATCCAGCTGGCGCCGGCCGAGCGTTGGGTCGCGTTGAAATAGCCGAACAGCAAGGCCCGCTTGGTGCGGCTGTAATAGGCGTTCGCCTCGCGCAGCGCATGCGGATAGACGCGCAGCTTCATCGTCGGATCATAGGTCTTGCGGTCATCGTCCCACACCGGCGCCCAGACGACCTTGCGGCCCAGCGCACGCTCGAACAGCTTCACGGTCTTCATCGCCACCGCGAACACCATCTGCTGGTGGAAGCGCGGATCGCCCTCCGACGGCGGCAGGCCGTCCTGGCCGAGCACGGCGGGCGCGTTGAGATCGACCGGC
Source organism: Sphingomonas bacterium (assembly GCF_028293085.1). Classification (GTDB taxonomy): domain Bacteria; phylum Pseudomonadota; class Alphaproteobacteria; order Sphingomonadales; family Sphingomonadaceae; genus Sphingomonas. The sequence goes on from NZ_JAQGLC010000304.1 coordinate 9,082, forward strand.
GGGTAGAATTGCCGGCTGCACGGGTCGATATCGATCACTTCGAGATATTCGTTGACCGGGCCGGGCGTGATGCCCTGTTCGGTCGGATCGTCCCAGGCGAGCGAGATCGTCGCATGGCTGAACTTGGCCGAGCCGAGATCGAGCGACGCGTTGGGATCGAAAGCGTAGACGCGCAGGCGCCGCGAGGTCGGCTGGGGCAGCGGGGCGTCAGGCATCGGTGCCGTCCTTGGTCAGGAGATCGGGATCGCGGGGGCGTGACTCGGCGCGTAATGCGCGGCGCGGTGGCGGCGCCCCTGTCGCGATCAGAAAAGGATTCCGCCGTGCCATCGATCGTCCCCCGGCGTCGGACACTATAGTTGGTGCCGGGGACTGTCTATTTGCGCGGCGCGGGAATCCGGACGAGATACATCCAGTTCGGCACTAACGCCGGTGCGGCAATGAGGAGATCGTCGGGCGCTGCCGCATTCTGGCCGCAAGCCGAACGAGCCTAACGCAGGCGCGCGCTTTCGCCATTGCCGGCGCCGGGGCTGTGGAAGCCCGTTTGCGCCGCGGCGTCCTCGCCGGCGATGTCGTTCATATTCGGTGCCAGCCCCTGCCCGGTCAGTTCGATCAGCGCCTGATCGAGCCTCAGGCCGACGGCGGTCAGGCCAAGCTCGTCGGCAAGCGCGAGCGCCGCCTTCAGCAGCGCGACGAGATTGGCTTCGTCGGGCTTGGCGCCCGTTTCCGCGCCGGTCCCGGTCACGGGCTCGTGCATTACAGGTGGCGGCCGGCGATCGGGCCGGATCCGTTCTCGTCGCTGAAACCCACGCGATACTCCTTTCCTCATGGATGGGGCGCGGAGAGGAAGATCCGCAACGGGCCTGATACCCGTATTGGGCGGGGCTTCACCGGCTTTTCAGGGGAGGCCGTCCCGTTTCGGGGCGGGATGAACGGGTGCTGCAAGGGGCGTTCCACCGCGGTTCACCGCCCCGGGTCCATAAAGGTCCCAAGCCGGTTCGGGCCGACGTTCAACACCGAACGTTTCCGTGCCCGCCCCTTTGAGGAGCCGATCATGAAGAATCTTTTTGCCAAGGCCAGCCTCGCGCTCGCCCTTGGCGCCACCGCCCTGACCGTCGCCGCGCCCGCCGAGGCGCAGCGCTATAATGGCGGGCATCGCGGCCGCGACAATGGCGGCGCGGTGATCGTCGCCGGCATTGCGGGCCTCGCCATCGGCGCGGCGCTTGCCAGCAGCGGCAACCATCGCCGCGACGGCTATTACGAGCAGGATTATGATCGCGGCCCCGGCTACGATCCCTATTATCAGCAGTATCAGCCGGCGTACGACCAGGGCTATTATGACCAGGGCTATTATGTTCAGCGCGGTTACGCCCGGCGCGACGGCTATCGCGGTCGCGACTATCGCCGCGATGGCCGGCACGACAATCACCAGGGCTATCGCCGCTAAGGCCTGACCTTTCGAAGACGGCGCGGGAACCCCGGTTCCCGCGCCTTTTTCTATGGCCGGACGATCTCGCCGTCTTCCTTGGCGAAATGCTCCGGCCGGCGATCGAGCAGGTCCAGCACGGCCTCGGACGGGCGGCACAGCCTTGTGCCCCTGGGCGTGACGACGATCGGACGGTTCACCAGGATCGGATGCTCCACCATCGCGTCGAGGATCGCCGCGTCCGGCACCGACGGATCGAGCAGGCCGAGCTCGGCGGCGGGCGTGCCCTTGTCGCGCAGCAGGTCGCGCGGCGTGGCGGCCATGGCGGCGAGGAGCTCGTCGAGGAGCGGGCGCGTCCAGCCGGTCGTGCGATAGTCGATCACGACAGGCGCGTATCCGACCGCCTCGATCATCGCCAGCGCGTTGCGCGAGGTGCCGCAATCGGGGTTGTGATAGACAGTGATGGGGAAATCGCTCATCGCGCCCGTACCTCTCTGAACAGCCATCCGAAGACGGCGACGGCCGTCACCGCGCCCGCGATCTGGCCGGCGACGAACAGCGGGACCGACGCCGGGGCGATCCCGGCGAAGCTGTTCGACAGGCTGCGTGCGACCGTCACCGCCGGATTGGCGAAGCTGGTCGAGGCGGTGAACCAGTAAGCGGCGGTGATGTAGAGGCCGACCGCGACGGGCGTGAAATCCGGCCGGGCGCGCTGGGTGGCGATGATCGTGCCGATCAGGCCGAAGGTCGCGACGAACTCGGCAAAGCCTTGCGCCGGGCCGTCGCGCAGTTTGGTCGAGATCTGCAGCAGCGGTTCCGCGAACATGGCGTGCGCGATCCACACACCCGCCACGGCGCCGGCGCATTGCGCGGCGACGTAAAGGCCGGCCTCGCGCGCGCCGATCCCGCGCCGCAGCAGCACCGCCAGCGTCACGGCCGGGTTGAAATGCGCGCCGGAGACGGGCCCGAAGATATGGATCAGCACGACCAGCCCCGCGCCGGTCGCGATGGTGTTGCCGAGCAGGGCGATTGCCAGGTTCCCGCCGGCGAGCCGCTCGCCCATGATGCCCGATCCGATGACGATCGCGAGCAGCAACGCGGTGCCCAGCCCCTCGGCGACGATCCGCCGCGACAGGGTCACGCGCAGCAGCCCGTGCCCTGGGTGACGTCGGGCAGCGGCGCGCAGATCTCCGGCCGGCCGGCGCAGCAATCCTCGATCAGGAAGCCGAGCAGGTCGCGCATCCCGTCATAGTCCGCCGAGTAGATCACCGATCGACCGTCGCGTCGCGATCGGATCAGCCCGGCATGGCCGAGAATGGTCAGATGCGTCGACAGCGTGTTGGGCAAGGCCCCGATTTCGCGCGCGATCTCGCCTGCCGGCATGCCCTCGGCGCCCGCCCGCACCAGCAGGCGGAACACCGCGAGGCGGCTGCCATGAGCGAGCGCGGACAGCGCCTCGACGGCGACGGGCAATTGCATCAGCAGCACGCCTTGGCGGCGGGCGCGGGCGCGCAACAGGCGCTTGCCGTCGCGGCCGCGTCGGGGATGAGCTCGTCCTCGCCGTACGACGTTGCCTCGCCGTGCGTGAAGAAGCTTTCCCAGCGGACGCCCGCGGTATCCGTCACCCAGCTCTTGTCGGATCTGGCATAGCAGCAGGTCGTCGCTTCCTGGTCGAAGGTCGTCTCGCCCGCGGCCTTGAGCCGCGAGGCCAGCTCGCCGAGTTCGGCGGGGCTCTCGACCTGGATGCCGACATGGTCGACGCCCGGGGCCCGCGCGCGCGATGAGATGGCGAGGTTCACGCGCGGATCCTCAAGCATCCATTTGGCATAATCGTCCTTCACCACCGACGGCGGCGCGCCGAACAGCGTGGAATAGAAACCGATCGCCGGCTCGATCTCGGGAACGCTGATATGCAGGTGCAGGCGCTTCATGGCGGGTCTCCTTCGAATCGATACTTCGAATATCGTCGAAATATCGATTTCGGCAAGGGGCTTTGCGACGGTGGCGGGCTGGCAGCCGATTGCATTCCGCTTTGCCGTCGAGGATGATCGTCCCAACTGGGGGGTGGTGCATGAAGGCTCGGTCGATCCTGATTCTCGCGGCGATGGCGACAGCCTCCTCCGCGTTCGCCCAGCGTGCGGTGACCCCGGACGACATCGCCCGGCTGGCCGTGGTCGGCGATCCGCAGATCGACCGGCAGGGCGACTGGATCGCCTATACCGTCGGCACGACCGACGTGACCGCCGACAAGCAATCGACTCATCTGTGGATGGCCAGCTGGGACGGCAAGCGCAGCGTGCAGCTGACCGGCCGCAAGGGCGAGAGCGAGAGCACGCCGCGCTTCAGCCCCGACGGGCGCTGGCTCGCCTTCGTCTCGGCGCGCGGCGGCGAGCATGAGGACGACCAGCTCTGGCTGATGGACCGCACCGGCGGCGAGGGGGCGAAGCTGCCCGGCATCACCGGATCGGTGGTCGATCTCGCCTGGTCGCCCGATGCGAAGACGATCGCGCTGATCGTCGAGGATCCCGATCCCGACGAAAAGGCCAATGCCGCCGCGGGCGCCGCCCTGCCGGCCGCGACCAGGCCGGGCGCGCCGACCACGCCGACCGCCGATCCCGTCGCGCCCGCTGCGGTGGCCGATGCCGACAAGAAGGACGACAAGGACGACAAGGACAAGAAACCCAGACCGATCGTCATCGATCGCTTCCAGTTCGAACAGGATATCGACGGCTATCTGCGCACCCAGCGCAAGCGGCTCTGGCTCTACGATCTCGCCACGCACAAGGCGCGCCGGCTGACCACGGGGAACTATGACGAGGCGCTGCCGGCCTGGTCGCCCGACGGGCGCAGCATCGCCTTCACCTCGAAGCGCGCACCCGATCCCGATCGGACCTATGACAGCAATCTCTATGTCGTGCCGGTCGGATCGGCGCCGGCCGAGCCCCGCGCGCTGACGACCTTCACCGGCGCCGACAATGACAGCGACTGGGAAAGCTATCCCGCCTGGAGCCCCGACGGGCGCAGCATCGCCTATCTCCAGGGCGGACCGGTCGAGCTGATTGCCTATGGCGTGCACACGCTCGCGGTGGTGCCCGCTGCGGGGGGCGCCGCGACGGTGCTGACCCCGGCGCTCGACCGCAATGTCGGCAATCCCTTATGGTCGTCCGACGGCCGCACGATCCGCTTCACGGTCGAGGACGACGAGGTCGAGCGCATCGCCGAAGTGCCGGCGACAGGCGGCCCGGTCCGCGCCGTCGCGGGGGGCTTCCAGACTCTCTCCGCGCCGAGCCAGGCAGCGAACGGGCGGGTGGCGCTGCTCGTCGACAACCCGGCGGCGCCGGCCGAACTCTATGCGCTCGACGGCGGCGCGCTGCGCCAGCTCAGCCGGCACAATGCGGATTGGCTCAAACAGGTCGCGATCGCGCCGGTCGTGCGCACCAGCTTCAGGAGCAAGGACGGCACCGAGGTGCACGGCTTCCTGACTGTTCCCGCCGGCGCCGCGCCTGTCCGGCCGCTGCCGGCGATGCTGTACAATCACGGCGGCCCGCAATCCCAGTTCAATGCCTCGTTCAACATCAACTGGCAGATCTTCGCGAGCCACGGCTATGCGGTCATCGCCTCCAATCCGCGCGGCAGCACCGGACGGGGCGAGGCCTATGCCAAGGCGCTTTACGGCGATTGGGGCGGCCCCGCGGTGATCGACGCGCTTGCCGCGGTCGACGATGCGGTCGCACGCGGCGTGGCCGATCCCAAGCGCCTCGGCGTCGGCGGGTGGAGCTATGGCGGGATGCTCACCAATTACCTGATCGCGTCGGACACGCGGTTCCGGGCGGCGGTCAGCGGCGCCTCGATCGGCAACATCCTCGCCGGCTATGGCACCGACCAATATATCCGCGATTACGAGATGGAGCTGGGCGTGCCGTGGAAGAATATGGAGCCGTGGCTGCGCAACTCCTATTCCTTCTACCGGAACGAGAAGATCGTCACGCCGACCTTGTTCATGGGCGGGGAGAAGGACTCCAACGTGCCGGTGCTCAATTCCAAGCAGATGTATCAGGCGCTGAGGAGCCGCGGCGTGGAGACGCAATTGGTGATCTATCCCGGCGAATATCACGGGCTGAAGCGGCCGAGTTTCCTCAAGGACCGGATGGAGCGCTGGCTGGCCTGGTATGACGCGCGGGTGAAATAAGGTCGTTTTACCACCGTAACGGTTATTGCAGTGCAGCAGGGCTTCGCATAGCGTGGCGGGCGAGCGGGTCGGATCTGGTCGGGTGACGCTACGGCGCACGGGAAATTAACCATGTCCGGTCCAGCTTGTGGCGGGGGCGCGAACCGGCGCCCCGAGGAGAGGCACTCCAGCGGCTAGAGGGGAAAGCCGTGGCCGATGCCGTTCTCAAGCTTGCCTATGAGGTATCCCGCGTCACCGAGGAAAAGGTCGCCCTGATCGAGGGCGTCATGCGGCGCACTGGCGTGCTCGCGCTGAACGCGCGGCTCGAGGCCGCCCGGGCGGGGGAGGCGGGATCGGCCTTCTCGGTCGTCGCGCAGGAGATGAACGGCGTCGCCACCGACATCCGCAACATCGCGCGCCAGCTGCGCGAGGCGGTCGCGACCAATATCGAGCAGCTGCGCTGGGCCGGATCGGAGATGCATTTCGCGCTGCGTGGCGAGCGGCTCGCCGATCTCGCGCTCAACGCGGTCGAGATCATGGACCGCAACCTCTACGAGCGCTCCTGCGACATCCGCTGGTGGGCGACCGACAATGCGATGGTCGAGGCGCTGGCGCATCCGGGCCCGGCCGCGATCGCTTATGCCAGGGAACGGCTCGCGACGATCCTGCGCTCCTACACCGTCTATCTCGATCTCTGGATCGCCGACCGCGACGGGCGGATCGTCGCGACCGGGCGGCCCGATCTCTATCGCGGCGCGACCGGCGCCGATGTCTCCGACGCGGAATGGTTCAGGCGGGGCATGGGCTGTGGCAGCGGCGACGAGTTCGCGGTGTGCGACATCGCGCGCAACCAGCATCTCGGCGGCGCGGCGGTCGCCGCTTACTCCACCGCGATCCGCGCCGGCGGCAAGCGCGACGGCGAGCGGCTGGGGGTGATGGGCATCTTCTTCGACTGGGCGCCCCAGGCCGCGGCGATCGTCCAGGGCCTCGGCCTGTCGGAGGAGGAGCGCAGGACGTCGCGGGTGATGCTGCTCGGCGCGGATCATCTCGTGCTGGCGGCATCGGACGGGCGCGATATCCTGACCAAGAAGGTCGCGCTGGAAACGGACGGCAGCAATCGCGGCTGGTATCGCCAGGGCAACAGCATCGTCGCCTTCGCGAAGACGCCGGGATATGAGACCTATCAGGGGCTCGGCTGGTATGGCTGCATCGAGGCCGCGGTCGATGCCGAATGGGATCGGGACGAGTCCTAGGCTGCGCCCGGGAAAGCCCGGTCCAGCGCCTCGCCGAAGATCGCGGCGGCCTCCGCACTGAAGCAGACGAAGCTGATGCGATCGAACGCGCCCGGCGCAGCATCGAGATAGGCGGCGACGGTCCTGGTCGCGACTCCGGCGGCCTCGGGCACGGGATAGCCGTAAATCCCGGTCGAGATCGCCGGGAACGCCACGCTTCGCAGGCCATGTTCCTGCGCGACGCCGAGGGCGTTGCCATAGCAGTCAGCCAGCAGATCGGCCTCGCCATTGCCGCCGCCGCGCCAGACCGGGCCGACCGTGTGGATGATATGCCGCGCCTTCAGACGATAGCCCTTGGTGATCTTCGCCTGGCCGGTCTTGCATCCGCCGAGCAGGCGACATTCGTGGAGGAGATCGGGCCCGGCCGCGCGGTGGATCGCGCCATCGACGCCGCCGCCGCCGAGCAGCGACGAATTCGCCGCGTTGACGATCGCGTCATGATCCAGACCGGTGATGTCGCCGGTCAGCACATCCCATTCGGTGTTGCCGTATCGCATCCCCGACGATTACCGCGCATCGTCTGCGGAATCGAGATCGAAGCGGGGAACGAAAACCGGCCGGCGCGGTTGTTCCTTTGCCGCATGCACGCGGAACTCCCTGCCGCCCGATCAGAAATGGCCGGGCGGCTTTTGCGTGGGGCGGCCCGGCACGCGGCCTTGTGCCGGCGGATCGACCGACAATTCCAGCATCAGCCCGACCAGCCGGTTGTCGAGCTCCTCGTCCTCATGGGTGTAGCAACGGCGCAACGCCACGCCGGCCTGTGCCAGCGCCTCGCGATCGGGCGCGGCCGGGGCCTTCTCCACGGCCCGCGCGGCCCTGCGGTCGCGCCACGAGGCGATCGGGCGCCACATCTGTGTCAGCGGCTGGTCGGAATCGGGGGGAAGGACGATCCGGCGGATGGCTCGCCGTCCGGGCGATAACCGCGATCGGGGGGAGAAAGGTCGATCGGCGCGGTGTAGGCGATCTCCCGCGCGCTGTCGGCCGGTGCGTCGAGACTCTCTGCCCGGTCGCGCTGCTGGAGATAAAAGGGGTCCATCCCGGCGGTCGTATAGGCACTGGCGGCGATGCCGGCCGACACGCTCATGGTGAGGCACGCTGCGGCGAACGCCAGTTTCGGTCCCCTGCCACGTAGATCCACGACGATTCTCCCGATACGGGACTAGAACGGTCGATTGCCCGCGCCGTTCCTCCGTGCGCCGCCCCGGGCTCTCGGTTCATATGAATCCCGCGCGCCGTGGAGCGTCACGCGGACGCTGGACACAGCCCCCTTCCCGGTGCGCGGCGAAGGAATTTGGGGAGTCGGGGCGCTCACCGGGCCCGGAACGAAACTACCCCGCCAGCCGGGGGGAGGGCTGACGGGGCGTTCCTGTTCTTGAAGCGGCCACAAGGGGGGACAAGTTGGCCGCTTCGAGATACTAAACCAACCGAAGCAGGAGAGGTTCCACGCGCCGCGGCGAAATCGTCATTTGCTTTCGAGCGCCTCGATGATCGGGCAGTCGGGCCGGCTACTGCCGCGGCAGCGTTCGGCGAGGTCGACCAATGTCGCGCGCATCGCCTCCAGCGCCGCGGCCTTGCGGTGCAGCTCCTCGGCTCGGGCGAGTGCCAGGCGCCGGACTTCTTCATTGTCGCGGCTGCCGTCGGACCACAGGCTCAATAACGCGCCGATATCCTTGATCGAAAAGCCCAGATCGCGCGCATTGGCGATGAAGCGCAGCCGGTGGACGTCGCCGTCCGAATAGTCGCGATAGCCGGACTCGCGGCGCGGCGCGGCGACGATCAGGCCGATCGTCTCATAATGGCGGATCATGCGCTGCGAGACCCCGCTCGCGGCGGAGGCCGCGCCGATCTTCACAGCCGCACCGCGTTCAGGCGCAGTGCGTTGAGCACCACGGTGAAGGACGACAAGGCCATCGCCGCCCCCGCGAACATCGGCGACAGCAGGATGCCAGCGACCGGATAGAGGATGCCTGCCGCGATCGGCACGCCGACGCCGTTGAACAGGAACGAGAAGAACAAATTCTGGCGGATATTCCCCATCGTCGCCCGGGCCAGCTTGCGCGCGCGCACGATCGCCGACAGGTCGCCGCGCGTCAGGGTGATGCCGGCGCTCTCGATCGCGACATCGGTGCCGGTGCCCATCGCCAGGCCGACATCGGCGGCGGCCAGCGCCGGCGCATCGTTGACGCCGTCGCCGGCCATCGCGACACGCGCGCCCGCTGCCTTGAGGTCGGCGATGACGCGGGCCTTGTCCTCGGGCTTCATGTCGGCGCGCACCTCGTCCAGCCCGCCGACCGCCCGCGCCACGGCCTCGGCGGTGGTGCGGTTGTCGCCGGTGAGCATGACGATCCGCAGGCCTTCGCTGCGCAGTGCCGCGATCGCCTCGCGCGCCGAGGCCCTGACCGGATCGGCCACCGCGAGCAGCCCGGCGAGCACGCCATCGACCGCGATCAGCATGACCCCGGCGCCGTCCGAACGGCGCGCCTCCGCGACGGCCTCGATCGGCGCGGGGTCGATGCCGAGATGCTGCATCAGCGCTGCGTTGCCGATCGCGACCGCCTGGCCGTCGACGGTCGCGGTCACGCCCAGCCCGGTCTGCGAGGCGAAGCCGGTCGCCGCCGGGACGGTCAGGCCCCGCGCCTTCGCCGGGGCGACGATCGCCTGGGCCAGCGGATGCTCGGACGGCGCCTCCACCGAGGCGGCGAGCGCGAGTAGCGCGTCGTCGGCGATGCCGCTCACGGTTTCGATCCCGACGAGCCGTGGTTTGCCCTCGGTCAGCGTCCCGGTCTTGTCGATCACCAGCGTATCGACCTTTTCGAACGCCTGCAGCGCCTCCGCGTTCTTGATCAGCACGCCGGCACGCGCGCCGCGCCCCGCCGCGACCATGATCGACATCGGTGTCGCCAGGCCGAGCGCGCAGGGGCAGGCGATGATCAGCACCGCGATCGCGTTGAGCAGGGCATGGCCAAGGCGCGGCTCGGGTCCGATCAGGCTCCAGGCGATGAACGTGACGATCGCGATCAGCACCACGCCCGGCACGAACCAGCCCGAGACGCGATCCGCCACGGCCTGGATCGGCGCGCGGCTGCGTTGCGCGTCGCCCACCATTCTGACGATCCGGGCCAGCACGGTGTCCGCGCCGACCGCCCGTGCCTCCATGACGAGGCTGCCGGTGCCGTTGACCGTGCCGCCGGTCAGCGCCGCGCCGGCACTTTTCTCGACCGGGACCGGTTCGCCCGTCAGCATCGATTCGTCCACCGAGGATCGGCCGTCGCTGACCACGCCGTCGACCGGAACGGCCTCGCCCGGGCGAATGCGCAACCGGTCTCCCGGCTGCACCTCGTCCAGGCCGATCTCGCTCTCGGTGCCGTCGGCGGCGATCCGCCGGGCGGTCTTCGGGGCGAGGTTCATCAGCGCCCGGATCGCCCGGCCGGTCGCGGCGCGCGCGCGAAGCTCCAGCACCTGGCCGAGCAGCACCAGCGTCACCACGATGCCCGCCGCTTCGTAATAGACGGGCACGTCCATGCCGTGCTCGCGGAAGCTCGCCGGAAACAGGCCCGGGGCGACGGTCGCGATCAGGCTGTAGAGAAAGGCCGCGCCGACCCCGAGCGCGATCAAGGTGAACATGTTGAGCTGGCGCGTCCGCAGCGAAGTCCAGCCGCGCGCGAAAAAGGGCGCTCCCCCCCACAGGACGATCGGTGCGGTCAGCGCGAGCTGCACCCAGGGCGACCAGCGCTGCGGCACGATGGTCACGCGCAGCATCTCGGCACCCATCGATACCAGCAGCAGCGGCACCGACAACAGCCCCGCGATCCACAGGCGTCGGCTGAAATCGACCAGCTCCGGATTGGGCAGGTCTTCGGCCGACGGCGCCGCCGGTTCGAGCGCCATGCCGCAGACCGGGCAATGGCCCGGCCCGGGCCGGCGGATCTGCGGATGCATCGGGCAGGTCCAGATCGTGCCGGCCGCCGCCGGCTGGCTCAACGCTGCATCGGCAAGGGGGTGCGGGCCATGGCCGTGATGATCATGCAGTGCGGGCGCGTCGGATTCGGTCATGTCGATCTCCTGGACGCGCCCGATATAATGTCTGACATCATGTCAGGGTCAAGGACCGGCTTCGCCGCTGTTCCGGAATCGGCGTCAGTGATGGTCGTGCGGCGCGTCGGCGTCGGCGCCGTGCATATGCTCCATCATTTCGTCATGGTCTTCCGGAGCGCTCTTCACCAGCGCCTGATATTGCTGCGGGGAAAGGGTCGGCAGCTTCTGGAGAAAGGCGACCATGTCCCAGATCAGCCTGTCGTCATGAGTCTTGCCCCAGGCCGGCATCGCGCTCAGCTTCACGCCGTGCTTGATCGCCCAGAACGCCTCGGCCGGCGATCGATCGAGGTCGTGGGCGAATTCGGGGGCGGACGGGTAGAGGCCCTGGCTGATCTCGGTTTTCGCCATGCCGGGGGCGAGATGGCAGCCGCTGCACATTTCGGCATAGAGCCCGGCCCCGGCCGCGACGCGCGTCGGATCGCGGAGGTCGGCGGGGGCCGACAGGGCGCCGGCATGATGGATCACCGCGCGGTCGCGCACCTGCTCCAGCGTCCAGGCCACGATCCGCGAATGCGGGGCATCTGCACCGATATTGTAGAAGCCGGAAAAGACGAACCCGCCGAACAGGATCGCGAGGACCAGTAGCGCGATGGCGCTCAGCGTCGCGCTCGGCAGATGGCGTCGCCAGTCGATGGAGCGTTGCCGGGCCATATTGCGTCCTTCGATGCTGCGGATGTCGCGGCAACGCATAGGCCGCTTCGCGAGCGCCTTGAAGACGATATGGCGACGGCCGAGCGAATTTCTCAGGCCTTCCGGCCCGGCCGGCTGGGCAGGCCCGATCGGGCCGGCTAAGGTCGCCGTCATGCGGCTTTTCACTGCCCTTACTGGTGCCTGTCTCCTCGTCGCCGCGTCGATCGCGGTGTCGGCACCCCCGCACCCCGCGCCGCCCCAGTTCCGCGCCGATCCCGACTGGCTGAAACTACCGCCCGGCCTGGCGATCGGCGAGGTCAGCGCCGTCGCTGTCGATGCGCAGGACCGGCTCTGGGTGCTGCACCGCCCGCGCACCCTGTCGAAGGAAGATGGGCCCCGCGCCGCGCCGCCGGTGCTGCTGTTCGATCGGAACGGCAACTATCTGCGCGGTTTCGGCGGCCCGTCGGCGGCTTATGACTGGCCCTCGAGCGAGCACAGCATCGCAGTCGATCGCAAGGGGCGGGTGTGGATCGCCGGCAATTCGCGCACCGATCCGTCGGGCGCCGACGACATGCTACTCGAATTCGACAATCAGGGCCGCTTCCTCCGCCAGATCGGGCACCGCGGCGCGAGCAAGGGCGATCTCGACACCGCCAATCTCCACGCGCCCGCCGATATCGCGGTCGATGACGCCGCGCACGACGTCTATGTCGCCGACGGTTACGGCAATCGCCGCGTGATCGTGTTCGACAGCGAGACGGGCGCTTTCAAGCGGATGTGGAGCGCGTTCGGCGCGCCGCCGCCGGCGGAAGCCGCGCCCGCGCCGCGCGCGGCGGGCGCACCCTTCACGCCGGAGACGGGCGAGGGGCCGCAGGGCTTCAACGGCGTCCATGGCGTCGAGCTTTCGCGCGACGGGCTGGTCTATGTGTCGGACCGCAATAATCAACGCATCCAGGTCTTCACGCACGCCGGCCGCTTCGTGAAGCAGGCCTTTGTCGACCGCAACATGGCCTCGCCCCAGACCGCCTCGGGCATCGCCTTCTCGCCCGACGCGAAGCAGCGCTGGCTCTATGTGGCCGATTGGGGGAACAGCGCGGTGCTGATACTCGACCGCGCGAGCCTCGCCACGGTCGCGACGATCGGCGGCAAGGGCAGTGCGCCGGGCAGCTTCACCGGCCCGCACCTGATCGCGACCGACAGCAAGGGCGTGCTCTATGTCGCCGAGGTGCAGGGCCGGCGCCTGCAGCGGCTGGTGCCGATGGGGCGCTGACGGCCCGGCGCCGGGCTTGATTCAACTGGTTCGCCGCGCGCGCTAGCCACCTCCCGACAAGGAGGCGCCCATGACCGCTGCGATCCCGCCCATCGACGACGACGCCGCAACTCAGCCGATTCCGGCCGAGCCGCAAGGTCCCGCCAAGACGGGTCCGATCGGGGAAACCCCGCCGCCCGAGCCCGCGCCCGGCGACGCGATCCTGCCGCCCGATCGGGAGGGCGAGACCACCCGGCAATGGATCCTGCGCTTCCTCGAGGCGAACGAGCATCTCGCCAAACCGAGCCCGCCGCCACCCCCGCCGCCCGAGCCCCGCTCGATTCACCTGATGACGCCGCAGGAAATGTACGAAGCCCTGCCGCCGCATCTCCGCGCGCAGCGCCCCGACGGCAGCTATATCGCGATGCGGCTGATCGCGCGGATGAGCACCGATCTCGCCGAACTCACCCAGGGCAAGCGCGCGGCGACCTATCCCGAGGTCGACGAATATCTCGGCCACGCCCTCATCGCCGAAGGGGTGGCGCCGCGGGGCCTGACGGCACAGGGCGCGGCGGCGTGGTGGCGGTCGGGGAGCGCTGCGGTTCTGGCATCGGCAAATGGCGATATGAACCGACAAGCTGGAGTTGCGGAGGCGCAGGATCCAATGGCGCTGAACGATCTGCTGAAGGAGGTAAGGGCTTGGGATGGGCCTGACGGGCCATCGCCGACTACTCTCGGGGGAATGCTCGGAGATATCGAGACCTGGGGCAAAGCGAGGGAGTTCGCTCGGCCGCAGGTGGCGCCGCCCGCGTCACCGCCAGTAAGACCCCTTGCCGGGGTTGGCGGGTTCCACCCGCCCGCTACGGTCGCGGTGACCCCGGAGGCGGCAGGCTCGATTCCTACGCCGAAAGCGCCACCGTCGCCCGCCGGCAAAAAGGCCGGAGTGAAGGCACGGGCGGCCGAACTCGCCATCGCCCGCGCGCGGACCGAGGCAAAAATAGCGCTCAGGAAGAAGAGAGCCTTGGGAACCGCGTCTGGAGATCCCTACTCGTCGGACAATCTCAGCCTGGGCGTCAACGAACCCTATGCCGAACAAATCAAGGCAGCGGCGCGGCAAACCGCTCTGCCGTCTCAGGCGGTCGCGGCGATCATTGGCGCAGAGGCCGCGAGGGATAATACCGGGCTATGGAATCCAAAAAGCAAGAATCCCGCGCGATGGTCGAAGAAGAAGAAGAAATGGATCCCGGGAACTTCGGCGACCGGGCTGACCCAGTTCCTGGCAGGCACCTGGATCGACGAGGGGCAGACGATGGGCAGTTATCTCAACGGTGTCGCGCGCGAACTCGGCTATCTGGACAAACGTGGTCATATCGCGCCCGCCCATAAAAAGGAGTTTCTCGATCTCCGCTTGGATCCCGGGCATTCGATCAGCGCCGGTGCCGATTATGCGGCACGGAATCTCGCATGGCTTCGCGGCCAGAAGTTGATCCTGGACGAATCGCCCGGCGCATTGGCGCGCTATGCTTATCTCGCGCATCATGAGGGAAAAGCGGGCGCCGCGGCCTTTCTGACCAGCACGCTCAAGGTCACCAATGATGCCTGGAGCAAGAATATCCCCGACAAGAAGAAGGCTGCCTTACTAGCGGCGCACGGCAAAGACAGGAATATGGCGTATCAGGACTATATGACCGCATACACCGACAGTCGGATCGACGTACGCCATTACATGATCGATCCGGACGGTATCACCGTTCCCGCCACGGGCACGCTCTATCCCAAGCCGGTCGCGACGGCGATGGTGAAACCCGGACCGCGATGATCTGGGTCTGGATTGACTCAACCGGAACAAAAGAAGATCATCGTGTCGACGAGGCGGATGGAGCGGGGAGGCGGTGCAGTGATTCAACGGATCGGCTTCGGGTTGGCCGTGGCGCTCGCTTGTGCCGCTTGCAGCCCGAAAGAGGGCGCTGCCGCGAACGTTCAGGCCGTCAAGGCCGCGCCGCCCGGCGACATACCCGGGAAAGCCGTTGCAGATGTGGCAACGAGGCGGGCCGCCAGCGCGCTTGCGGCAATCGGGAAGGACCGCAAGCGGTGCACGAATCGCGAAGAAAATGGCCCTTCGGAGATGCAGGAATGCGATGGCGATGCGTGGGATGCTGCTGATGCGATGCTCCCTCGATCGCGGCAGAACGACGCGTTCGACAAGCTGATGCAGGATCTGTCCGACCCGTTGATGTTCGTTCTTACCCCCAATGAGGACAGCCACGACACGCTGGCGCAGCGCGTGGTGGTGACAAGCGAATTGACCGATATGGCGATCAAGCGGGCAGCAATCCTGTCGGGCGTTTCGTTGTCGGCCGCGCGCCCGGCGCCCGAAAAGCCATTGCCACCGCTATTCGGCTGGCTCGACAATACGCCAGGGCTGAAGGACTGGAACAGTGGAGATATTACCGCGCGATCGGCCGGGCGCCGGTGGGAGGCAATCCGCGACGCCGATTGCGCGATCTACAAGGTCCCCCGCTGCGCCGAACGGATCGACGCCGCGATGCGCGCCACTCTCCGCTCGACAATGTCGGACGAATAGGCCGGCGCCGGCGAAATTTATCTATTCGGGGCACAGCTGGCATCTCGATGGAATGGATTTTCCATAATGTATGGCCGTGTGACAAGACTCGTCTTGATCTGGGCGATGCCGCCGGCAATATTTTTGTCGGTCCTGTTCACGTATCTGATGTACGACAGTAATAGTCAAAATGAGGGACGTATCGGAGATACGGATAGAATAGATTTTGTCTATGGCCTTGAGTTTTTTCTGTCTACGTTTACGGTGACATACTTAATACAGTGCGCGTTGTTTTTACCAGTCAGTATCGGTGTGGTGTTTTATCGGAAATCCAGGCACCGGTAGTGATCGCTAATGGATGCTGGATAGTCGCTGGGGCGGATCGGGTGATCGATCCAGATTGCGCTGGATCGCTGGTCGTCGAGGAGATTCACAGTGAAACGGCAATCTTGATGATGCTGAAGCGGCTGCTCACGATCAGGAGAATTACGATACTAGGCGTTGTCATTGCCGCGCCGCTATTATTCGTGATCCTGTTTCAGAATACGATAATGGTCCAGATCGGCTGTAGCGCGTATAATGTCAAAGTCATTGGGGTCGCGGTTCCGGAATATCAGGCGAGGAGTGTCAATATATTCGGAAATAATTATACGACATTTCAAGTCGGGCCCGATGACGGCCCCGACATGATATTCGACACCGGAAAGAGCAACCAGGGCCGTCAGCGCCACCATCTTGGCTATGCCACATCGGGATCGCTGGACCGCTACTATATTCCCTGCTGACGAAACTTGTCGGCAAACGTCACAATGGATCCTGCTTGGTCCATTCCGGCATGATGAAATCCGCTACGGCGATCGACAGCACATGTGAAGGGATCGGACTTTGCTCGTCGCCACGGGCGGTGATGGTCACTGTCGTGCCCGGTCGAAAGTCGATGACGTAGCAGATCGAGCCTGTTTCGGCCGGGCAGCGAGTGACGGCGTAAATTCGGGGCAGGCCGCCAGTTCCCAGGATATCCCCAACGCAGGTCCGCCCGAACCGCTCGATATCCGGGCAGGGTTCCGGCTTGAGGGAGCCCGCCTTGAGCGCCGCGAGCGCCATCTCCAGCGCGAACCCGGCCTGGATTGCGTGGAACGTGTCCGGCGCGGTGAACCATTCCGCCGGATCGTCCTCCTCCTCGCCGGCATCCGCGCGCTTGCGCCAATGCTCGTCGACATCGACGCATTCGGGCTGGTCGACCAGCGGCCGCTGGGCGGCTTCGGCGCTGGTCGCGATCTTCGGCAAATGGACGATATGAAAGGTGGGAATCGCCTCGATGCCGTAGGGGTGGATCGGCCAGTTCTCGGGTTTCTCGCCGCGCCGTGAAGGCGCGTATAACAGCCTCACGGCATCGCGGCGGCAGAGACCCTCATATTCTGTCCCATGGATCTGGTGACCAGCTTCGCGTTGGGGAGCACCCGCGACATGGGGGCGTGGATCCTGCCACTCGGCTCCAGGATCGAGAGCAGGTCGTCCTGAATGACCCGATTGGCCGCTCCGGGCGCCAGCGCTTTCATCTGCGGGGTCGTCCGCCGCTCCTGCGCGTTGGTGGGCGT
This sequence comes from Sphingomonas bacterium, assembly GCF_028293085.1. GTDB lineage: Bacteria > Pseudomonadota > Alphaproteobacteria > Sphingomonadales > Sphingomonadaceae > Sphingomonas. Next base: position 26,100 of record NZ_JAQGLC010000304.1, read on the forward strand.
CGCCGGCACGGACAGGGATGCGGCGATGCCGATGGCCGAGAACGCCTTCAAGGCGAGCGATCGAACACCCTGCGGTTTGATCCAGCGTTCCCTCATGCGTTGCGACTCCGGCGCTTTGTCAGCCGGACGATGCTACATCGTTCTCTTATTGTTCCGCAAGTGCTCCGTGCGGCTCCAAGCGCCTTCCGCCGATCAGCGGCACCACCGCCGCCGCAACGATCGCGACGGCGCCGGCGATGACGAAGGCGGAGAGAGATCTGCCGGTCAGCTCGCGGATCACGCCGGCGACCGGGGAAGAAGAAGTGTCATAAGCCCCCCGAAACAAGAGGGGCGCCCGGCACGATGCCGGACGCCCCTTTCGCCCCTTTGGTCGCGAAGCTCAGAATTTGAAGCGCACGCCCGCCGTGAAATAGCGGCCGATCGCATCGGCATAGGCGACATTGGGGTAACGCAACCCGATGCTGCCGGTGAAGCCGGAGGTCTGGTAGACCCCGCCCTTGGCGTTGAACAGGTTCGCGACGTTGACGAAGGTCGTCACCTGCGAATCCGATCCCAGATCATAGCTCAGATTGAGGTCGCTCTGGAAATAGGCGGGCACATTGGGGATGGCGAAGACCTGGGTCGGGTTGCCGGTCCATTTGATCGACGAGGCGAAGCGTTCGAGGAAATCCACGCCGAACCGGCCGACATGATAGTTGAGCGTGAAATTCACCTTGTCGCGCGGCTGGGTCTCGGTCCCCGCGGCATTGGTGATCACTGCGCCCGGGATGGTCACCGTGGTCAGCGTCGGCTGATGCGTCCACAGCGCCCTCAGGTTCAGCCGCCCGCCCGCCAGCGCGGTCCCGTAATTCGCCTCGACATCGAAGCCCTTGGCCTCGACCTGCGCGATATTCTGGCTGAGCGAGATGTTGAGCGTGGGGAAGTTCGCGGCCGCGGTGCTGTTGTACGAGATCGGCCGGACGAGCAGCGCGCAATAAGGCGAGGACCCGTCCGAGGCGAGGCAGAGCGACTGGACGATCGGGTTGGTGCCCGCGACCGCGCCGATCGCATTGCCGATCTTCACATGGAAATAATCGAACGACAGGCTGAACCCGGGCATGAAGCGCGGCGTGAACACCGCGCCCGCGGTCAGGTTCTGCGCGACCTCGGGCTTCAGATTGGGGTTGCCGCCCGCCAGCGTGTTGAGCTGCGCGGCGACGCCGGTCAGCGGATCGGTCACGCCCGAGGCCGAGATCACCTGCGCCTGGTAAAGATCCCAGAGCGTCGGCGCGCGGATATCGCGCGAGCGTGTCGCGCGCAGCTTGAAGTCCTCGCTCACCTTCCATTCCAGGCCGAGCTTCCAGGTATTGGCGGAGAATTTCGCCGGCACCCCGCCATTCCCGACCGCATCATATTTGGTGTAGCGATAGGCGCCGTTGAACGAGGCGAGCTCGACCAGCGGCAGGTCCTTCAGCAAGGGCACATTGACCTCGATATTGCCCTCATAGACATCCTCGCTGCCGATCGCGCCCGACTGGACTTCCTTGAAATGGGCAAGGTTCGATCCGGGATAGGAGGTCGCGAGCGCATTGCCCGCCGGCCCGAGCCGCAGATTCTGCGGGTTGAAGCTGTTGTCCGGCACGCTGGTCGTCACGCGCAGCCCCGCCCGGCGATACTCGCCGCCGACCGCGACCTTGACCGGCCCGGCCCAGCCGTCGAACGCGGTGCCGGTCACGTTCAGTCCGAAATCGTCGAGCGTGTTGCGCGCCTGCCAGGACGTGTCCTCGAAGATGAAGTCCTTCGCTGCCTGTGAGGCGCGGCCATTGCCGAACAGGTTGATCGGCACGCAGCCCGGAAAGGCGCCCGGCGCGGTGATGCTCACCCGGCAGACAATGTTGCCGGTCGACGGATCGCGCACCGCATCGAGCGCGGCGTAGAAATTCATGCTGTTGACGTTGTTCTGCGAGGTCAGCGTCGTGCGGTTGAAGCCGTGGGTATAATGCGCGTCCCAGTCGAAATCGCCGAACAGCGATCCCTGCAGGCCGGCGGTCGCCGAGAAGGAAGCGATCTTCGTCTCGAGCGCGAGATCGCCCATCAGGTCGCTGTCGAAGCGGTTGATCGCGAAGCTCGATGTGTTGCTGTTGGTCAGCGCGGTCTGCTGCGCCGCGCTCAGAAAGGCGTTGCCGCTATAGATCCACAGCGGATAGGAGCCCGCCGCATTGTTCGGCGATCCGGCGGTGGCGTTGGTGATGTTGGTGTAGATCTGGCTCGCGCCGAACGAGCGGTTGGTGGCGTAGCGCGCCGAGACATAGCCCTTGATGTCGTCGGTGAACTCGTAATCGAACCGGCCGAACGCCTGGGCCGATTTGAAATTATAGAGCAGCCACTCGTTATGGGTATAGCCGCCGTCGCCGCCGACCGCGGCATTGGCGGTCTTGGTCGGCGTGCCCGGATTGAAGGTGCCGAGCGAGCCGTCGGGGAGGAACTGCATCCCCGCGAACGGGCCGGTCATGACGAGCCCGCCCTCGGATGCATTGCTCTGGCGCGCGCCATAGACGAGCGTGAAGGGGTTGGCCGCGGTGCCCGCGCCGACCACCGCCGGATAGAGGCTGCCATAGGGGCGGCTCGCCGTATCGTCGATGCCGTTGCGCTTGTAATATTCGACGCTGGCCTCGAAATGCCCGCGATCGCCGACCTTGGTGCCCCAGGCGAGGCCCGCGCGGACCGATTTCGCATCGCCATAGGTGGAGATGCCGCCCTGGGCGACGCCCTTCAGCCCGACGAACTTGTTGTCGGTGATGAAGTTGACGACACCGGTTACCGCGTCGGATCCGTAAACGGCCGAGGCGCCGCCCGTCACCACTTCCACGCGCGAGATCAGCAGCTGGGGCAGCATGTTGGTGTCGACGGTGGTGTCGAAAAAGGTGCCGGGCACGCGGTTGCCGTCCTGCAGGATCAGCGTGCGGATCGGGCTCAGCGCGCGCAGATTGAGGAAGTTGCCGGGCGTGCCGAAGCCGCGGCCGTTGGCGTTGACCGCGTTGTTGGGGGTCGAGGTGGAGTTGAACGCGGGCAGCTTGTTGAGGCCGTCCGGGATGCTCGCCGGCGTCGTCGCCTGGAGCAGCTGCGTATTCACCACCGTCACCGGGGTGGGGAGGTTGTTGCCGTTCTGGATGCGCGATCCGGTGACGACGATGTCCTTTTCGGCCGGCGCCGGTTCGGCCTGGTCGACCGCCGGGGCGGCCTGTGCGGCTACGGGCCCGGCGGGATCGGCGGCGCTCTGCGCGAGGGCCGGCGCGGCGTGGCCGGCCAGCATGGTGGCACCCAGCAACGCCAGGCGGCGCAGCTCGACTCGCTTGTTCGAAAAAGTCATGTCTTCCCCTCTCCTGACGAGCGCCCTCGAGGCGCACCGGCGTCGCTTTCGACCATGTTTCAGTCCCCGCCGGGCTCATACCCTGACGGTTCATCTTGCATACATAGTGAGATTACTGTGTACAATCCCTTTGTAGGATAAATAGGCTCAATTCGGACAGATCGTTCGAACTCCGACATTTACCGGGCGGCGACACGGTGGGATGATGCGCGCGAGACCGCCGGCACGCAGCGCTGACGGCAGGCAAAAAAGCAGGGGAGAGTGCGATGAATCGGACCGGGATTGCGGCGTTGCTCGGCCTTGCCGCGCTGTCACCCGTTGCGGGTGCCGCGCCGGCCGGCCCCGACCGCACGGTTTTCGGCACCACCGCGGACGGGCAGGCGGTCGACCGCTATGTGCTGCGCAATGCGCATGGCACGCGCGTCGGCGTGCTGACGCTCGGCGGCGTGATCGACGAGATCAGCGTGCCCGATCGATCCGGCCACCGCGCCAATGTCGTGCTCGCCTTGCCCGATGTCGCTGGATATGAGGCATCGCCGACGGTGGGCGCGGTGATCGGCCGTTATGCCAATCGCATCTCGCATGGCGGCTTCAGCATCGACGGCGTTCATTATCCGCTCTCGCCCGATCCGACCGCGATCGTGTCGCATGGCGGCAAAAAGGGGTTCGGCGCGCAGGTCTGGAAGGCCGAGCCTTGCCGTACCGCCGGCTGCGCCAGCCTGACCTTGCGCTATCACAGCGCTGATGGAGAGAACGGCTTTCCCGGGGCGATGGATGTGGCGGTCACCTATACGCTGACAGCCGACGATGCGGTGCGGCTCGATTATGTCGCGACCACCAGCAAGCCGACCGTCGTGAACCTGACCAACCACAGCTATTTCAACCTGGGCGGCGACCGGATCGGCAGCGTCGACGATCAATGGATCCAGATCGTCGCGAGCCGCTTCACCGCGGTCGATGCGGTGCGCAACGCGACCGGCGAGATCCGTCCCGTCGCCGGCACCGCGCTCGATCTGCGCGCGCTCACCCGGATCGGCGCGCGCGTCGCCTCGAACGATCCGCAGATCCTGCTCGGCAACGGCTTCGATCACAATTTCGTGCTCGACAAGCCGGCGGGCGATCCGATCCCGGTCGGCGCGCGGGCATATGATCCGGGCAGCGGCCGCACGCTGGAGATGCGCACCACCCAGCCCGGCGTGCAATTCTACACCGGCAATTTCTTCAACGGGAAACAGGCGGCGCGTGGCGGCCGCATGCTGCGCCAGGGCGCGGGCTTCGCGCTCGAGACGCAGCATTATCCCGACAGCCCGAACCAGCCGGCCTTCCCGACGACGATATTGCGTCCCGGCGAGACCTTCCGCTCGACGACGATCTTCCGCTTCGGGGTGCGGCGCTGACACGGATCGGGGCCGCGCGACCGCCCGCAACAATGTCGGCCCCGATGGCCGGCGCCGCCTCATCCGGCGCCGACGGTGCCGCCGCATCTGGCGTTCGCCAGCGGCGATTTCATCATGGCCCGATCCTGTTCCGCCCGATCGGACCGTTCTGGATGTAATCAGATACGATCCTCAAAGAATCTCCATCGACCGGCGTCGGCAAACCGGCTAGTGCTGGGGAGACTGCCTAGGCCCTTGTGACGCAAGGTATTTTACGGCGATCTCGGGGGGAATGATGCGGGCCGGTCTTATCAAGGGGCAATTGCAGAGCGGGCGCCCGCAGGTAGTTTTCGACCGCACCGGCGCGTCCTACGACGCCGCCCCGATGGTCGATTCGTTCCGCGGCGGCACGACGATGAACAACAAGCCGTCCTACACGATCGACCAGGCCGCCACGCAGATCACGCGCGGCGAATCGTCGTGGAACGGCGATCATGTGCTGGGCACTGCCGCGACCGTCACCTACGCCTTTCGCGATACCGCGCCGGCGACGATGCCCGAGGACACCGGCGGCTTCAGCCACTTCACCGCGACGCAGATCGCCGCGACCGAGCTGGCGCTGCAATCCTGGTCCGACGTCGCCAATATCAGCTTCGTCCGGGTCGGCGGCGGCGGCTATGCCGACAATGCGCAGATCCTGTTCGCCGATTACAGCACGGGCGCGGCCGGCGCCGCCGCGTTCGCCGACTTCCCGCCGGTCGGCGATGTCTGGGTCAACATCACCCAGCAGAGCAACATCTCGCCGACCCTGCTCGGCTATGGCCGCCAGACGCTGGTCCATGAGATCGGCCATACCATCGGGCTCGATCATCCGGGCGATTACGATGCGAGCGAGGGCGATCCGACCTATGCCGCCGACGCGGTCTATTACGAGGATTCGCGCCAATATTCGGTGATGAGCTATTGGTCGGAGACCAACACCCAGGGTGATTTCCGCGGCGGCTACGCCTCGGCCCCGCTGGTCGACGACATCGCCGCGGCGCAGCGCCTGTACGGCGCCAACATGACCACCCGCACGGGCGATACCGTCTACGGCTTCAATTCCAATGCCGGACGCGATGTCTTCGTGGCGACCGATGCCAACACCCATCTGATCTTCGCGGCCTGGGATGCCGGCGGCCACGACACGTTCGATTTCTCGGGCTATTCCAACCGTCAGAACATCGATCTGACGGCGGGGGCTTTCTCGGACGTCGGCGGGCTGCGCGGCAATGTCGCGATCGCCCAGGGTGTGGTGATCGAAGACGCGATCGGCGGCTCGGGTGGGGATTTCATCGTCGGCAATGCCGCCGACAACCACCTGATCGGCAATGCGGGCGACGATACCCTGTCCGGCATGGACGGTAACGATACGCTGACGGGCGGCGCCGGGAACAACACCTTGTCCGGCGGCGCGGGCGCGGATCATCTGTTCGGTGGCGACGACCGCAACGAGCTGAACGGCGACGACGGGGACGATATCCTCCAGGGCGGCGCGGGCTATGACCGGATGCTCGGCGGAAACGGCGTCGATCATCTCTACGGCGGCGGCGACGGGGATCAGCTGGAGGGCAATGCCGGGGACGACGTGTTGTTCGGCGACGCCGGCAATGACTATCTGACCGGCGGCGACGGTATCGACGACCTGCATGGCGGCACCGGCAGCGATGGGCTGTATGGCGGCAACGATGCCGATACCCTGAACGGCGAAGAGGATGACGATTCGCTGTTCGGCGAGGGCGGCGTCGACCTGCTCTATGGCGGCGACGGCAACGACAGCCTTGTCGGCGGGCTGGGTGCGGATCGGATCGATGGCGGCGCCGGGACCGACACTTTGTCCTATTCCGACAATCAGGGCCCGGTGTTCGTCAACCTGACGCTTGGTGTGGGCCATGGCAATGCCGCGGAAGGGGACACCTATTTCAGCGTCGAAAACGTCCTCGGCACAATTTACGCCGACACGATCATCGGCGACGACGGCGCGAACCTGCTGAACGGCAATGGCGGTCCCGATGTGCTGATCGGTTCGCTGGGCGCCGATGTTTTCATCGGCCTGTCGGCCGTAAACGTCGAACTGGACGGCCACACCGATTTCGCCAGTGCCGCGCCGGTCGACGTCAACCTTCTGCCCACCGTCTCCTATGAGGACAATCAGGGCGCGGTGTTCGTCAACCTGCTGACTCATCAGGGCTATAACAACGCGGCGCAGGGCGACACCTATCAGGCCGAAGTGAACCTCCGCGGTTCGATCTTCGACGATTATTTCATCGGCTCGAACAACGCCAATATCCTGGACGGCGGCGCGGGGAACGACACCTTGCTCGGCGCGCTCGGCCCGGACCAGCTGATCGGCGGCGCGGGCAACGACACCGCCAGCTATGAGGACAATCAGGGCGCGGTGTTCGTCAACCTGACGCTCGGCAAGGGCTATGGCAACGCGGCCGAGGGCGACACCTATTCGTCGATCGAGAATGTGGTCGGCACGGTGTTCTACGATACGTTCATCGGCGACGCGAACGACAACCGCCTCGACGGCGCGCGCGGCAACGACGTGCTGACGGGAGCCGGCGGCGCCGACACCTTCGTGTTCGATACGATCTTCGCATTCAACAATGTGGATGAAATCACCGATTTCACCCACGGCACCGATCATATCGAGCTCGCCCACACGATCTTCACCGCGCTCGGTGCGGGTGCCCTGTCGACGGATGCGTTCGCGACCGGCGTCGCGACGACGGCCGCGCAGCACATCCTCTACGACAGCGAGACAGGGGCGCTCTCCTACGACGCCGACGGATCGGGCGCCGGCGCGGCGATCCAGTTCGCGACGCTGCAGGCGCATCTCACCGTCACGAACGCCGACTTCCTGGTGGCGTGAAGGGCGCGGTGCGAACCGCCTTCGTCTTTCTATTGAAATAGCAACACCATAGTAATCACAATTTGGCGGGTCGAACGCCGGTGTCGGGGGAAAAGGGATGTCAGCGCAATTCGTCGCCAGCGATAGTTTCGAGAATCGCGGCGATGGCGATTGGTTCAAGGTCCATCTCCTTGCGGGCCATTCCTATCGCCTGGCCATCTCTTCCGGTTCGCAAAGCGTCGAGGCGCACATCATGATGCCCGACGGTCAGCCGCTGGAGCTGCCGGTTTCCTACACCAACCAGTCGGTGTTCGTGGCGCCCGTCGACGGCGACTATTTCGTGGCCGCCCACTCGTTCGGCGCGGCCGCCAGCTACTCGGTCACCATCGACGAATTCACCGATCCGGTGCTCGCCTCGACCGCGACCACGGCATCGATCCAGGTCGGCGGCACGGTGGCGGTCCATGCCAGCGACATGCTCGTGACCGGCGATAATGACTGGTACGCGGCTGATCTGGTCGCCGGGCAGAGCTATGTCTTCTCGTCGAGCGACATCACCGGCAAGGTCTATGTCATGGACGCGGGCGGGCATCTGTTCGCCAACGATAGCGGGCAGCAGGTGCACTTCACCGCCACCGAGACCGGCCGCTATTATCTGGGGCTTGCCAATTTGGGGAGCAGCGATTCCACCCTCACGCTGTTGTCGCAGGCGGACGATCATGCCGACAATATCGCTCAGGGGTCGAACGGCGCGCTGGCGGTGGGAACGCCGGCGCAGGGCAATTGGGAATCCGCGGGCGATACCGACTGGTTCGCGATCACGCTCGTCGCGGGCAGCAGCTACAATTTCGCGCTGACGGCGGTCAGCACGCCGAACCCTTATTTGCAGATCGCTGACGCTTCGGGCGTGATCGTGACCGACAGCCTGCAGCAGGATTCACGCGGCTCGACCATCTTCACCGCGGCGACCAGCGGCACCTATTATGTCGGTGCCTCGGCGCATCCGGTCACGAGCGGCTCTTCGGCGAACGACTATCTCTCCGGCTGGAATTATTCGCTCAGCGCAACGGCGGTCGCCAACGATCTCGCCGCCACCGCGCTGACCACCGGCACCGTCGCGGTCGGCGGGCAGACCCAGGGCGTGTGGAACGGTGCGGGCGATCATGATTGGCTGCGCGTCGATCTGGTGCAGGGCCAATCCTATGTCTTCTCGCTGGCCCTGGCCGGCGGCAACACCGCCAGCTTCGCGCTCTACGATGCCGCGGGCAATCAACTTTCCGGTATCGTCAATCAGGCGATCTTCGGCGGCACGGTGACGGTGACTCACACCGCCGAGACGACGGGCAGCTATTATATCGACGCCGGCCACAATTATGCGGTCACCAGCCAGGCCAATGTCAACTACACCGTCGCGGTGGCCGGATTCGCCGACGACTATGCCGACAATGCCGCAACCACCGGTCACCTCGCGGTCGACGGCAGCGTCAGCGGTACGCTTGAGACAGCGAACGACGTCGACTGGTTCTCGGTCGATCTGGTTGCGGGCACCAGCTATCTGATCGGCGGCGCTGCCACGGCGATCTACGACGCCGCCGGCCATCAGCTGACCAACCCGAATATCGGCGACCTGACCTATTCGGCGACCGAGACGGGCACCTATTATGTCGCGGCCTCGACGGGCGTTGTCGGCACCTATTCGGCCACGATCACGGCGGTGTTCGACGATTATCGCGAGACGACCGCGACGACTGGCCTGCTCCGTCAGCTGTTCAGCGGCACCACCGGCAACGATACGCTGACCGGCACCGACTATGCCGACGATATGCGCGGATTTGCCGGGGCCGACTCGCTGAGCGGCGGCGGTGGCTTCGATCTGCTCGACGGGAGCGACGGGAATGACGTGCTCGACGGCGGCGCGGGTAATGATACGCTGACCGGTGGCAACGACCTGGATACGCTGCTCGGCGGCGACGGCAATGATATGCTGTCGGGCGGCAATGGCGACGACCTGCTGATCGGTGGCCTGGGCGCGGACTTTATCAACGGCGGAGCCGGGATCGACACGGTCAGCTATGAGGACAATCAGGGGGCGGTGTTCGTCAACCTCACCCTGCACCAGGGCTTTGGCAATTCGGCGGCGGGTGACAGCTATACCGCGGTCGAAAATGTCCGCGGCTCGATCTTCGACGATACGATGATCGGTGACGGCGGGGCCAACCGGCTCGAGGGCGGCGACGGCAACGATGTGCTGCGCGGCGCGATCGGCGCCGACGCGCTGGTCGGCGGCAATGGCCTCGATACGGCAAGCTATGAGGACAATCAGGGTTCGGTGTTCGTCAATTTGCTGACCGGGCAGGGCTTCAACAATGCTGCGCAGGGCGACAGCTTCAGCTCGATCGAGAATCTGACGGGATCGATCTTCGCCGATTACTTCATCGGCTCGGACGGAGCGAACACGCTCGACGGGGGGGCGGGCGACGACGTGCTGCTCGGCGCTCTCGGCGCGGACACGCTGATTGGCGGCGCGGGCCTCGACACAGCGTCTTACGAGGACAATCAGGGCGCGGTGTTCGTGAACCTGACGCTCGGCCAGGGCTTCGGCAACGCCGCCGAAGGCGACACCTTCAACTCGATCGAGAACCTGGCCGGCACGGTGTTTTACGACACCTTTATCGGCGACGGGAACGCGAACCGGCTCGATGGCGCGCGCGGCAACGACACGCTGACTGGTGCGGGCGGGGCGGACACTTTCGTGTTCGACACGATCCTGACCTTCAACAATATCGACACGATCACCGACTTCACGCACGGCACCGATCATATGGAGCTCGCCCATTCGATCTTCACGGTCCTGGGGGTCGGCGCGCTGGCGGTGGATGCGTTCGTGACCGGGGCCGCCGCCACGACAGCGGCACAGCATATCATCTACAACGACAATACCGGGGCGCTGTCCTACGACGCCGACGGATCGGGCGCCGGTGCTGCGATCCAGTTCGCGACGCTTCAGACGCACCTGACGCTCAGCAGCACCGACTTCGTCGTGGCGTGAGGATCTTATCGTCGGAATCGGATATAACGGCCGCGACGAACGGCGCAGCCTCTTCTTTTCTTACGATAAAAGCGCTGCTATTCCTGCAGCGCATCGGTCGGCGTGATCACGTCTCCCGGGCAAGCGGGGGATGTCATGGCGAAGATTTTCGGTCTCGACGACAGCGAAGCCACGGGTAATGCGCCGGCAGGCGGGGGATCAAGCCAGGTATCGCGCGACGACATGCTCCACGACCGGTCGGCCTATGACCCGATTGTCGCCAGCCCCGTCCCGGCCGACACGGTTCAAGGCGGTTTCGACGACGACATCCTCAACGGCACGGCCGGGGACGACGTCATCACCGATCTGGGCGGCAGCAACACCATTCACGGCCTTGGCGGCAACGACACGATCTCGCTGGAAGATTATTCCTATGCAGGAACGATCTATGAAGGCCGCGTCACCACCAACGTGATCGACGCCGGCACCGGCAACGACATGGTCACTGTCGGCTCCTTTGGCACAGGAACGCTTTCGGTCGATCTCGGCGATGGCAATGACGTGCTGAAGCTGGATGCGATCAACAGCCTGACGACCGTCACGCTCGGCACTGGACAGGATCTTCTCACGCTCAGCGAGGGCATGGGCGAGTGGACCAAGCTCACCACGGTGCCGGTCGTCGTGACCGATTTCGCGGCCGGCGCCGGCGGCGACGTGCTGGATATTTCCAACCTGTTGCTGGGCTTCTTTTCCGGATCCGCCTTTCCGGCCGGCAATCTGTTCGCCAGCGGCTATCTTTCGTTGATTCAGGACGGCGCCGACACGATCGTCCGGCTCGACGCCGACGGCAACGGCCCGGGGCACACCAGCCTCTACACGCGCGATCTCGTCCGCCTCGAAGGCGTGACCGCTACTCAACTGACCGCCTATAATCTGGCGGGCTTCGCGCCTGACGGCAGCGCCCCGATTCCGCCGACCGTGAACGGCACGGACGGCGACGATTTCATCCAGGCCGGAATCTTCGGCGGCCATTATTACGCGCTTGGCGGCAATGACGTGATGATCGGCGGCATCGGCAATGATGTCCTCGACGGCGGCAGCGGCAACGATACGATCGACGGGGGCCAGAGCGGCGACGACTGGATCCAGGGCGGCGACGGCAACGACATCCTGCAGGATACGCGGGGCAACGATCGGCTGGACGGCGGGGCGGGCGACGATGTGATCACCATCGAGCGCAATTCCGGCAGCACCACCCGGAACGAAACGATCATCATCAACGCCGGCGACGGCAACGACCGGGTCAGCCTGGGCGTTCACCGCCTGGAATTCACCCAGCCGATATCCGCGACCGTGACGACCGATCTCGGCGCCGGCAATGACTATATCTATATCGACAATTCGCACTCGACCGGGACCCTGACGCTCGGCGCCGGCCAGGACCGGATCGAACTGGGCGAGCATTATTTCGTCGACGAAAACCCGGCCCCGACGGTTATCACGGATTTCACCGTGGGTGCGGGCGGCGACGTGCTCGATCTGGGCGGCGCGCTTCTCGCCGGTCAGGGCTGGGATCAGGTCAGCAATCCCTTCATCACCGGCCATCTCCGCCTCATCCAGCAGGGCGCGGATACGATCGTCGCCTTCGATTATGACGGCGTCGGCAATGACGACCATCTCCAGCAATTGTTCGTCCTCTCCAACGTCGATGCGACGACGCTGACCGCCGCCAATTTCACCGGCTATGCGCCGAATGACCCGGTGATCGTCGGCCTGGTGACCAATGGCACATCGGGCGACGACGTGATCCAGGGTGCCGCGGGCAACGATCAGCTCGTCGGCAATGACGGCAACGACGTGATCAACGGCGGCAACGGCAATGACGTTCTGAATGGGGGCATTGGCAACGACACGCTCGAAGGCGGCTATGGCGACGACACGCTGATCGGCGGCGCCGGCAACGACATCGTCCAGGATCTGCGCGGCGGTAATGATTCGCTTTCGGGCGGCGACGGCGACGACATCATCTCGGTCAATCACCGCTATTTGAATCTCGCGAACAATATCACGATCGACGGCGGCGCCGGCAACGATCTGGTCGATATCCATGCCTATACCGAAGGCTCGCTCGTCGCGAATCTCGGCACGGGTGACGACAGGATCACGCTTTATTCCACGCTGAGTGCCGGAACCACGCTGACGCTGGGTGCGGGCAGCGATACCGTCGAGTTCAGCTATCAACTCGCAGGACAGGTCCGGGGTGCGGTCGTCATCACCGATTTCGCAGCGGGCGACGGCGGCGACAAGTTCGACTGGGTGGCTTACGCCCGGTCCTATCTTCACGTTGCGGGTGGCGGCGCCGACTATAACCCCTTCGCCGCCGGCACCGCGCGCCTGGTTCAGGTGGGCGCAGATACTCAGCTACAACTGCTCGAATATATGCAGGGCGCGACGAATCCGATCGTAACCGTCATCGCGACGCTGAACAATGTCAGCGTCGGCAGCCTCACCAGCTATAATTTCGGCGTCGATATCCACGCGCATCCCGTGTCCGTCAGCGATACGCAGACCGGCACTCCCGATAACGACGTCATCGCCGGCACCGCCAATGCCGACATCATTTCAGGCCTTGCCGGCGACGATCAGATCTCCGGCCTGGGCGGCAACGACATACTGCATGGCGGCACCGGCAACGACACGCTGAACGGCGGCGACGGGAACGACACGCTCGACGGCGGCAGCGGGAACAACATCCTGAACGGCGGTGCGGACAACGACACGATCAACGGCTTTCTCCGCGATACGATGAACGGCGGCACCGGGAACGACACGATCACGCTGGACGGGTTCGATGACGGCAGCTTCGGCAACATCGGCTCGATCGATGGGGGCGATGGCGACGATACTATTGCCGTCACCGTCAACGGCTTCGGCACCTATGCCATCACGGCCGGCAGCGGCAACGACCATGTCCGGATCGACCGCACGGCGACGAACATCACCCTGTCGCTCGGCGCGGGCAGCGACACGGTGGAGTTTCCGGCCTATTCCATGCCGCTCAACGGCAGCGCGGTGACGATCACCGATTTCCAGACCGGCGCCAGCGGCGATCACATCGATCTCGGCGGCCTGCTCGAGCAGCTGATCGCGGGCTTCAATCCAAACGACTATTGGACACCGGACAAGAATCCGTTCCAGCAAGGTTATACCGAGCTCCGCCAGGTCGGCGGCAATGTCGAACTCTGGATGCATGTCGACGGCGCCGAGGGACTGACCAGCGAGCGCATGATCGTCTTCAGCAACACGAATGTCGCGCAGTTCAGCGCCGAGAATTTCGACGGGTACGATCCCCATGCCGTGCCCGACAACGCGCATCTGATCCGCAGTTCGCTGACGATCGCCGCCGGCCAGACCGTAACGGCAACCAATACGACGCCGTATGAATTCTCGCGCCCGAACTATGTGTACGCGTCCACTGACGGACACGCGCAGTTCATCAACCACGGTACCGTCAACTCGTTCAGCACCACGGGCGTCGGCGGCGGCGCGACCGGTTTCGCGTTCGGGCTCATATCCAATGTCACCAGCGATTCGCTGTTCCTGAACGCCTCTGACGGCCGCTTTATCGTCAACGACAGCTGGCTCGATGAATCCGGCGACCTGTCTGGTGCCGGTCGGACGACCATGGGCTTTTTCGCAAACGCGACCACGATCCGGTTCCAGAATGACGGCTATTTCGAGGTGCGCGCCGCCAGCGGCACCGCGATCGGCGTGTCCACCGGCTATACCTACGCGCAGAATATCGCGAATGTGAACAACGGCACGATCCTGGTCGAAAGCGGCTATGACGCGATCGGCGTGAATTTCGCGGGGATCGACGGCACCTTCACCAACAATGGCGCGATCATCGTCCATGGCCAGGATTATGCGGTCGGCTTCAATTCGAACCAATATAAGGGCGGGATCGTCAATCACGGCACGATAACGGTCAGCACCGATCCCGCATCGCCTTATGCGTCGATCGGCCTGCTGCTCGACGAGCAGGCCAATATCGGCGCTTACACCCACATCAATACCGGCACGATCAACGCGGATATCGCGATCTATATTCTTGGCGGATCCGGCAACACGGTCGTCGTCGACAATGTGATCAATTCCGGCTTCATCAACGGCGCGATCATCCTGGGCGACGGCAATGACAGTGTCGTCAACACCGGAACGATCAGCGGCCGCACGCTACTGGGGCGGGGCGACGACGTCTATAACGGTGCCGGCGGCAATCACACCGGCACCGTCGAGGGCGGCGCGGGGCACGATGTGCTGATCGGCGGAAATGGCGCCGAAGTGTTTTACGGCGACGTCGGCGCCGACCAGATCAGCGGCGGCGGCGGCGGCGATTTCATCGAGGGCGGCG
>NZ_JAQGLC010000317.1 GCF_028293085.1 Sphingomonas bacterium
GAGGTCGAGAAAGCGCTCAATTTGATGAATCGCCACACCTTCCTGCTCGACGGCGACAATGTCCGCCACGGGCTGAACAAGGATCTGGGCTTCACCGAGGCGGACCGGATCGAAAATATCCGCCGCGTCGGCGAGGTCGCCAAGCTGATGGCCGATGCCGGGTTGATCGTGCTGACCGCCTTCATCTCACCCTTCCGGGCCGAGCGCGATCTGGTGCGATCGATGCTGCCGGCGGGCGAGTTCGTCGAGATCTTCGTCGACACCCCCCTCGCCGAGGCGGAGAAGCGCGACGTGAAGGGGCTCTACGCCAAGGCCCGCAGCGGCGAGATCGCCAATTTCACCGGCATCTCCAGCCCCTACGAAACGCCCGAGCGCGCCGAGATCCGTGTCGACACCACGCGCGAGACGCCCGAGGCGGCGGCCGAGCGGATCGTCGAGCATATCATGGGCGTGTGGAGCCCGGACCTTTGACCGACGCCGAGGTCGCCCGTTCGGTCGCGCTCCAGACAGCCGCGCTCCTCCGCGACCTGTGCGCGACGGGGAACTGCGCCGATGCCGATCTGAAGCGACGCGGCGATGCCGAGGCGAACGCCCTGATCATCGACCTGCTCCGCGCCGCCCGCCCCGACGACTTCATCCTGTCGGAAGAAGCCGCGGACGACAGCAGCCGCTGCTCGGCAAGTCGGGTCTGGGTGGTCGATCCGCTCGACGGCACCCGCGAGTTCGGCGAGCGGCGCGAGGACTGGGCGGTCCATATCGGGCTGGCGATCGATGGGGTTCCGGTGACCGGCGCGGTCGCCTTGCCGGCGACGCATCAGGTGTTCGTGACCGATGACGCTCCCCCTGCTTTGCCCCCGTTGCCGGCAAGGCCGCGCATGGTCGTCAGCCGGACCCGCGCGCACGAGATCGTCCGGCACGTCGCCGAGGTTCTGGGCGCCGAACTCGTGCCTATGGGCTCGGCGGGCGCAAAGGCGATGGCGGTGGTCGAGGGCCGCGCCGAAATCTATCTCCACGCAGGGGGGCAATATGAATGGGACAATTGCGCGCCGGTCGCGGTGGCGCAGGCGACGGGGCTCCACGCGTCGCGGATCGACGGTTCTCCCCTTGTCTATAACTGCCTCGATCCGCTGCTTCCCGACCTGTTGATTTGCCGCCCCGAATATGCGGCGGCGGTTCTGGCAGCGGTGGCTGAATCCGCCCAGTAGCAGTACGTGGTTAACCGCCCGGGAACCACATTGTTTCGCCCCCTTATTCACGCTACCCGGCAGGCGACGGCATTGTCGTCTTTGCGGGGAGACTATCGGGGTGCGGTTATTCGCCGGACTGTTCCTGCTGCTGGCGGGTCAGGCGCTGCTTGCGGCTGTGCTGCCGGGCGCCGTGCTCGTCTGGAATCTCGATCGCGGCAATGATGCCCTGATGGAAGCGCAGGATCGCCAGGCACTGGCGGCGATGACGACGCTGCTGTCGGCCGAACTCAAGGGTGGCGTCCCGCTCGGAAACGCCCTCCAGGCCGCGCAGGCCGGCTTCGGCGACAACAGCCGGGCCGGCGATCCCGCCCCGCCCTTGCTCGGGCGCCTCGCGCTGTTCACGCCAGCGGGCACGCAGCTCTCCGGGCCGTCCACCGAAGGGCAGCTTATCCGCGACGAGCGGCCGGTGAAGGTGGACGGCAATATTGTCGCGGTTGCGAAGATCGTGCGGCCGCCATCGGCCAGTGCCGCCAGCTTCGCTTTCGTCCGCGATCAGGTGATCGGCATCGTCGCCGCGATGAGCGCGATCTTCCTGATCCTGCTCGTCGCCGGCTATTCGATCGCCAGTCGCTGGACGCAGCCGCAACTGGCGCTGTTCCGCGCGAGCCGTGCCGTGGCACAGGGCGATTACGACACCGATGTGAGCGAGACGGGCCCGTCGGAAACGCGCGCGACGATGCGCAATCTCGGCCGGATCGCACGCTCGTTCGATCGGCTTGAGACGGCACGGCGGACCTGGCTGGTCTCGGTTTCGGAGGAGTTGCGCAAGCCGGTCCACGCTCTGGGCCAGCGGCTCGCCTCGATCGCGAAGGATTCACCGCCAACCGATCCGGAGGCGTTCGAGGAAGTCGTCGAGGGCGTCCGCCGGCTGGGCGAGATGGCCGAGGACCTCCACGCCGTCGCGCTCGCCGATCTCGGCCGCTTGCCGGTGACGTTCGCGACGGTCGATCCCCGCGCATTGATCCACAATGCGATCTGGACGAGCGCCAAGCGCGCGCAGGCGCAACGGGTGACGCTCGAGCCCGGCAACCTTCCCCAGGCAACGGTGCCGGTGAAATGGGACGGTGCCCGCATCGAGCAGTTGTTCACCGCGTTGATCGAGAACAGCCTGCGCTACACGCCTGCGGGCGGTCGCATCCAGCTCGGGCTGGAGGGGCAGCGCAATGCCTGGCGGCTGATCATCGACGACAGCGCACCCGGCGTCGATATCGGGCTGGCGCAGCAGCTGTTCGAGCCCTTCTACCGCACCACCACCGAGCCGGGGGAATCAGTGATGAGCTCCGGGCTCGGCCTCGCGACCGCCCAGGCGATCGTCGAGGCACATCACGGACGGATCGAGGCGAGCCGCTCGCCGATCGGCGGGCTGCGCGTGACGGTGATCCTGCCGGCGGCGCCACCGACGGCGTAAGCAAACCATCAGCCGCCGAACTTCACGCCGATCCACAAGGTGCGCGGCGTGCCCAGATCCATCGATCCCGCCTGGTTGCGCGTGATGATCGTCGCGTTGAACAGATTCTCCGCACGCGCAATGACCGAAAAATGCTTGCCGATCGGCAGCCGCGCGACCGCGTCGACGGTCAGGGCGTCGGGCAATATACCGGTCTGCGTGTCTTCCTCATATTGCAGGCCGACATAGCGGACTGTGGTCGAGAAGGACGGCCCCGCCTTCGGCTCCCAGGCCAAAGTCGCGCTCGCGGCATGGCGCGGGCTCTGCGCCGGAATGAGGCCGTCCAGCGTCGTGCCCGGGGCGCGGACATGGCTGTCGCTGAACGCATAGGCGCCGTCGAGCGAGACCGCGCCGTGCCGGATGCCGGCCGTCACCTCGACGCCCTTGGCGATGATCGCATTGACGTTGCGGCGCTGGCGCAGGTTCGTGCCGATCGTCACATTGGCGATCGCGTCGTCCAGCCGGTTGTAGAAAGCGGTGATGCCGAGCGAGACGCCGGGCGCCGGCGTGAGGTCGATGCCGCCCTCGACGCCCTTCAGCTTCTCCAGCCCGAGATTCTCGTTCGCCTGGGTAACGACCGGGAACACCGTGAAGGGGCGGTAGAGTTCGTTGAGCGTGGGCAGCCGAAAGCCGGTATAGCCGGCCGCGCGGAACGCGACCGCGCTGCTCGCATGGAACAGCGCCCCGACCCGGCCAGTTCCCTCGAAACCGTCGCGATCGGGGAAGAGCTTGTCGCTGTTCACCGTCCCGGTCCCCGACAATTCGCGGAAGAAGCCGTCCGTAATCGTCCAGCGATCGCCGCGCACGCCCCCGGTCAGCACCAGCTTGCCGATCGTCCAGTCGTCCTCGATAAACATGCCGATCGTGCTGCTGTTGCCACCGGCATTGCGCCGCGCCGTTGCCACGCCGCTCGCGTTATAGGCATCCTCGAACAATTCGCCATCGGCAAGCCGCGCATCCATGCCGACGCGCAGGACATGGTCGGGGCCGACCGGCGGACGCAGCTCGATCTTGCCGCCGATGCCGGTCGAGGGCGTATTGCGCTGGTCGAGCGTCAGCTTGAAGCTGGTCGAGCTGATCACCTTGTTGGTGAAGTTGCGCGCCTGGATATAGGCGAGCACATCCACCGCCCAGTCGCCGCGATGGATCAGGCGGACGCTGGCATCCTCGCCCTCCGAGCTGCTGTCCGCGCCCTGGAAGCGCAGGGTGCGGTTGTCGCGGAACACCAGGCCGCGGGCCTGGATCTCGGTTTCGGCGTCGATCGGCGCGACCGCGCGGATGCCGCCCGACCAATCCTCGAATCGCGCGCGGGCGTCGGCGATCGTGCGCTGCGACGCGGGCGTGGTGAGATAGCCGTCGCTGCGTTCCCATTTGCCCGACAGCGAAACATAACCATCGCCGAGATCGGGCGTGACGGTGCCGGTCACATTCTCCGAATTATAGCTGCCATAGAAAGCGCTGCCGGACACGAGCGGCAGGTCGGCGCGCGTCGCGCTGGCCAGCTCGATCGTTCCCGCGACGGCGCCCGCGCCGAACGCCCCCGCGCCACCGCCGCGGGTGATCCGCACGCCGGCGAAGCGATCGGCGACCAATGCGTTGAACGGGATGTAACCGAAAAAGGGATCGGCCAAGGGCACGCCGTCAAGCAGGACCAATGCCCGGCTCGACGCGTTGCCGCCAAGGGCGCGCAGCGTGACGCCCTGTGCGGAAGGGTTGGCCGAGCGGCTGTCCGAGCGGCGAAACTGCTGGAGCCCGGCGACGTCGGCGAGCACATCCTCGAGCCGACCCGACGCATCGCCGGTCAGCCGGTCACGATCGATCACGACCGATCCATAGGCCGGCGTTCCCGGCGGCAATGGCAGACCGGTGCCGAGCACGACAATGTCTTCCTGGGGCGCGGGATCGCTGGAAACAGTTGCCTGGGCGAATGCCGGAAGCGGCGCGAGCAACGCTAGTAAAGGCAGTCCGTACATGGAGCGCACCGGCAAAAAATCCCGTTCCAGAGTAGCATCGGCGCATCCTATACGATTCGGAAACGCGTTGGCGCCGGCCCTAGGGGCTTTCGCGCGCCGGCGCTACATGATCGGGGATTCGTTTCGCCGCAATATCGAAGTTGTCGCCGCCCGCGCTTGGTGAGAGCCGGCTGCCATTTCTGTGTACTAACCGGCGCCGCTCAGACGATAGCCGACACCGATTTCGTTGCGGATGATCATGGGTCGAGCCGGATCCTGCTCCAGCTTCTGGCGCAGGTTCCGGACCACGATGCGCAGATATTCGACGCGGTTTTCATGAGCCGGGCCCCACACGTCGCGGAGCAGCTGGGCATGGCCGACGATGCGATCGGGGCGCTTCGCCAGCTCGGCGAGCACGCCATATTCCTTGGGCGAGAGGTGAACCTCCTCGCCGGCGCGCAGCACGCGGCGATGGTCGAGTTCGATCACGACGTCGCCGATCGTGACCACGGCTTGCGCGGTCTGGTCCGAGAGGCGGTGGCGCAGCGCGGTGCGGATGCGGGCGAGCAGCTCCTCGGTATCGAACGGCTTGGTCAGATAATCGTCGGCGCCGAGATCGAGCGCGGCTACCTTCTCCGCGGTATCATCGCGCGCGGAGACGACGATCAGCGTCGCCCCGCGCGCCTTGATTAGCTGGATCAACTCCAGCCCGTCACGGTCGGGCAGTCCGAGATCGAGCAGGACCACCTCGGGCTTGTCGATATCGAGCAAGGACAGTCCCTCGCGCGCGGTACCCGCCTCGCCGACGCTGTACCCCGCCCGCTCCGCCGCTACGCGGAGCAACCGGCGGATATGGGCGTCATCCTCGACGATCAGGACCTTGGCGGCGATCGGCATACCCCCTGTTAGTGCCGAGGGCTCGCCCGGTCGAGCGCGCGGTTGAGCGCGAGGACGTTGACGCGCGGCTCGCCGAGGAAGCCAAGCAGCGGATGATCGATCTGTGCGGTCACGAGCGTGCGCACGGCGTCGGAGGTGAGCCCCCTCGCCTTCGCCACCCGGTCCACCTGATAAAAAGCCGCCTCGGGGCTGAGATCGGGATCCAGTCCCGAGGCGGAGGACGTCACCAGATCGGCGGGGACCGATTTACCCGGTGAAGGGGGATTCGCCGCAACATCGGCTTTGACGCGATCAGCGAGCGCCTGCGATGTCGGGGCGAGATTCGAACCCGAGGAAGCGCTGGCGTCATAGCCTTTGCCGGCCGCGGAGGGGCGACCGTGGAAATAGCGGTCGCTGGCAAAGCTCTGTCCGATCAGTTCGGAGCCGATCACCTTGCCGTTCTCGGTGATCAGGCTGCCATTGGCCTGGGCGGCGAAGGCCACCTGGCCGATGCCGGTGAGCGCGAGCGGGTAAGCGACGCCGAGCAGCAGCGCAAAGGCGATGGTGAGCGCGAAGGCGGGGCGGAGGGCGGTCTTGAGGTCGGTGAGCATTGGAGGCTCCTTCTTCTTGTTTCTTCCCCGGCGGAGGCCGGGGCCCAGTTGGGGGACAGGTGAAAATGGGCACGGCGGTTTGTCGCCAAGGCCTTTCCAACGGGCTCCGGCCTTTGCCGGGGAGGCGATCCGGGGTTCAGGCCAGGCCCATCCCCGTCACGGCGAGATCGATCAGCTTGATCCCGACGAACGGCGCGAGCAGGCCCCCCAGACCGTATACCGCGAGGTTGCGGGCGAGCAGCGGGCCGGCCGGCATCGGACGATAGGTGACGCCCTTCAGCGCAAGCGGCACGAGCAGCGGAATGATCAGCGCATTGAAGATGATCGCCGACAGGATCGCCGATTGCGGCGTCGCCAGGCCCATCACGTTGAGCACGCCGAGCCCGGGATAGAGCGCGACGAACATCGCCGGGATGATGGCGAAATATTTCGCCACATCATTCGCCACCGAGAAGGTGGTGAGCGCACCGCGCGTCATCAGCAGCTGCTTGCCGAGGCCGACGACCTCGATCAGCTTGGTCGGATCGCTGTCGAGATCGACCATGTTGCCCGCCTCGCGCGCGGCCTGGGTGCCGGTGTTCATCGCCACGCCGACATCGGCCTGGGCGAGCGCCGGGGCGTCGTTGGTGCCGTCGCCGCACATCGCGACGAGGCGGCCGCCCTGCTGCTCCTTGCGGATCAGCGCGAGCTTGTCCTCGGGCGTCGCCTCGGCGAGGAAATCGTCGACCCCGGCCTCGGCAGCGATGGCGGCCGCGGTCAGCGGGTTGTCGCCGGTGATCATCACCGTGCGGATGCCCATCTGGCGCAGTTCGCCGAAGCGTTCGCGGATGCCCGCCTTTACGATGTCCTTGAGGTGGACCACGCCGAGCAGCCGCGCGCCATCGGCGACCGCGAGCGGTGTACCGCCCCCGCGTGCGATCTCGTCCGAAATCCTGGTCAGGG
>NZ_JAQGLC010000320.1 GCF_028293085.1 Sphingomonas bacterium
CACATGACTGCCTGGATCGGTACCGCGCGACGCATGGTGGCGATGAAGGCAAAATGTACAGGCACGCTGGTGATGATCGCACAGCCCGGCGAGGAGACCGGCGAAGGCGCGCGGGCGATGCTCGACGACGGGCTCTATACGCGATTTCCCAAGCCCGGATTCGTGATCGCCTTCCACGACTCCGCAGCCTTGCCGGCGGGCAAAATCGGTTATTCCAACGGCCCCGCCTTCGCCAATGTCGACAGCGTCGACCTGGACGTGAAGGGCGTCGGCGGCCACGGCGCCTATCCCTATACGACCAAGGACCCGATCGTGCTAGCGAGTCGGATCGTGGGGGCGCTGCAAACGCTTGTCAGCCGCGAGAACAATCCGCTGGACCCCGCCGTGGTGACGGTGGGCAGCTTCCAGGCGGGCGCCACGCACAACATCATCCCGTCGGAAGCCAGGCTGCTGCTCACCGTCCGCAGCTATAGCGAGACCACACGCCAGCTGCTGTTGGAAGGCATCAAGCGCATCGCGCGCGGCGAGGCGATCGCGGCGGGCGTGTCCGAGGCGCGGATGCCAGTCGTCACCGTGCGGGACCGCGAATTCATGCCGGTTACCTTCAACACCGAGAAATTGACGGCATCGACCGCTGCGTTGCTGTCCTCGCGCTTCGGCGTCGAGCGGGTAGGCGTGGTGCCGCCTATCATGGGGGGCGAGGATTTCAGCCGCTATCATCTCGCCGATCCTGCAATCGAGAGCGTGATCTTCTGGGTGGGTGGGGTGCCGATGGATCGCTGGGATGCGGCCAAGGGCGATCCGACCAAGCTGCCCTCGCTCCACAGTCCCTATTGGGCCCCCGATCCGGAGATCACGATCAGTACCGGCATTGAGGCGATGGTGACTGCGGCGATGGGCGTGCTGAGCCCCGCCAACCCCGCGCCCTGAACTGCGCGCAAAGACCGGGTCGTGCCGACAAAGTGGATTCCCAGGCGCGCCGATGTCTGATTCAGGGTAGTTTTTGGGAAGCTGCCTTGATCCGAGATTTGTTCTGCGACGAGGAGCGGGACTGCGTTGAGCCGTTCGTGTTCCAACGTGGTGCTCGGCGCGACCTGTATGGGTATTTCGCAAAATTGGTCATCGGCTTACCCTGGGGTGCGGCGCCGGGCGCCGTCCGGATTGTCGGAACTGGTGCTCGAAGCCACTGAGAGCGGCGGGGGCAATCCCGGTCTGTAGGTGATCGGCAGCACGATAATCCGGGCAAGCCAGTGTGCAGCCGGCGCTATCCAGGAATAACGAGTATCCGCCACCTTCACTCGGGAGGGGTCTGGCTCGCCCAAACCGGCGTGAGGTTGTCGTTCCTGATCCAGCCGGAACTCCCGCTGGAAAGGCTGACGCGACGCCAGTTGAGAAACTGGCCTTCGGCTTGGCCAATTGTCCCTGCGGATAGCTGAATGGCGGAAGGGTCACCGAGCGTGTCGACGGGCAGGGGCCGCAACCGCGACTCACGCCAAACGATCACGGCGTCGGGATCGGCAAGCAGCCCGTAACTATGCAGGCCGGCAAAGGTGGCCGTCGCGGCGAGAGTTCCAGCGACCAGCACGCCCGCTCCAACGCGGGCCGCGACCGTCCCCACATGACCGAACACAGCCAGCAGCAGGGCTATCGTCCCCATCGCGGCGATCCAGGTGCAGGCGATTGTCCAGCGCTGCCAGATGGCGGGGGACGCCATTGCGGCTGCCCGCGTGCGCCAATTGTCGGGGCGGAGTATCCCGGCCTCGCGCGGATTAGCGAATCCTGCTTCCGAAGCGGCGCGGCTCCATAATGCGCGCGTTTCCTTCGAGGCTGGATGCTGCACCCAGGCTGTTGCCGCCTGTCCGGCCGCCTCGTTCCAATAGCCTTGCCGCGCCAGGCCGATCGCCAAATTGTACCGCGCCTTCCAGTCGTTCGGTTGACGCGCGAGCTCGGCGCGGAACACGCCCTCGGCGGGCGGTTGCGTCGCGGGGGCCGGCATCGACCAGGAGAGGACCGCCAGCGCGAGCACGCCTGCGAGCGGGAACAGATTCTTCCGGCGCAGCATCGTTGCCGGTGAGAAAGATGGTGGCGGCACTCGCTCTGCCAGTGCGGCTTGCGCCCGCGTCGGCCAGTCGGGCGGAAGGGGGGTGTCGCGTCCATAGAGATAGTGGTCCGCCTCGGCCCATAATCGGTGCCAGGCGCTGTCTTTCGCGAATGAGGCGGGGACGGGGACCGCGGCGAGGCCCAGCCACCTTGCGCTGTTGTCCTGCCAGGCCCGCACCAGCTTCCGGCGTTCGATCGCGTCGCTGTTGTGCATAAGTCCGTCGAGCGCGGCGGTGAGTCCGCGATACGCCAGACGCGACAATCGGTGGGGATCGCGGGAACGGGCGTGCATAAAGGCAAGGGCCAGCCAGCAGAGCAAGATGATCGCCACCGGGAGCGCGAGCGCCAGCCGCCAGACGGCACGTTCGAGCGGCGCAGTCACCACCTCTCTGCCTTTGAGCAAGGGCGGAAGGTCGTCGGCCGCACCAGCGTTCGGAGCGAGGGAGCCAGTCGGGATGAGGCTTTGGGCAGCGTTCGGCGCGACGGAGACGGCGATAGCCGGCGCGGTTACCACGACATAGGCACCTTGTGCCGGATCGAAGACGTGCATCGAGACCGGGCCGAGCGTGAATTGGCCCGCGTGGCGGGGAATCAACGTCACGACTTCCTGGCTCGACCGCTCGAACATCGTGGCGCCCGGCGCTTCCTTCGTTCGGGGCTGCCCGTCGATGTCGAAATCGGCGGAAACCTGGCGTGCCGGCATTCCCCTCAGCATTGGCCAACTTCCCAGGCCCGAAAGCGTCAGCGTCCAGTGTAGGGGTTTGCCCAACGTTGCGGGCCCATTGACCGATGACGACAAGCGGAACGAACCGACGATACCTAGAAAGTCGGCGGGCGCGGGCGGCAGCGGTCGGACGGTCAGCGTCGCGGGGGCTGTATGGGCGACCAGGCGGCCGGTGATCGTGCGCGCGTAATCGTCGGTGCGGAAGACCCCGGTCTGCACCACCATCGCCTGCGCCGCGCGGCGCAGCGGGATCGGGCCTCCGGTGAGCGCCATCGCGCGGGTGTGCTGGGTGATATCGGTGAAGCGCTGGCCGGGCGGCGGTGGACCATATGCCGGCTTGCCCAGGGATTCTATGATCAGCGGGGCCGCCTGCCAGTCGAGCTCCCCGTCGAGATTCTGGAACTTGCTCCACTCGACCCGCCAGTCGAGTGTCAGGTCGAACACCTCACCCGCCCATAGCGACCGCTTGGGCCAAATGAAGGCGCCGGACACCACCGCGGGAGCAGAATTGCTGGCGCCTGCTGCGGCCTGATTGTCCTGCGCCACGGCAGGAGCCGCGATCGCGAGCGACGCGAGGACAATAATCCACCTGGCGATCCCGACGACGTTCACCATGTCTGCTCGCGATCGGCAGAAGGCTTTGCGGAGCCACGCTGCATGAGCCGGAACAATGCGGCGGGAGAGTCGGTCCCGCGCAACTTGTCGAGCAGATACAGTGGTTGAACCAGCGACGGATCTTGCCACTCGGCGGGATCGTAGCGATCACGGCGATTGCCGCCGACGTTGCGCGTGCCCGGCTGTTTCCCCTTTCCATCCTGGCCGCCAGGCTGGCTCGACGCGTCCTGGCCGCCGGCCTGGTGGGGCGGCGGCTCGCTCGGCACGATCTGCTGGCGGTTCGCCATCGTTGGTTCGTTGGTATCGTCCGACTTGCCCGAGCCTTTCGACCTGGACGGTGGCGAGGGCTGGAGCAGCCGATTGAGCCGCGCGGCCAATCCATCCCAATCGGCAAGTTTCGGATCGAGCCGCTGCCCGCGCGCGACCGCGAGAAGCCCGTCCCGCAGCACGCCTTCAGACAGCGGATGGGCATGGCCGCGATGCACTTCGCCATAGCGGGTGGCCGTATTGGCGAAATAAAGCCAATCGGCAGCGGTGATCTGTTTCTTCACGATGAGGTGCGAGACCGCGGCGTTCATCAGCATTAGTGGATCAGGCTCGATTCCGTGCAGATCGGGGTCGAGCATCGCGGTGACCGTGCCGGGCTGCCCTGGCGTCTCCCGCCCCGATTGCGCTGTCGCCGGCCGTTGGCCGGATATGGCGGTGAGGAGAAATGCGAGTATCGCAAATGCGGGCGCCGCGGCAGCCGCGTGCCTGTGGACGCGCAGACGGCTCGCCCATTCCGTCGCTGCGCTCCACGCGAGCAGCAGCAAAGCGGCTATCAGGAGCCAGAAGAACTGATCGGCACGGCCGTCACCGTCGGAAGTGTCACGACCGTCGCGAGCGTCCTGCGCCAGGGCCGCGCGGACGTGCGACGCAAGCGTTTCCACATCTGCCCCCTCCAGAACGTCACCGCCGGTCACACGGGCGATACGTTCGAGAATTGCGGCATCCAGCCGCGAATGGACGACGTTTCCTTTGCGATCCCGTAGTGGCGATCCGCCCGGTCCTGGGACGGGTGAGCCCTCCGAGGTGCCGATGCCGACGGCAATCACACGCACTTTATTGGTGCGAAGAGCGTCCAGCGGGGCCTGCCAGGGCGCCGCGTCGGCTTCGCCATCGCTGAGCAGGACGAGTACATGCCCTCGGCTCGTGCGATCGAATGCAGCACCCGCAGTTTCCAGCAACGCAGCAATGTTGGTGCCCGGATCGACCATGTCGTCGGGCGAAAGCTTCGGCAGATAGGCCTGGAGCATCGCGCGATCTTCGCTCGGCGGGGCGAGCAGGAACGCCCTGCCGGCAAATCCGATCAGCCCGAGCTTCTGCTCCGGCAGTGCATCGGCCAGACCGGTCGCGATCGTCCGCGCGTGTTCAAGGCGCGAGGGCTGCACGTCCGGCGCCAGCATGCTGCGGGACAAATCGAGAGCGATCACGACCTCGCCGGCAGGTGCAAAAGCCGACTGCGGGGCGGTACCGAACTGGGGACGGGCAAGCGCGACGATCGCCAGCAGAACCGCGAGCCAGAAGCGCCAGCGGAAGGCTGCTCGCGCTCCCACGCCCAAGCGAACGCGGCCACCGGCTGCGAAGCCCGCACGAATATTGGGGAAGAGGGTGGTTGCCGAAGGGGACGATCGCCAACTCGCCGCGCCGACGGCCAGCGCAGGCACAAGCAGCAGCAACATCCACGGCCAGGTGAAGCTCATGCCGTGGCCGGCCTGCCGGCATTCGTCGCCCGCCGCCACGCCAAGCCCGGGGCCAAGCCCGGGAGAGCGAGCAGGAGAAGCAACGCGATCGCAGGGAGCGCGGCCCAGGCGAACAGCTCCGTCACGACGAGGTGCGTCCTAACCTTGAAATCTGCCTTCTTCGCCGAATCGATCGCAGCAAAAGCGGTTGCGATGGCTCTGCTGTCGTCGGCGCGGAAATAGCGGCCACCCGTCACCGTCGCGATCGTGCGCAATGCATCGGTGTCGATGCTCGAGGGCTGCATGCGGATTCCGATACGGCGGCCCGCATCGTCGAAAATCGGTGTTGGCACCATGCCGTTGCGCCCCGCGCCGATGGCATAGGTTGGTACATGACGATGACTGGCGATCGCGGTCGCCTGGGGCGGTGTCAGGCTGCCGCTGGTATTGGCGCCATCGGTCAGCAACACGATAAACGCGCCGGTCGAAAGCGGATTGCCCCGGCTCGATTCCAGATTGGTCAGGGCGATGCCAAGGCCGTCGCCGATCGCGGTGCCGTCCTCGATCAGGCCGATGCGTAGCGCGTCGATCTTCGTGAGCAGCCAATCATGATCGGTGGTCAGTGGCGCAAATGTGTACGCATGGCCCGCAAAGAGTACCACGCCGATGCGGTCCTTCGGTCGCCCCGCAATGAAGGCGCGGATCACGGGCCGGATCGCGTCGAGCCGGTTGATCGGCCCGCTGACCCCGCGATAATCCTCCGCCAGCATGGAGGTGGAAAGATCGATTGCCAGCACGAGATCATAGCCGCGCGAGATTACCTCCTCACGACTGCCGATCCGTTGCGGCCGGGCCGCGGCGACCGCGAGCAGCGCGATCGCCACATATAGCGCAGCCATTCGCCAATTCACTCGCGCGAGCGGCTCGGCCGGCGCCCATGATGACGCATAGGGAATCAGCAGCACCCGCGCCCGCCCGCGCCGCCGCCGCCACGCAAACAACACCGGGATCACGAGCAACAGGAGGAGCAGATAGGGATCGGCAAACCGGGCGCTCATGCCGCGCTGGCTCCCGCCCTCGGCCCGGTCCGCGCGCGGCTCC
Organism: Sphingomonas bacterium; assembly: GCF_028293085.1. Lineage (GTDB taxonomy): Bacteria > Pseudomonadota > Alphaproteobacteria > Sphingomonadales > Sphingomonadaceae > Sphingomonas. The sequence continues at coordinate 6,262 of NZ_JAQGLC010000320.1, forward strand.
GCAGGAAATGGATCAGCGCCGCCAGCGGATCGGCGGTGGTGGAGACGACCAGGCGATCGTCGGGATCGGGCCACCATGCGCGCCAGCGCTTTTCGCGTTCGGCGTACCAGGTTGCGTGCGCGGCGCGTGCCGCGGCGCTGTCGCGCAACTGGACGAGATCGCCCGAAGCCGGGTCGTAAGCGAGCGCGTCTCGCAGAGCGGGGCCTTCACGCTCCCATTCGTCCTCGACCCGGATGCCGATCACCTGATGCCGTCGCCGAATCGCCGTCCATTCGTACGGGGGGCTGCCCGCCGGCACCTCGCCAAGCCACACGATCAGCGCGCCACGCGGCACCGGCCGGGCGGGGATGGGAGAGCCCGCAAACGGCGTGGTCGGATCCGGCAACGGTGCGCGATACAGCCCCGCGATTGCGTTCAGGATGCGTGCCCGCCGTCGTGTGGGTGGATAGAAAGTCGCACCGTCCGGCGCATGATGCAGCAGGGCGGCACGCTCGCGGTTGATGGTAGCCAGCATCAGGGCGAGCCCCGCCACCTCGAACAGTATCTCGCGCTTGGTGACCGCGCCCGATCCGAACTGCAGCGCCGGATCATCGTTGACTATGACGAGGACGGTGACTTCGCGTTCCTCGACAAAGACCTTGCGATAGGGTTCGCCCAGCCGTGCGGTCACGTTCCAGTCGATGTCGCGGACATCGTCACCAAATTCGTATCGAACGACCTGGTCGAATTCCATGCCGCGTCCACGGAAGATGGAGCGGTGTTCGCCGACCATCGGTGTCTCGACGCGGCGGTGGCGAAGGCGCCATTCCAGACGTCTGAGCGCGGCGCGGGCGCGCTGGTCGAGAAGACGCGAAGACGGCAGCATGGTCGTCCGCGCGTCAGGACGGCACGGCGATGGTCGCGACGATGTCGGCAATCACATCATCGGCGCTCGATCCCTCGGCCTCCGCCTCGTACGTCAGGCCGACGCGATGACGCAGCACCTCGGGCGCGATTTCCTGCACCAGATCGGGTGTTACCTGGGCGAGGCCGCGCAACAGCGCGAGCGCGCGACCAGATTGGTACAGGGCGAGCGAGGCACGGGGCGACGCGCCAAATGCCAGCGGCCTAAATCCGCCGCGCCCCGATTCCGCCAGCGTCCGCGTTTGACGTACCAGCGCGAGCACATAGCGTTCGATCTCCGGCGCCACGAAAACCGCATCGACCGCCTCGCGCAGGGCAAGAAGCTCCGCTCCGCTGGAAATCGCGGTGACCTCCGGTGCATGCGTGGCGGAACCCCAGCGGCGCAGCATCTCCAACTCATCGGTATCGGCGGGATAGTCGAGCAGCAGCTTGAACAGAAAGCGGTCGGTCTGCGCCTCGGGCAGTGGATAGGTACCCTCTTGTTCGACCGGGTTCTGGGTCGCCATCACGAAGAAGGGGTGCGGCAATTTGTGGGTGACGCCACCGATCGTCACCTGCCGCTCCTGCATCGCCTCCAGCAATGCGCTCTGCACCTTGGCAGGCGAGCGATTAATCTCGTCGGCAAGTACCAGATTGGCGAATACGGGGCCGTGATGCGGCGTGAAGCTTCCGTCGCGCGGCGAATATACCATGGTGCCCACGACATCGCTCGGCAACAGATCGGGCGTGAACTGGATGCGTTCGAACTCCAATCCCATCGCCTGGCCCAGCGACTTCACCAGCAGCGTCTTCGCGAGCCCGGGCATCCCCTCCAGCAACACATGCCCGCCCACGAGCAACGCGATCTGCAACCGTTCGACGATCGCGTGCTGACCAAGCACGGCCTTGCCGATTTCGGAGGAAACCCGCTCGGCCCAGGCAGGGCCGGACGGCGGCGTGTTGGCCGGTGCGTTCATGCGTTCAATCCTTACCCGGCAGCCGCCTCGTCCCAGCGAGCAACGGCGGTGTCCCCACGCCTTGGGCTAATGCCCGCGAAGCAGTACCCGACCGTAATGTTGCGGCGTCAATTCGCCCTTCGCCACCGCTTCCTTGCCGTTGACGAAGACATAATCCATGCCCACCGAATAGGCGTGCGGCTTCTGATAGGTGGCCACGTCGCTCACCGTTTTGGGATCAAAGACGAGCACGTCCGCGAAATTGCCGGGTTTCAGCACGCCTCGGTTGGGGATGCTGAATACCTGCGCGGCAAGGCCTGACATGGAATGGACCGCCTGCTCGACGCTCATCACGTGGCGCTCGAACACATAATGGCGCAGCTTGCGGGGGAACGAGCCGTAGGCGCGTGGATGCTCTGAACCTTCGCCGAAGGTCACCAGCGCGCCGTCGGTGCAGGTCATCATCCAGGGTTGCTTCATCAGCAGCTCGAGGTCCTTCTCGTTCATGTTGAACGAGACGATGCCGGCGCCGCCCTTGATCAACATGTCGATCGCGGTGTCGAGCGGATCCTGGCCGCGCGCCTTGGCGATCTCGTCGAGGCGCTTGCCGTCGAGCGACGGATCGGCCTTGTAGCCGCGAATCATGATCGCGTTGGCGCCGCCCCGGCGCGTCATGTTGTCCGCCATGTCCTTGCGGATCTGCCCGCGCTGTTCCGGGTTCTGGAGCCGCTTTGCGATCGCTGTCTGCCCGCCCTCCTGCGCCCAGCCGGGGACCAGAGACGCCTGCAGCGACGATCCAGATGCGGCATAGGGATATTGATCCGCCCAGATCTGCAGGCCCTGCGCCCGTGCGTCGTTGATCAGCTTGATCGCCTCGGGCGATTTGCCCCATACCGACGGGCCCAACATCTTCATGTGATCGACGATGCCCGGCAGATGGGCTTCGCGCGATATCGTGATCAGTTCCTTGATCGCGCCCAGCACGCCGACATCGTAGCTGGATTCATCGCGGATATGGCTGGCGTAATAGGCACCCGGATAGCGCGCCGCGACCTTCGCCAGGCCAATGATTTCCGGTGTCTTCGAATATTTTCCGGGAATGTAGAACGGCCCGCTCGAAAAACCGTACGCGCCCAGGTCCATCGCGGCTTTGACCAGCGCTTCCATCCTGGCCTGCTCGGCGGCGGTCGGCGCACGATTGGTCAGGCCCATCACCGCGGTACGCACCGCGTTGTGACCGATCTGGGGCAAGACATTCACCCCCGGCACGTATTTTTCGATCGCCGCGATCTGTGGGGCCAGGTCCGCCGGGCCAGCGCCGTCGGGATTGATCGCGACCGTAGTGATGCCCTGCAACAGGATCGGCTTGGCGGCGGCGAGCTCGGATGTTTCGATACCCGGCGCCGCGTGGGAGTGCGTGTCGATAAAGCCCGGCGTCACGTACTTGCCCGTCGCGTCGATCACCAGCGTTGCGGTGGCGCCCGCCGGGATGTCCCCGACCGCGACGACCTTGTCGTCCTTGATCGCGACGTCGGCGGCGCGGCCGGGGCTGCCGGTGCCGTCCAGGACCATGCCGTGAAGGATCAGCACGTCGTAACGCGCAGGCACATTTTGCGCCCAGGCGATCGGGCCGGTCACCGCGAAGATCAGCGCCCCCAGTCCGGCGGTGCCGAGCATCGCGCATTTCAACAGGCTTCGATTGTTCATCCGCATGCCCCAAATCTCCTGGCGCCTAATTCTCACGTCGAAATCATTCCCGGGCCGTGCGCCCGGCCGCTATTCGAGAAGTTTGAGAGACGACCGTCACGAACAAGAGCCTGGGAACCCCGAATAGCGCCGGAGTGTCTTTCCTCTCTGCTTGCTGAATAACCCGGGTCACCGCCACCGCGATGATCTGGATTTTCCTGGCCCTGGCGTCGTCGTCATTCCCCTTTGGAGCGAGATCAGTAAGGTCCGCCTCTCCCCGCAGGTTTCTGTTTATCCGCCGTTTTTACCTGGTGGCGCCGTGGAGAGAGATTGGCAGCGAATTCCTGCTTTCGTCAACGGCCTTCCCCTTTCAGAGACTTGCTCAACTCATAGCCATTGGACATGGGTCGCGGCCTGTGCATGATTTGGCGCCAGCGTCACGCCCGCAGCCCCCTTTTAGCGGAGAAGCAGAAAATCATGATGAGTCTACGTCACATCGAGGTGTTCCACGCCGTCTATCAGTCCGGTTCGGTCAGCGCGGCGGCACGGGCGCTCAACGTGTCGCAGCCCTCGGTCAGCAAGGTGCTGCGGCACGCCGAAAGTCGGATCGGATTCGCGCTGTTCCGGATCGTGAAGGGTCGGCTGGTCCCGACGGACGAGGCCCATATCCTGTTTCCCGAAGCGCGCGACCTTCATACGCGCATCGAATCGCTGCAGGAGATGACCAAGAACCTGCGGCGCGGTGGTGATGGCCATTTGCGCCTCGCGGTGCTTCCGTCGCTGGGGCTGGACGTCGCGCCCTCCGCCATCGCCCGCTTCCACGAGAAGCATCCGAAGGTCTCCTTCGATGTGCAGACGCTGCACAATGAAGATGTTCTCCGCTCGCTATACGAGCGCGATAGCGACCTGGCGGTGGCCTATGACGCACCGCATCACCCGCGGCTGTCCTCGATCCGAGTCGGGTCGGGCGAACTGGCGGTGCTCTATCGCAAAAGAGACCTTCCTGACGCGCCGGCCCGGGTCTCTCCTGAACTGTTGCGCAATCTCCCGCTCATTCGCCTCACCGGCAAAGGGTCGGTCGGGACGCTCTTTTCCAGCAAGCTGGAGCCCGAGGACACCGATCGCGCGGGGATCGCCGTCCAGACCTATTACGTCGCGGCAGGCCTGGTGCGGCAGGGCGCCGGTGTGGCGGTAGTCGACGAGTTCACGGCACGAGCCCAGGTCAGCGCCGACCTGGATTTCCGCTACCTGACCGACGGCCTCTCCTTCAACGTCTACTGCATCCATCTGGAGGATCGGCCCCTTTCTGGTCCGGCCCGCGACTTCGTCACCACCCTGCAGGAGACGCTGCGGACAATGCAGGCATAGCCAGAGTCTATGAGGTTCATCTGCCTTTGATCTTTGCTCGGAAGCGCCGTGGCGACATTGATTGGCGCGGGCGGTTCCGCCCCAAGTCAGTGCGAGATCGAGATGATTCCCTCCCCCTATTTGTTATATCTGGGCAATGCGACAGATGAGCTTTCGGTGAAGACCTCACGCGGTGTCGCAGTGTGGCGCCCGGAGCTCTGTGTCGGCGAATATCGCGGTCCCGAAAGCACGGTGACCCTTGGCCTCCCGCATCTAGAATTCGCGGAAGCGGTGGCGGCGGGCGCGCGCACGCTGGTGCTCGGTGTCGCCAATGCGGGCGGTGTGATGGGGCCACAGGCGATCAGCGACGCGGTCGCAGCATTGGAGGCCGGAATGAACGTCGTGTCGGGCTTGCACGATCGCCTCGTCGCGCATCCCGAGATCACTGCTGCCGCGGCGAAGGCGGGCCTGCAATTGCTCGACGTGCGCAACCCGCCGACCGATCTGGTGGTCGGCAATGGGCGTCCCCGTAGCGGACGCCGGCTGTTGACGGTCGGTACAGATTGCTCGGTCGGCAAGATGTACACGACGCTCGCGCTGGAACGTGAGATGCGGCAACAGGGAATCCGCGTTGATTTCCGCGCGACGGGACAGACCGGCATCCTCATCGCGCATTCGGGTGTCCCGATCGATGCGGTGGTTGCCGACTTCATATCGGGCGCCGCCGAATGGGTCTCGCCGGCGCGCACCGATGGCGGCTGGGACCTGATCGAGGGCCAGGGATCGCTTTTTCATCCATCGTTTGCCGGCGTCTCGCTTGGCCTGCTCCATGGATCGCAACCCGACGCGCTCGTCTTGTGCCATGAGATCGGGCGTCCCCACATTCGCGGTATTCCAGGGCGGCCGTTGCCGGATTTAAAGACATGTCTCGAGGCTAACCTTACCGCTGCGCGCCTTACAAATCCGGCGGTTATCGCGGTTGGTGTCGCGCTGAACACATCGCGACTGTCGCCCGAGGATGCGCGCCGCGCCTGCGCCGAGGTGGAGGATCTGCTGGAGCTGCCGTGCCAGGATCCGATGGTGACGGGTACAGATCGGATCGTCGATTGGATGATGCAATGCTTCGCCACGTCCACGGCCGCGTAGAGCTCTGGCCGCTCGCCGCGCCGTTCCGGATCTCCCGCGGCGTGAAGACCGTCGCGGAGGTCGTGACGGTCGAGCTGGAGCAGGGCGCCCATATCGGGCGGGGCGAGGCTGTGCCCTATGCCCGTTACGGCGAATCGTCGGAGGGCGTCCTTCGTCAGATCGAGACGCTGGCGCCGATGCTGGCCGCCGGCCTCTCGCGCACGGAGCTGCGACGAGCCTTGCCGCCGGGTGCTGCGCGCAATGCGATCGATTGTGCCTTATGGGATCTGGAAGCGCGCTTGTCCGGGCAATCCGTTGCGGTCACGGCGGCCGCGCCGCTCTCACCAGTGACGACGGCGTTGACCGTCGGTCTTGATACGCCTGACGCGATGGCCGATGCGGCGGCCGCGCTCACCGGGTCGACGCTGGTCAAGGTCAAGGTGGATGCGCAGGAGCCGGAGGCGTGCCTGAACGCGGTCCGCCGCGCGCTTCCCGATGCCGCGCTGATCGTCGACCCCAACGAAAGCTGGGACATGGCGTTGCTCGAACGACTGCAGCCCATGTTGCGGGACCTGCGCATCGCGTTCGTCGAACAGCCGCTGCCGGCGGAAGACGATGCGTGCCTCGAAGGGTTCGAGCCGCTGGTGCCGATCTGCGCGGACGAATCCTGCCACACCGCAGAAGACCTGCCCGTGCTCGAACGCCGCTACGGCATGATCAACATCAAACTGGACAAGACGGGCGGACTGACCGAGGCGTTGGAGCTCTATGACGCGGCGCGCGCACGGGGAATGGGCATCATGGTCGGCTGCATGGTGAGCACTTCGCTTTCGATCGCGCCGGCGCTGCACATCGCCGCGCGGGCGGATTTCGCCGATCTGGATGGACCGTGGTGGCTGAAGGAAGACCGCCCAGGCGGGGTGACGATGCAGGGCAGCACCATGCTGCCGCCGGCGCAGGGTTTCTGGGGGACATTATGACGATCATCAGTCACGTGCCGAGCAACCGTTAACGTGGTGCGCGCCTTTTTCGCAGTCGCATTGTGGAAGAGGGTGCTCGTCGCCCTGCTGCTCGGCATCCTGTTCGGGCTCGCCTGGCCGGCTGCCGCGCCCTCGATCGCGTTCCTGGGCGATATCTTCGTTCGGCTGATCCGAATGCTGGTCGTACCGATCGTGCTGGTGACGATTGCGGCCGGCGTGACGTCGCTCGGCGATCCCAAGCGGCTGGGTTCGCTCGGGGGCCGCACCGTCCTGCTTTTCCTCGCCACGACAGCAGTGGCCGTGGCGGTCGGAATGGCAGTTGCCTGCATCATCCGGCCCGGCGTGGACATCAATCTCGGCACGGCGGCACCGCACGCGCTTGGCGAAGCGAAGACACTTTACGACCAGCTGATCGGCATCATTCCCGTCAACATCTTCGTCGCGCTTTCCACGGGCGACATGCTGCCGATCATCTTCTTCGCGATCCTGTTCGGCGTCGGCACCGTCCTGGCCGGCGAAGCCGGCGAGCCGGTCGCGGCGTTTCTGCACGCCGCCTCTGCCGTGCTGCTGCGCGTGGTGCGGGTAGCGATGGAATTTACGCCGTTCGGCGTCTTTGCGCTGGTGGCGAACGCAATGGCGACGAGTGGGGTCGCGGTGTTCGTGCATATCGGCTGGCTGGCATTATGCGTGGTCGTCGGCAGCGCGATTCAGGCGCTGATCGTGCACAGTGCGATGATCCGCGTATTGGCGCGGCTTTCCGTACGGCGCTTTTTCGGCGGTATCGTCGATGCGCTGGTGGTGGCCTTCTCGACCGCATCGAGCTCCGCGACGCTGCCCGTGGCGATGCGGGTGGCGGAGGATAATCTCGGCATCGACGAAAAGGTCGCGTCGACCGTGCTCCCGCTTGGCGCGGCGATCGGCAAGGATGGCACCGCGATGTATGTCGGCCTGCTCAGCGTGTTCAGCCTGCAGGCTTTCGGCGTCCCGTTGGAAGCCGGTACAATGGCGATCATCTTCCTGACCGCCGCATTGGCGGCGTTCGGAACCGCGCCCGTTCCTTCGGCATCCTTGTTCATGCTGTCGGCGGTGCTGTCGGCGGTCCACATCTCGCCGGAGCAGACCGCTTTGGTGGTCGGGTTCGTGCTGCCGTTCGATCGGCTGCTCGACATGACGCGCACCGTCCCCAGCTGCAGCGCGAACCTGGCTGTCGCCACGGTGATCGCGCGCTGGGAGGGAGAGATCGACACGGATCGCTATCGTGCGGTCACGGACGAGCGCTTGTAGGCTGGCACTACGGTGCATTCCGCGCGGTCAGACATCGATGATCGCGGAAGTGTGACACCGTCCGGTGCAGGTCGGTGACGACGTGCTCGCCGCGCTGCGCTGTGCGACCGATGGCCGCCCAGGATCGGAAAGCCTTCTGGTGCGGTGGCGCTATCCATCCCCGCCTCGAGACAATTATCTTAGATTCAAACGCCGCGCCAAAACGGGTTAGCCAAATGCCATTCCGACGCTGATGAGCCGGAGATATTGCATCACGGCGTTAAGCTTCCGCTCCATCGATTCGAAAATGCGTCGTTTGAGCTGCTGCCGGTTTCGTGGGCACCAAGATAAGGTGTTTATGGAACCGGAGGGTATTAATCTGCTCCAGAGCCCCTTTTGCATGTCGATTGACACGTGCCATCCTCGGGAAAGCGGTAAATCAGCTCGGGCGACAGCTCGTCATTCGTGAACGCGCGTCGCGATCTGGTCATCCGCCGGCGTGTTGCCCCGGACATAAGACTGGGTGCCGCGCGTGTAGATCGTGTCGGTAGGCAATAGCGACGCGATCTCGATGTCGGGTTGGCCTTCGATTTCGGCGTAAAGCGGCCCGAAGTCGGTCTCGAGCGTCTGGCGCAGGAGGTCGTCGAAGCTGTCGATCACGAAGTAATTCTGCTGATAATCGTCGATCCGGTATCTGGTGCGCATCAGCCGCTTCAGGTCGAAGCCCAGCCGGTTTGGAGATGCATCCTTGAGCGCGAACAATGTTTCGCCATAGGATGAGACGATCCCGGCGCCATAGATGCGCAAGCCGGCATCGGAGCGCACCAGCCCGAACTCGACCGTATACCAATAAAGCCGGGCCAGCCGGTCGACGACACCCATCGCGGTCGCCCGTTGGCCGCCAATGCCAAAGGCCTGCATATAGTCCGCGAAGACGGGGTGGGCGAGCAGCGGCACATGCCCGAACACATCGTGGAAGACGTCGGGCTCCTGCAGGTAGTCGAGCTGATCTGGCTTGCGAATGAAGTTGCCCGCGACGAACCGGCGATTGGCGAGATGATCGTAGAAAATCTCGTCCGGCACGAGCCCCTCGACCGCGACCACCTGCCAACCGGTCGCTTTCATCAGACGGTCGGAAAGCTCCTCAAAATCAGGAATACCGGGTTTCGACATCTGGAGGATATTCAGCCCGGCAATGAATTCGGGGGTTGCGCGGTTCGGCAGCAATCGGGTCTGGCGGTCGAATAGCCGGTCCCAGACGGTGTGCTCCGCCGCCGTGTATCGGGACCAGTTCTGGGAGACGGTCCAGTCGGAGGATGGGGCTTTCGTACGATCTACGCGGATAGGTGCCATGCGGCGTATATTACATGCCGACGGCGAATTTGCGTTCCAAACGCCGCACCTTTACGGTATTTTATGAAACGTTCTGCTCAATGAATGGCGATATTATGAAACAAACCTATACGCTCGAAGCGCTGGACCGGCGAATCATTGCAGCGCTTCAGCGTGACGCGTCGCTCAGCCACGCCGACCTGGCGAAGTGCATCGGCAGCTCGACCGCGTCCTGCTGGCGCAGGATCAAGCAGCTCGAGGCGGCGGGCGTGCTGACCGCGACGGTGAGGCTCGTCGATGCCGAAAAGATCGGCTGCGGCGTCAATGTGCTGTGCAACATCCGGGTGCAAAGCCATTCGCGCGAAAACCGTGCCAGCTTCGAGGATTTCATCCGCGCGAGGCCGGAGGTGATGGAATGCTATTCGATGTCGGGAGACTGGGATTATCTCCTGCGCGTGGTCGCGGCGGATGTCGCCGATTATGAGCGGTTCCTGATGCGGACTCTGCTCGAGCATCCCTCCGTCGGCAGTGCCTCGTCGCATTTCGCACTGTCGCTGACGAAATACACCACGGCAGTGCCGGTCTGACGAGTCATCGGTGTACCTGGGGAGTAGCTGGTTATTTCTGGCGACCTGCATCGCCGACCACCTGATCAAATGCCGCGGCGCCTGGGGCGTTCGAATTGCCGCCCCCGCCGAGATCGAGCCGCGCCAGCTCTTACAGGGGAAGCGCCACGGTCGATTTGATCTCCGACAGCGCGACGGTCGAGTTGATCTCCTGGATGCCCGGCACCTGGCTCAGCTTGTCGAAGAAGAATCGCTCGTAGGATTCGATATCCTTCGCAACGATGCGCAGCAGGAAGTCGACCGGGCCCATCAGTACATAAGCCTCGAGCACCTCGGGGAAGCCACGGATCGCCTCGGAGAAATCGTCGAGGTGGGCGCGGCCATGCGCGTTGAGCTTCACTTGCGCGAAGATGTGCGCGTTGAGATCGACCTTGCGGCGATCGACCAGCGCGACCCGCGCGGTAAGGATGCCGTCGCGTTCGAGCCGGTCGATCCGGCGCCAGCAGGGCGAGGGCGAAAGGCCGACCTTCTCGGCGATCTGCGCCGTCGTCTGGCTGGCATCGCGCTGCAATTCGCGGAGGATCTTGCGTTCGAATGGGTCGAGCATTTTAACCCCGTATGTGCGAGAATTCGGTTAGATTTACCCTGATATACCCGAACTTCCCTGAGATAGGTGAGAAATGTCACCAGATAGCGGAGATAATATGATCAAATAAACCTGCGGAGCATGTCATGGTACTGAGCGTCGTCCCAGCCCCTTCACCGGCGGCAGTGCATGTGGCCCGAGACGAGGCGTCGGGCCTGGACGGCCTGATCGTGCTGCATTCGACCACGCTCGGGCCAGCCGCCGGCGGGTGCCGCTTCTGGACCTATGCCGGCGCGAACGAGATGGCGGCGGACGCGTTCCGGCTCGCCGAGGGCATGAGCTACAAGAACGCGCTGGCCGACTTGCCGTTCGGTGGCGGCAAGGCGGTGCTGCGCCGGCCGGAGGGCGATTTCGACCGGCGCGCGCTGTTCGAGGCATTTGGGCGTGCAGTCGAGGAACTGCACGGCACCTATGTCACGGCGGAAGATGTCGGCACCTCGGTTGAGGATATGCGCGCGGTGGCGTCGGCCAGTCGTCACGTCGCCGGGCTGCCGCCGCTTGGCGACCGCCCCGGCGGCGATCCGTCGCCCTGGACGGCGCGCGGCACCTTCCTGGCGATGCAGGTCGCGGTAGAGCGGCGCCTGGGCCGTCCGCTCGCCGGCTGCACCGTGGCGGTGCAGGGCGTCGGCCATGTCGGCGCGGCGCTCGCGCGGATGCTCCACGAGGCGGGCGTAAAGCTGATCATCGCCGATATCGGCAGCACCCAGGTCGCGCGGGTCGCGGCGGAGACGGGCGCGCTGGTGGTGCCGGTGGGCGCGATCCTGTCGGCCAAAGCGGACGTGTTCGCGCCCTGCGCCATGGGGGGCATTCTCTCGCATGCGACGATCGGCAGCCTGAGCGCGAAAGTGGTGTGCGGCGCGGCGAACAACCAGCTCGCGACGCGCAAAGATGGCGAGCGGCTCGCCGACATGGGCGTGCTCTACGCCCCCGACTATGTCGTGAACGCGGGCGGCATCATCAACGTCGCTGCCGAGTATCTGGGCTGGTCGGCCGCCACCGCCGAGGCCCGGGTAGAGGAGACGGGGGTGCGCCTCGCGCGGGTGCTTGATCTCGCCGTGTCGTCCGGGCTGGCGACCAACGTCGCCGCCGACCAACTCGCCCGCGAGACGATTGCCTCGCGGCCGCTCGACCTGAGGGCGGTGGCGTGACAGCATCGCCGACATGGCGCTTCGCCATTGCCGGCGATGCGTGTCCGCAACTTGCGCTGCGGGTGCTCGGCCTGTTCGCGCAACAGGATCTGATCCCTGCCGAGGTGACGATCCGATGTGACGCCGAAGCGCTCGACATGGCTATTGTCCAGCCCGCGCTCGATCAGCAGCGCGCCGGCATCATTGCCGAGAAGATGCGCGCGATGATCATGGTGCGCGAGGTCATCGAGGAGCCGGTGTGACGCGCATCAGAAGGCGACCCCGTCGCCGCCCTTGAGTCCGAGCATCTCGCGCGCCTCCGCGGGCGTCGCGACTTCGATATCGAGCACCTCGAGAATCTGGCGGACCTTGCGGACTTGCTCTGCATTGCTTTGGGCGAGCTCGCCGCGCCGGATGAAGAGGCTGTCCTCGAGCCCGACCCGGACGCTCCCGCCGCCCAGTGCGCACTGGGTCAGGAACTTCATCGGCGGTCGGCCGACCGCGAAGCAGGACAGCATGTAATCGTCGCCGAACAGCCGGTCCGCGGTCTGCTTCATCAGCATGAAATTCTCGAGATCGGCGCCGATCCCGCCCAGGATCCCGAAGATGCACTGGATCAGGAAGGGCGGCTTGATCAACCCGGCATCGGCGAAATGCTTGACGTTGTAGAGATGCCCGACATCATAGCATTCATATTCGAAACGGGTGCCGTGCCCCTCGCCAAGCTCGACCATGATCCGCTCGATGAGCGCGAAATTATGGTTGGCCGGGAACTGCTTGCTCTTGATCATGAGCTCGCGTTCCCACTCGTGCTTCCAGTCGAACTTGTCGGCCAGCGGCCAGAAGCCGAAGTTCATCGACCCCATGTTGAGCGAGGTCATTTCCGGGCTGGCGCGCAAGGGGCCGGCCATGCGGTCATCCTCGGAAAAGCCCGGGGCGCCGCCGGTGGTGATGTTGATCACCGCATCGCAGGATTGTTTGATGCGCGGCAGGAACTGCATGTAGAGTTCGGGATCGGGGGACGGCCGGCCGTCGCGCGGATCGCGGGCGTGAAGATGCAGGATCGCGGCACCCGCCTCTGCCGCCTCGATCGCCTGCCCGGCGATCTGATCAGGGGTGATCGGCAGATAGGGCGACATCGAGGGGGTGTGAATCGATCCGGTCACCGCGCAGGTGATGATCGCTTTGCTCGTCTTCTTCACGGGTGGGTCCTGTCAGTTTGAAGAGGAGAGGGCGGCTGTGGCCGCGAAGAAGCGCCGGCTGAGCACCGCCAGCGCCGATCCGAGGATTCCGACCACGGTGATCACCAGGATGAGCGACCGCCCGAGCGCCTGCGGATCATGGAAGAGATTGTCGGTGACGAAGCCGACCAGCGGCGGCCCGAAGCCGATGCCGATCAGCGTGATCGTCGCCAGGAACATCGAGGTGACGACGCCGCGCAGACGGTCGGGCGTCAGCATCTGGATGCCGGCGAGCGAGGCGGGCGCCCCCATCGTCACGCCGAAATTCAAAAGACCATAAGCGACCAGCGATACCGGCAGGCTGCGCGTCAGGCCGAGCAGGATCATGACCGGGATCGCGCCGATCAGACTGATGATCATGACAGGTGCTGCAGGCGCCGGCGATCCGCGCTTTTCGAACAGGTCGGTCAGATAGCCGCCGGTCAGATGCCCTGCCGGGGCGGCGATGAGGATGACACTGCCGACCAGCAATCCGGCTTGCGGCGCGGTCAGGTCGAAGAGGCGCTGGTAGAAGGTTGGCGCCCAGGCGGCGAGCGACTGGATGACGAGGATGACGGCGGAGGCCGCCGCGGTGTGGCTGAAATACGCCTTGCCATGGGTGCGGACATAAGCCGCGGCCGAGGCGATGCTGGGCTTGATCGTGCTCGAGGCGACCCGCGCCGGCTCACGGACGGTCAGCAGCAGCAGCGCGAGCACGATGCCCGGGATCGCCATCAGCACGAAGGTCCCCTGCCACGGCATGAGGTGGCCGAGCCCCGGCAGCCAGAGCCCCCCGGTGACGGTCAGTGCGGCGAGGACCGCGCCGCCGCCGATCAGCGCGGCGCTCTTGCCGAGCGAGGCGCCGAGCGTGAACACTGAAACGGCGCGGCCGATTTGCGACCGCGGGAAATAGGATGCCAGGATCGACATCGCCGCCGGCACCAGCGCTGCTTCGCCGAAGCCGACGCCGATCCGTGCCAGGAACAGGGTGCCGAACGAGTATGCGAGGCCGCACAAAGCAGTCGCGATGCTCCACAGCAGGATGCCGGCGATAATCAGATTGCGGCGATTGACGCTGTCCGCCATCCGCCCGAGCGGTACCGCCAGCAGCGTGTAGAGGATGACGAAACCGGTACCCTGCAACAGGCCAAGCTGCGTGTCGCTGACGCCGAGATCATGCTTCAACGGCTCCATGACGAGGCTCATCAGGAACCGGTCGATGAACGACACGAGATGGCCGGTCGACAAGAGCAGCGCGACGTACCAGGCATAGACGGTCGCCGGCGTGCCTGTGACGGGACGCTCGACGAGATTTTCGGCCGCCAGGGTCGGGTTCATATGCTGGCCATGGAAGCGGCGTCCTCGTGCCTGAATGCTCGATGGCCGCAGGAAAACACGAACCGACAATGTGCGCAACAAGAATCGTCGACGATTTTAGAATTTAGTGATGGAATTGCGGCCGATTTCTCACTAATCGTAGACGATCTTAGTTTGGCGCCTGCAGCAAGGTAATGCACCAATCGGCATGGTACAGCATGATCGCCTCTGCAGCGCGCGCATCGCCGGCCAGGATGGCGTCGGTAAGACGCTGATAATTCTCGACATATTTGTCGACATGCTTGTCCAGGTCGATCGCGATGGCAATCAGCCGGTTCCAGTATTCGACGTTGAGCGCACGCAGCACGAAATCGACATAGGGCTTCTCGCCGATCGCGTTGGCGAGATAATGGAATTCATTGAGGATGAGGTAGAAGCGGAAGCGCGGCGCCGCATCGCTGGCCGCCGATCGTATCGCCGTCATCGCATCGGCGATTCGCGCGGCATTGTCGCCCTCGTGGATCCGCATCGCCGCGCCCTTCAGGCCCAGTGCCGCGACCGGCGCGGTCATCTCGTAGATGCCGACAAGGTCGTGGTGCGCCATCGGCCGCAGCATCGCGCCGCGATCCGGCAGCAGCTCGACCAGTCCCTGCCCGGCGAGCACCGCGAGCGCCTCGCGCACCGGCCCGCGGCTGAGCCCGAGCTGCAGGGCAAGCTCGGCCGCGACGATCCGGCTGCCCGGGCGAAGGTCGCCCGCGTCGAGCGACTCCATGATCTTCGCGTAGACGAGTTGGACAAGAGAGGTCTTGAGGCCGCCATCCGAAAGTTTCTTGGGAGCGCCGAAAGGCAAATTCGTCAGGAAAGGCGAGTTTACGCGAGCCGCACGCTCTTCAGACTTCTTCCGCCCGGCGCCATTTGTCTTGCCGTTCACCGTAGTTCCCTTTTCAACAGGCACAGTGACTGTGCACTCGAATATCAACGAACCGCTTCATGTATCGAGGTGATGTTCGGTAGCCAAGGATGAATATGCATGATCGACGATAACCGGTCATTTTACCACGCGCTGGCCGAATCCTTAAGTCGGGAACCGGGCTCGATCCGGCTGACAGGCGGCGGCCAGTCGTTCGACGGAGCGGCGCTGCACGCCGCCATCGAGCGCTGGGCCGGCGCGCTGGCGAGCCTCGGCGTCCACGCCGGCGACCGGGTCGCAGTGCAAGCCGAGAAATCGATCGAACTTGTGCTGCTCTATCTCGCGACGCTGCGAATCGGCGCGGTCTATGTTCCGCTCAACACGGCCTATCGCACGGCCGAAATCGACTATTTCCTCGGCGACGCCGAGCCCGCGATCTTCGTCTGCGATCCGTCGGCGGCGGATGCCTGTATCGGCCTGCAGGGTTGCGACGGGTCGCTATGGACGCTCGACCGGGACGGCGGCGGGACGCTCGCCGACATCGTCGCGGCTTGCGGCGACCAGGCACCACCGGCTTCGGCGGGGCCGGACGATCTGGCGGCGATCGTCTACACTTCGGGTACGACGGGCCGCTCCAAGGGAGCGATGATCACGCACCGCAACCTGCTGGCGAATGCCAGCGCGCTGATCGCGGCGTGGCGGATCGAACGCGGCGACACGCTGCTGCACGTGCTGCCGCTCTACCATATCCACGGCCTGTTCGTTGCGCTGAACACCATGCTGCTGGCGGGTGGGCGCACCAATCTCGCCGCCGGTTTCGACAGCGGTGCCGCCATCGCCGGCTTTGCCCGCGCCACGATCTTCATGGGGGTGCCGACCTATTATACGCGGCTGCTCAATGAAACGCGGCTCAACCAGCAGGCGACTGAGGGAATCCGGCTGTTCGTCTGCGGCTCGGCGCCACTGACGCCCGCTACCTTCGACGCGTTCGAGGCGCGAACGGGGCATGTCATCCTCGAACGCTACGGCATGTCGGAATGCGGCATCATCTGCAGCAACCCGATCGACGGCCCGCGGATCGCCGGCGCGGTCGGGTTGCCGCTGCCGGGCGTCGAGGCCCGGATCGGCGACGACGCGGCGGTCGGGGTTCTCGAAGTCCGGGGCGCCAGCGTGTTCTCCGGCTATTGGCGCCAGCCCGAAAAGACGCTGAGCGAGTTCCGCGAGGACGGCTTCTTCATCACCGGCGATATCGCGACGATCGACGATGAAGGCGTCGTCAGGATTGTCGGTCGCGAAAAGGACATGGTCATTTCCGGCGGGCTGAACGTCTATCCCAAGGAGATCGAAACACTGATCGACCTGTTCGAGGAGGTCGACGAATCCGCAGTGATCGGCCTTGCCCATGCCGATTTCGGCGAGGCGGTCGCGGCGGTGGTCAGGCTCCATCCGGGTGCGGCCCTCGATCAGGCGGCGGCGATCGCCCGGCTGAAAGCGGATCTGGCGGGCTTCAAGCTGCCCAAGGCCGTGTTCTTCGTCGACAATCTGCCGCGCAACGCAATGGGCAAGGTTCAGAAGGCGGCACTGCGCGAGCGCTTCAGCTGCCATTTCGAGGCTTGAGATGCGCTTGCCATGGCGGCGCAAGCGCTCGGGAAGCGAGGGCGTACCGGTGCAGCGCGCGATCGGCCTGTCGCGCAAGCTGATCACCCGCGCCGGCGAAGCGGAGGGAACCCGAGTCGCCGGCATGCTGGCGACGCTGTGCTGCACGCTGGACGATGCCGATCTTCTTGCCTTCTTCCGCTGGCTGGTCAGCGATTTCGGCCCGGATCAGGAAGGTCTGAAGGCTGCGGCGAGCGCCTATCTCGCCGATCCTGATGCGGCCCTGGCGGCATCCCTCACGGTGGCGGCGGAACCGCGCCGGCAGGAATTGCTGCGGCGGCTGAACACCGCAACCGGAGGAACCGCGCTGATCGTCGCCTTGCGTGGGCGTTTGCTGACGATGCTCCGCGCGCACCCCGAGCTCGCGCCACTCGACGCTGACCTGCGGCATTTGCTGGCCTCCTGGTTCAATCGCGGCTTTCTCGAGTTGCGCCGGATCGACTGGCACACCTCCGCGGCGATTCTGGAAAAGCTCATCGCCTATGAGGCAGTGCATGCGATCCGCGGCTGGGACGATCTGCGCGGGCGGCTTGGCGGGGACCGGCGCTGCTACGGATTCTTCCATCCCGCGCTTCCCGAGGAGCCGCTGATCTTCGTCGAGGTCGCGCTGACCGCTGCGATCAGCGACGCGATCGGCCCGTTGCTGGATCATCCACCGATGCGCACCGAGCCGCACGCGCCGACCACCGCGATCTTCTATTCGATCAGCAACTGCCAACCCGGCCTGCGCGGCATCAGCTTCGGCAATTTCCTGATCAAGCAGATCACGCAGAACCTGAAAGCGGAAACGCCGTCGCTCGAAGTCTTCGCCACCCTGTCCCCGGTGCCGGGCTTCCGCCGCTGGCTGGACGCCGGCGGCAACGCCCTGTCGGCACCCGGCTGTGAACCGGGGGACGATCTGGTGCGGCTGTGCGCGCATTATCTGTCGGGGGTCCAGCCCGACGGGGCGCAGGGTGTCCCGCGGGACCCGGTCGCGACCTTCCACCTGTCGAACGGCGCGCGGGTGGATCGGATAAATCCCGATGCCGATCTGTCGGAGAAAGGGCAGGCCGAAAGCTGTGGGATCATGGTCAATTATCGATACCTGCCCGAAGCCATCGCCGCGAATCACGAGCGGTTCGCCGAGCGCGGCGAGGTCGCGCTTGCGCCGGCCGTAGCCGCGCTTCGTCTCCTGCGACGTGAGGGGCGCCGTGTCCGAAAGGCAACGGACGCGGTGAAATCGTCGACGATATCCTCACAATAAGACGGTATCGCGCATAATTTATTTCAAATCGTCGACAATCCCGTTGCGCATCCCCATTATTTATGTTTCTTTGAAATGCAGGTGCAGCGCTCGATGCGACGGCACGAAAGCGGGGATCGAGATATGCGCGCAGCCTTACGGACACTTCTCATCACGACGGCTCTGGTCACCACGGCGGGGGCGGCGACAAGCGCCTTTGCCCAGGCAGCGCCGGTGGCCGACGACAGCGGCGGCCTCGGCGATATCATCGTCACCGCGACCAAGACCGGCGCGACCAAATTGCAGGATACGCCGCTGGCGGTGACCGCTTTCAACAGCGCGACAATCGGGCAGACCGGCATCAAGGACATCCGCGACCTGGCATCGCTGACGCCGAACCTGCTGGTGACGCAGAACAGCTCCTTCTCGCAGGTCTATATCCGCGGCATCGGATCCAACAATGTGTTCGGTGGATCCGATCCGTCGTCGACGATGCATGTCGATGGCGTCTATTTCGCCCGGCCGGCAAGCTATCTCGGCAATTTCCTCGACGTCGAGCGCATCGAAGTGCTGCGCGGCCCGCAAGGCACGCTCTATGGCCGCAACTCGGTCGGTGGCACGATCAACGTCATCAGCCGCAAGCCGGACAACAGCTTCGCCGCCAAGGCGCAGGTCACGGTCGGCGATTACGACCTGGTCCGTGGCGAGGCCTATGTCAGCGGCCCGATCATCGAGGACAAGCTCGCCGCATCGCTGTCGGTGCTTCGCTCGAAGCATAGCGGTTACCTCAAGAACGTGGCGCCTGGCGTCGGCGACGTTGACAGCGAGGACGTGGAGGGCGCGCGCGCCCAGTTACGCTATACGCCGATCGGCCCGCTGGAGATCATCCTGCGCGGCGATTACAATCATTCCGACGATTCGATCAGCGGCTATGTCAAGCTGCTGCAAACGACCGCTGATCCCTATGCCAACAGCGTGCTCGGCGATTTCCACAAGATCGCGCTCAACATCCGGCCGAACGCCAATCGCCGGCAATGGGGCACGGCCGGCGAGGTCAATTATGATCTGAGCAGCGCGCTTCAATTGAAGTCGCTGACCTCGTACCGGGAAAGCCGCCTGATCCAGGTTGGCGATACCGACGGCACCGCGATCAACACGCGCCGTACCGATCAGTTCGAGGATCAGCATCAATTCTCGCAGGAGTTCAACCTGACGGGCCATGCCGATGGCCTGACCTATATTGCCGGGCTGTATTACTTCAAGGAGACCATCAACGTTGCCACGGCGGTGACGACCTTCCCGACGACCAAGGCAGCCTATTATCCTATCATCAACACCAATGCCTGGGCCGGTTTCGGGCAGGCCACCTACGCGATTACCGATCAGATCTCGGTGACGGGCGGCCTGCGCTATACCAGGGAGCACAAGACGTTCGACCAGGATGCGGTCACCACGTCGCTGGTGACGGGGCTGCCGGCGGCAGGCTATCCCATCATCTATCACTCGAGCGGGGTCTACACGGCATGGACACCCAAGTTCGACGTCGAATTCAGGCCGACCCACGGCATCCTGCTCTATGCGTCGGCGACCAAGGGCTTCAAGTCGGGCGGCTTCAACCTGACCAGCGCCAATCCCGCGCAGGGTTTCGAGCCGGAATCGCTGTGGAGCTATGAGGGTGGCGCGAAAATCGACCTGATCGATGACCGCCTGCGGCTCAACGGCACCGTCTTCCATTACAACTACAAGAACCTGCAGGTTCAGTCGTTCCTGACGCCCGGCGTGATCGATATCACCAACGCATCCGACGCAACGGTGAACGGCGTCGAGATCGAGGCGGTCGCAAAGCCGGCCTCCGGTGTCCGGCTTGGCGCCAACCTCGCCTACCTTGATGCGAAATATAAGAACTATACCAAGGCGCTCGGTCCCGGGAACGTGCCCTTCGACGCGTCGGGCAACCGACTCAACCTCTCGCCGAAATGGGCGTACACCCTCTATGCCGAGGTCGAACGGCCGATCGGCACCGGCAAGGGCTTGATCCGGGGTGAATTCAGCCATCGCACGCGCCAGTATTTCACGGCGGCGAATGCCGGGCTCGACACCCAGGCAGCCTATGGCCTGATCAACGCGACGATCGGCTATACCTTCGCGGGCGACCATATCCAGCTGCTGGTCTTCAGCCGGAACCTCGGGGATACGCAATATATCACCAGCACCGCCACCTTCGGTGCCGGCGTGGCGGGTCGTGTCGGCGAGCCGCGGACCATCGGGGTGCGCGCAATCTTCAAATACTGACGCGCAAGAGAGCATGGAGCAGACAATGTCCGCCGACCCGACCTCCACGATCCAGGGCTATTGCGACCCGGCCTTCGCGTCGGTCGCGGACGCGTTCGCGGCGAATTTCCGCGAGCGAGGCGAGAGCGGGGCGGCGGTCTGCGTCTTTGAAAAGGGCGAGAAGAAGGTCGATCTGTGGGGCGGCTGGGCCGATGCCGCCCACACCCGTCCCTGGCGGGAAGACACGATCGTCTGCATGATGTCGGTCGGCAAGGGCATGGCCGCCCTGTGCATCTGGATGCTGGTCGACCGGGGGCTGATCGATCTCGACGCCCCGGTCGCACATTACTGGCCCGAGTTCGCCGGCGGCGGCAAGGGCGCGATCACCGTGCGCACCCTGATCACCGGCAAGGCCGGCTTGCTATACGCCGATGCCGCACCGGACGGCGCCGGCTTCGACTGGGAGACGATGGTCCGCGCCTACGAGGTCCAGGTCCCCGAATGGGAGCCCGGAACGAAGCACGGCTATCACTCCGCCAGCGCCGGCTATCTGTTCGGCGAGCTGGTGCATCGGGTCGACGGACGAGCGATCGACCGCTTCCTGCAGGAGGAAGTGTCAGGCCCGCTGGGTGCGGATTATGGCTATGGCACACGTGGGGCGGACCCCGATCGCGTCGCCGACATCATCCCCAACCCGGATAGCCATACTTTCGTGCAAACGCGCGACCATAGGACGAAGCTTGGACGCGCCTGGCGCATGCGACCTTATTCGCCCGATCACTACAACGACGCGCGGCTTCGCAATGAACTGATGCCGTCGACCAATGGCCATGGCAATGCGCGAGCGGTGGCGCGGATTTACGCCGCGCTTGCTTGCGGCGGAACGCTCGACGGCGTTACCCTGCTGTCCGCAGCGACAATCGACCAGTTGCGCGCGGAAAGCTGGCACGGGCATTGCGAGATGACCGACCGGATTTTCCGCTATGCGCAGGGCTTCTTCCTCAACGAGCCGGCGACGTCGCCGATGGGGACGAATGACGGCAGCTTCGGCCATCCCGGCGCCGGCGGCGCGCTTGGGTTCGCCGATCCGGAGGCGAAGATCGCGTTCTCCTACAGCCCGACCTTGATGTGCGCCGGCGGGGGTATCGGCGATCGCTGTGCCGCCTTGGTTTCGGCGCTCTACCCGTGATCGCTACCGCGGCCTCGCCAGGCGCCCAGCAGGATGACGAGGGCTATTTGCTGACCGGGCTGGGCGTGATCCACCCCTGGCTGTGTGACGCGATGGGGCATCTGACGACACGCTTCTACACCGCCTTTTTCGACGACGCGTCGTGGCACCTCTTCGCCGAGCTCGGCTATGTCGAAGCCACTGCGCGTGCCGAAGGCTGGGGCTGGGCCGATGTCGTCACCACGACCGAATATAAGGGCGAGATCGGCGCCGGCGGCCTGATCCGCGTGAAGAGCCGGATCATCGCGATCGGCAACAGCTCCCTCGCGGCGGAACATCTGCTGTGCGAGCGATCGTCCGGCGCGGTCTGCGCCCGGATGGAGGCGAAAACGGTGTGCTTCGACCTGGTCGCGCGCCGTTCGCGTCCGCTTCCCGATTCGATTCGCGCGGCCGCCACCGGCATGCTGCCCGCGGCCGCCGCCTGACATGCCGGAGATCGAAACCCGCCGCGACGACCTGCGCGCGCTTCACGGCGTGCATCTCTGGCACGCCGGCAACTCGAACTGCTCGCAACGTGTACGGATGGTGCTCGAGGAAAAGGGCGTGGCGTGGACGAGTCATCCCGTCGACCTGTTCAACTTCGAGCACGCCACCCCGGAATATCAGGCGATCCATCCCAAGGGGCTGGTGCCGGCGCTGATCCATGACGGGCGCACGATCATCGATTCCAACGACATCATCGCCCATGTCGATGCGGCATTTCCCGGCGCCGGGAGCCTGCGCCCGCTGCACGAGAGCGACGAGCTTGCCGTGCTGCTGGCTCTCGCCTCCGATGCGCAAATGTCGCTGCGCATCCTGTCGCACGAATTCATGTTCAGCGATTTCCGCCGCTACGGCCGCGCCCAGCTCGAGCATTTCTCGGCGAACCACCACAATAGCGAGTTCGCGCAGTTCCTCTGGAAATTCTCGGTCGACGGCTTCTCGCACGAGGAACTGATGGCCTGCCGCGCCACGCTGGCGACCGCGGTCGAGGCGCTCGACCGGCACCTCGCGACCAATGTCTGGCTGGCCGGCGATCAGGTGTCGCTGGCTGATTTCAGCTGGGTGCCGAATATCCATCGGCTCGAATTGTTCGACTTTCCGCTCGGGCGATACCCGCATCTGCTGCGGTGGCTCGACACGATGAAAGCCCGGCCGAGCTACGCGGCAGCACTCGGCGCCTATGAGAAGGAGTTGCCGCGGGTCTCCGACGCCGAACTGGCGCGGCGCGCCACCTTTTTCGCAGCGGCCGACCTCATACGAGACGCTGCGCGCTCAAGCCTGAACGGGGAATCATGAAGAACAAAGTCGCGCTCATCACCGGGGGCAGCTCGGGCATCGGCCAGGCGATCGCGCTGCGCTATGCAGCTGCCGGGGCCAGGGTCGCGGTCGTCGCGAGCTCGGATGTTTCGAAGGCGCAGGCAACGGTCGACACGATCCGTGCCGCCGGCGGCACCGCCGAAGCTTTCGCCGCCGATGTGCGCGAGGCGGACGCAGTGCAGGATCTGGTCGCGCGCGTCGCGGCGTCGCTTGGGCCGGTCGAGATCCTCGTCACCGCGGCCGGCATCTTCCTGCCGACGCCGATCGGCGAGGCCGATCTCGACGTCTTCGAACAGATGTTCGATACCAATGTGAAGGCCGTGTTCCAGTGCGTGAATGCGGTGGTGCCGGGGATGAAGGCGGCCGGCGGCGGCCGGATCGTCTGCTTGTCCTCGGTGGCGGCGACGCTCGGGGTTGGCGGCTTCAGCGCCTATTGCGCGAGCAAGGCTGCCGTCTCGATGATGGTCCGCACGCTCGCGATCGAGCTGGCGCCGCACAATATCAACATCAACGCGATCGCGCCGGGCAATACCGAGACTCCGATGAACGAGGGGATGCGGACCGATCCGGCGCAGGCGGCGTTGCTCGAAGGGCTCAAGGCGGCGACGCCGAGCAAGCGCATCTTCTCGTCGCCGGAGGACATCGCCGAGCTCGCCTTCTTCCTGATGTCGCCGGCGGCGCGCGCAATGCACGGCTCGACCGTGCTGATGGATGAGGGGCTGTCGGCCGGCATGTAGAGTCCGGATTGGCTGAATGGAATGGATGGGATCCGGCAACCGGGTGCGCTGCGCCCGGCGTCGGGCCGCGTCCGCAGAAAAGGAAAGAGTCATGGATCTGGTCAAGGGCGCGTCGGTCGTCATTTCCGCGGGTGGCGGCGGCGCAGGCCGGGTGATCGCCGAGACCTTCGCGAACGCCGGCGCGCGCGTCTCGGTCTGCGATGTCGATGGCGGCGCGCTCGACGCGCTCTCGGCTGCCAATCCGGCGATCGCGGTGACGCGGATGGACGCCTCCGACGAAGCCCAGGTCGACGCTTTCTTCACCGCGGCCGAAGCGCGTGGCGGAGGCGTCGATGTGGTCGTCAACAATGTCGGCATCGCCGGGCCGACCGCGGCGATCGAGGCGATAAGCCTTGCCGACTGGGAAGCGTCGCTCAGGGTCAACCTGACCAGCCACTTCCTGTTCGCCAGGCGCGCCATCCCCGGCATGAAGGCGCGCGGCAAGGGGCTGATCGTCAACATCTCCTCGGGCAGCGCGAAGACCGGGCTGCCGCTGCGGCTGCCCTATGTCGTCTCCAAGGGCGCGGTGCTCTCGATGACGATGAACATGGCGCGCGAGCTCGGGCCGAGCGGCATCCGCGTCAATGCCATCCTCCCCGGGGCGATCCGCGGCGAGCGAATCCAGCGCGTCGTCGACGCCAAGGCGGAAGCGCTCGGCGTGTCTCCTGCCGAGTATGAGCGGACGATGCTCCGCTACATCTCGCTCAGGACGATGGTCGAGCCCGAGGACATTGCGGCGATGGCCCTGTTCCTGGCGTCCGGCGCCGGTGCGCGGATCAGCGGTCAGATGATCGGCGTCGACGGCAATGCCGAATATGAAGAATAGGAGCACACCTTCATGAACAAGGTCATCATCACCTGCGCGGTCACGGGCGGCATCCACACCCCGACCATGTCGCCCTATCTGCCGATCACCCCCAGCGAGATCGCCGCATCCGCGATCGAAGCGGCCGAGGCGGGCGCGGCGATCCTCCATCTCCATGCGCGCGACCCGGAGACGGGAAAGCCGCGGCAGGACCCCGACCTGTTCATGGAATTCCTGCCGCGCATCAAACAGTCGACCGACGCGGTGATCAACATCACCACCGGCGGCGGCCTCGGCATGCCGCTCGAGGAGCGGATCGCCCCGGCGATGCGTGCCAGGCCCGAAGTAGCCAGCCTCAACATGGGCTCGATGAACTTCTGCGCCTTCGAGCTCGCCAACAAGTACAGCGAGTGGAAGTTCGAGTGGGAAAAGCCTTATCTCGAGAGCACCCGGGCCTCGATCTACCCCAACACCTTCGAGATGATCGAGCGGGTGATGGTCGAGGTCGGACAGGGGCTCGACACCCGGTTCGAGTTCGAATGCTATGATCTCAGCCATCTGGAGACGCTCAAATATTTCGCCGACAAGGGGCTCGTGAAGCCGCCCTTCCTGATCCAGGGCATTTTCGGCGTGATAGGCGGGATGGGCGCGACGGTCGAGAATCTCGTCCACTTCAAGGCGACCGCCGACCGCATGTTCGGCGACAGCTATCGCTTCTCCTGCTTTGCGGTCGGACGCCAGCAAATGGCCTTCCTGACCATCGCCGCGATCATGGGCGGTGCGGTACGGGTCGGGCTCGAGGACAGCCTGTTCATCGGCCGCGGCAAGCTCGCGGTCTCCAATGCCGAGCAGGTCGCAAAGATCCGCCGCATCGTCGAGGAGTTGGGGCTCGAGGTCGCGAGCCCCGCCGAGGCGCGCACGATGCTCGGCCTCAAGGGCGGCGACAAGGTCGCCTTCTAGTTTTCCTGAAAGGAAAAGCAGTGCGTTTCGCAGTCGATACAGGCGGCACCTTTACCGATCTGATCGTCGAGGACGACGACGGGCTTTGTCACATGTTCAAAGCCTCGACTGTCCCGGCCGATCCGGTCCAGGGCGTGCTCGACGCGCTCCAGGTCGGCGCCGACGGGCTGGGGATCGCGCGGCGCGATCTGCTCGGCCGCGGGTCGCTGTTCATCCACGGCACCACCCATGCGATCAACGCGATCATCACTGGCCGCACCGCGAAGACCGCGCTGCTGACGACCGAGGGCCATCCCGACACCCTGGTGCTGCGCGAAGGGGGCAGGGCGGAGCCGTTCAACTTCACCGTGCCGTTCCCCGAGCCCTATATCCCGCGCTCGCTCACCTTCGAGGTCGCCGGCCGCATCCTCTCGGACGGGTCGGAGATGATCCCGCTCGATGAGACCGCGACGATCGCGACGATCGAGCGGCTCAAGGCAGCGGGCGTCGAGGCGGTGGCGGTGTGCTTCCTGTGGTCGGTGGTCAACGCCGATCATGAAGAGCGGGTCGGGCAATTGCTCGACGAATATCTGCCGGGTATTCCCTACACCCTCTCGCACCGCCTCAATCCGACTTTGCGCGAATTCCGTCGCGCCTCTTCGGCCGCGGTCGATGCGT
The DNA here is from genome assembly GCF_028293085.1 of Sphingomonas bacterium. Lineage (GTDB taxonomy): Bacteria > Pseudomonadota > Alphaproteobacteria > Sphingomonadales > Sphingomonadaceae > Sphingomonas. The sequence continues at coordinate 32,493 of NZ_JAQGLC010000320.1, forward strand.
CGCTCAAGCCGCTGATGGGCCATTATATGCGCTCACTGCAGGCGCGGCTGAGCGACGAGGGCTTTGCCGGGCGGGTGCTGGTCATTACCTCCAATGCAGGCGTGATCGATGCGGCCGATGCGGCGCAGGCGCCGATCCATATCGTCAATTCAGGGCCGTCGATGGCACCGGTGGCCGGGCGCTGGTTCGCCGAGATCGACGAAGGCACGAGCAACGCGATCGTCGCCGATACCGGCGGCACCACCTATGATGTCAGCCTGGTCCGCCGCGGCGTGATCCCGACGACGCGCGAGACCTGGATCGGCGAGCCGTATCGCGGGGTGATGCTCGGCTTTCCCTGGGTTGATGTGAAGAGCGTCGGCGCCGGCGGCGGCTCGATCGCCTGGGTGGATTCGGGCGGGCTGCTCCATGTGGGCCCGCAGAGCGCGGGCGCGGTGCCGGGCCCGGTCGCTTATGGCCGCGGCGGCACGCTGCCGACGGTGACCGACGCGTCGATCGCGCTCGGCCATCTCGATCCCGATTTCTTCCTCGGCGGCGCGATGAAGCTCGACCGGGCAGGGGCGATCGAGGCGATCCGCCTCCACGTCGCCGAGCCGCTCGGCATGGATGTCGCGGCGGCCGCCGATGCGATCCTGGCGATCGCCACCGAGAATATGGTGCAGGCGATCGTCGACATCACCGTCAACCAGGGCGCCGACCCGCGCGAGGCGGTGCTGGTCGGGGGCGGCGGCGCGGCCGGGCTCAATTCGGTGCGCATCGCCCAGCGGCTGGGCTGCCCGACCCTGATCGTGCCGAGCGTCAGCGCGGCGCTGTCCGCCGCCGGCGCATTGATGTCGGACCTCAAGGCCGAGTTCCACAAGGCGCGTTTCGCGACCAGCGCGAAGTTCGATTTCGTCGCGGTCAATAGCGCGCTCGCCGACCTGAAGGCGCAGTGTGAGGGTTTCGCGGCATCCTCGGGTTCGAGCTATCCGGCGAAGATCCGGTTCAAGGCCGAAGCGCGCTACGACACCCAGGTCTGGGAGATCGAAACGCCGGTTCGGGGCGACCGCTTCGAGAGCGACGAGGATCTGGCCGCGTTCGTCGCGGATTTCCACCAGACGCACGAGGACCTGTTCAGCTTTGCCGACACCGCCTCGGCGATCGAGGTGGTCGGCTGGACCGCGACCGTCACCTGCGCCCTGCGCGAGGAGCCGCAGCTTATATTGTCGGCGGCGCCGCGTGCCGGCGCCGACCGGACACGCACCGCCTATTTCGCCTCGACCGGCTGGACCGAGACGCCCGTCAGGCGCTTTGATGCGATGGAGCCGGGCGAGACCATCGCCGGCCCGGCCCTGCTGGAAAACCCCTTCACCACCGTCGTCATCGAGCCGGGCGCGATCGCGACGCGGCGGGCGAGCGGCGGCCTCTCGATCGCCATTGGGAAAGCAATATGACCACCGGAAAGACGATGGATGGCGTTCAGCTGGCGATCCTCAACCACCGGTTCGAGGGCATCACCCGCAAGATGGCGAACACGCTGTTGCGGACTGGCCGGTCGGGCGTGCTCAACATCGCGCGCGACTTTTCCTGCTGCATCGTGACGGCGGGCTGCGAGTTGCTCAGCACCAATGACGGGCTGCCGATCCATGTCCTGTCGGGCCCCGACATCATGGCGCGCTGGATGAAGGAGTTCCATCCCGATCTGAAGCGCGGCGACGCGTTCCTCAACAACTCGCCCTATCACGGCTGCAGCCACGCCGCCGATCACACCATCCTGGTGCCGGTGGTCGACGACGATGGCGTCCATCGCTTCACCGTGGTGGTGAAGGCGCACCAGGCCGATATCGGCAATTCGATTCCGACGACTTATCACGGCGCGGCCAAGGACGTGTACGAGGAGGGCGCGCTGATCTTCCCCGCGGTGCAGGTGCAGCGGGATTTCGAGACGAACCAGGATTTCGTCCGCATGTGCCGGATGCGCATCCGCGTGCCCGAGCAATGGTGGGGCGACTTCCTGGCGATGATCGGCGCCGCGCGGATCGGCGAGCGCGAGATCATGGAGCTGGCGGCAGAGCAGGGCTGGGATAATCTCGCCAGGTTCGAGCATGACTGGCTCGATTATTCCGAACGCCGGATGATCGATGCGCTGGCCGCGCTGCCGGCTGGCACCTCGATCCGCAAGAGCCGGCACGATCCCTTCCCGGGGACGCCCGATACCGGCATCGAAGTGACCGCCAAGGTCTCGGTCGATCCGGGCGCGGCGCGGGTGGTCGTCGACCTGACCGACAATCCGGATTGCCTGCCCTGCGGCCTCAATCTCTCCGAGGCGTGCTCGCGCACCTCGGCGATGATCGGCGTATTCAATTCGATCGAGCATTCGGTGCCGAAGAACGCCGGCAGCTTCCGCCGGATCGAGGTCCTGTTGCGCGAGAATTGCATCGTCGGCATTCCCCGCCATCCGACCAGCACCTCGGTATCCACTACCAACGTCGCGGATCGCGTGGCGAACGCGGTGCAGAGTGCGCTGGCCGATGTCGGACCTGGCATCGGCCTGGCGGAATGCGGCGCGGTCATTCCGCCCGCAGTCGGCGTCGTGTCGGGCTTTCGCCCGCTCACCGGCGAGCCTTTCGTCAACCAGCTCTTCCTCGGCATGACCGGCGGTGCCGGCGCGCCGCATGCCGACGCCTGGATCACGATCGGCCATGTCGGCAATGCCGGGCTGTGCTTCGTCGATTCGGTCGAGCTCGACGAGCTCCGCCAGCCGATCCTCGTCTATGAGCGCCGCCTGCTGAAGGACACCGAAGGCGCAGGCGAATATAAAGGCGCACCGTCGATCGCGGTATCGTTCGGACCGGTCGGCTGCGACATTTCGCTCGGCTATGTCAGTGATGGCGCGGTCAATCCCGCCGGCGGCGTGCGCGGCGGCGGCAGCGGCGGCCGCGCCGACCAGTATCGCATCACGAACGCAGGCGTACGCGAACCGCTTGAGCCCTGCGCGCAGATCACCCTGCATGACGGCGAGCGCGTGATGTCGCTGTCCAGCGGCGGCGGCGGCTATGGCCGGGCGGTCGAGCGCGATCCGGACCAGGTGGCACGCGACGTCCGCGAAGGCTGGGTCTCCACCGAGCGGGCGCGCGATGTCTACGGCGTCGTCGTGACCGATCGCGGTGCGATCGACGCCGCAGCGACCCGGGCATTGCGGCAATGATCGACGTCCTGGAGAAAACCTTCTCCGCCACGACGCCGACCATGTTCGACGCGCTCGAACCCCAACCGGCCGATGCCCTGCTGGCACTGATCGGCCTGCACCGGGCGGATCCGCGCCCCGATAAGATCGATGTCGGCGTGGGCGTCTATCGCGACGCGACGGGCGCGACCCCGGTGTTCGGCGCGGTAAAGGCCGCCGAGGCGCTGCTGGTGCGCGATCAGCCGACCAAGGCCTATCTCGGCGCCGAGGGCGATGCCCGCTTCACTGAATTGCTGTCGAAAATCGTCCTCGGCCCGGTCCTCGCCCGCTCGGATCGGCTGACCGGCGTGCAGACGCCCGGCGGCACCGGCGCGCTACGGCTCGGCGCCGAACTCCTCGCCCGTGCCGGCATGACCGGCCGGGTCTGGATCGGCGCGCCGACCTGGCCCAACCACGCGCCCATCTTCACCGCGGCCAGGCTCACCGTCGCATCCCACCCTTATTATGACGCGGCCATCTCGCATCTCGATTTCGACGGCATGGTCGAGGCGCTCCGATCCGCGGCACGGGGCGACGTCGTACTGTTGCACGGCTGCTGTCACAATCCCACCGGCACCGGCTTTTCGATCGAGCAATGGGCTGTCCTGGCGCAGCTGTTCGCGGAGCACGGCGTCGTTCCCTTCATCGACCTCGCCTATCAGGGGCTCGGCGACGGCCTTGAGCAAGATGCCGCTGGCATGCGTCTCATGCTGGACGCAGTGCCGCAGGCACTGATCGCCTATAGTTGCGACAAGAATTTTGGTCTTTACCGCGAGCGTGTAGGTGCGCTCTGGGTCCAGGCGCCAGCCACCGCGCTTGTCTCGACCATTCGTGACAATCTGCTTGTGCTTGCCCGCAGCCTCTGGTCGATGCCGCCCGATCACGGCGCGGCCGTGGTTCGCCTGATCCTCGAAGATCCGGGATTGATCGACCTGTGGCGTGCTGAGTTGGACGAGATGCGGACGCGAATCGGTCAGCTAAGATCCGCGCTTGCCGCCGCCCACCCACGGCTCGGACCCATCGCCGGCCAGCGCGGCATGTTCGCGATGCTCCCGATCGACCGCAACGCGGTCGACGCGATGCGCGAGCGGCACGGGATCTACATGGCTGGCTCTGGACGGATCAATATCGCGGGCCTCAAGACCGAAACGATCATTCCCTTCGTCGAGTCGCTTACGCCTTTCTTGGGATGAGGGCCCGATACATTAGAGCTGCGTGCGTGAAATCCGATCTGAACCGCCCCGGGTCACGTCACGAGTCGTATCGGATCGCATCTGCTGGCTCCGGCAGCGGCCAGAGCAAACAGGGTCGCTGTCCGAGGTTCAAGCTCGTCGATGTGCTCGCCTGGATGGAGACGCGCGCCCTCTGGTGATGTTGCGGCGCGCCGGCCACTAATGGGGTGGCATTGGCGTCGGTGCACCGCTTCATCGCCGGGGACGCGCAGAATCTCCGTGATGCTTGCGCGTGGATTGCGGTTGAACTGCGTAATCATGTTGCCGCTCTGGTCGGCCGGGCCGCTCGCCGAGCTGTCCACCTGGGACAGGGTCGGGACCACGGTCGATGTCAGCGCGCTGATGCAGCCGACCGGAACGCAACCGCGCGGATGGCTTACAGATGCGGATACCAGACATAACGACCGCCGAAGGCTCGCCAGTCCATCGCAAACGGGGCTTCCCAGGAATTACGCATCGAAAAGCCGAGCACGCGGCCGTCCGACAGCAGGACGCCAAGCTCGTCGTTCCGGTCCGTCAGGAGAATGCAGCCGGTGTAGACCGGCAGGTCAGGCCCGGCGAGATACAGCTCCTTGCCGATGCCGCCGATCAATTCCGCGAAGTCGGACGTCGCAAAAGGCGTTCCGCTTGTCACGTCGCGCAGGAAATACTCGAGCGGGTCGGAGCCGCGCAGCGTGGAGAAATGCGTATCCAGCAGAGCCGCAAAGCGTTTCATGTCGGGCCCCCAGAAGGCGCCGATCGCGGATTTGTCGTCGAGCGGCCTCTCCAGCATTGGCTGCCAGGCCCGCCTGATGACGCCTGACAATCCCGGGCGGCGATGGAAGCGGGTGCCGCCCGGATAGGCGACGATGGCATCGGTCACCATCCGCTTCTCCGCCGCCAGCACCAGCGCCCAGTGCGCGCCGTCGGCGACGATCGGATTGGCGATGAGCACGAGGTCGCCAGGAGCAAGGTCTTCGGTGGCGCCGCGAAACCGTCCGCCGGTGAGCATGGCTTTGTAGACGCCGGTCTCGTCCATTTCGTCTCTCGGCACACGGACGAAGGGCTTGAGTGCCGGAATCGCCTTCACCAGGCCGGCAAACAGCGCCGCCAGCGGCTCGCCGGCCGGCTCCATCTCGGCCTTGTCCAGCTTCTGCAACGGCTCCAGCGACATTGACCACACCGCGCTCGGCGCGACAGGCCCCGGATAGGGCGGTACCGGCGGCCGCCCGGCGAGAAGCTGGTCCGCCCATGCAATCAGGCCGCGCCGAATCTCCGTCCGCTGCTGAAGGATCGCCCCGAACGGATGCTCGGCTGGCGGGTCTGCTGCATCCGGCGACTGAACCGCCTCGAGCCTTCGCTCGGCCCGGACCGGAGGCGGTTCTGCCGGCGGTTCTTCCGGCGGTGCCGCGGGTTCTGCCGCCGGGTCGACGGGTACATCGACGATCTGGGCCTTGTCGGCCAGGTAGCTGTTCGCGTTCTTTAAGGCTTCGGGATCGGTATCCGCCACCACAGGGGCGGCCTGCGGCTCGGCTGCGTCGGTCGCGGCCTGCTCCGCTGCGGCGTGCTTTGCTTCGATCGACTTGATGAACGCGTTCAGCTGCGCGATCTGCTCGTCGGTCGTCGGCACGGGATGCCGCAATGCATCGAGTGTCGAACTGAACAGGTCGCCGACGCGTTCGGCGAGGCGTTTGAAGCCGGTCGACGCGGGGCCGATGGTCTCGATCTGCGGCTGCCCGCCCGGGATGACGAGATAGGGTGTGTAGGCGCTCGGATCGACGACATAACTCGGGGCGGCGTTCATCGGCGGGCCCAGCAGCGTGACCGACTGGTCGACAAAGGACGTGTTGACAGCCGTTCCGAACAGGGTGACGAACTGGTTGGCCGCGAAATGCTCATGCACATATTGGCTGATCGCGACCATCTCGCGGGCGCTGATCGTGACCCGGTCGTCATGGTCGCGCGAGGCGGCCTGATGGATGAGGACGCCATACTGAAACAGAAGCGACGGCGCGCCGCTGTACATTGCGTGGCCCTGTTTCATCAGGATGAATTCGTTCCGCGGGTCGATCCCGGTCATCCAGGACGACGACTCGATCAGGGTGCCCAGATTCTTCGGCGGCTCGGCTGCCTGGTCTACCATGCTCGGCTCCTAGAGATGCGGGTACCAGACATAGGCCGGCCGAAACTCAGACAGGCTCATATGCGCGGCGAAATTGTCGAGACTGTCTTCCCGGATGCCGAGCACGGTCCGGTCGGGCAGCGAAACACCGATCTCCTCGTCACGCTCGGTCAGAAGGACGGCGCCCGGCCAGAGCGGCAGGTCGTCCGCCCAGGGATAAAGCTCGTGTCCGATCGCCTCCAGCAGCGCGGAAAAGCTCGATGTGTCGTACCGCACGCTTGGAAATATAGTGTCGAGCAGGTCGAGAATATTGCCTGGGCGAGCCGTCAGGAGATGGCGATACCGCGTAAGCACCGGGCCCCAGAACGCACCGATCTGGGTGTCATCGCGCAGGACACGCTCGGATGTCGGTGTCCAGACCGATGTCGGGCCGCCCGCTGGTCCGCCCTTCAGCGTCTCCGTCGTGAAGACAGGCTCGTCCCCCGAAAAGGAAAGAGTGAGCGCCGAACTGATCTCGCGTCCCTGCGCGGCGAGGATGATCAGCCAGTGCCCGTTGAGAAGCGCAAGGCTTCCGGGATGGAGGTCGCTCGACGGGTCGGACCGTCCGAAGCTGTAGGTAAGGTTCCGCAGCTCGGCCGCATCGAACACGTCCATGAAGGCCGGCGCGAAGAAATTCCCGAAGTCCGGAATGCCCCTGGCCAGCCCGGCGACCATGGCATCGAGATGGTCGTCATCGTCGAACACGGTAAATCCGACCGGTTTGCCGTCGAGCTCGCCAAGGTCGCCCGAGCCAATGGTGAACGGCACATCCATTGGCCCCGGGCCCTGCGCCTGCGGTATCGGAGGACGACGTATCGGGTCGATCCGGTCTGCTCGGGTCTTCTTGGAACCTGCCATGGATCCTCCGCCAATGTCTTTCGAGCTGCCGCCGAATCAATCTCCGTATTTGGTGGGCAATACTATGGCTCTGTCAATGCTCGGAAAAAAATTGCTTCATGAATATTCTGAGTAATTGCCCCGTGATGATTGATGCAGGTCATTGAGCAAGATGTGTCCGGCTGTTGTCGGGCACCCAAAGCTTTCGCGTTGCACATTGAAGACGCTTCGCCGGGCCATGGGATGTCGGATCGCCCGCTGACAAGCCTGGCGGGGTCGCAGCCTGCAAAGGGATCCCTCCACCGCGCGGGTATTGGCTTGCCCTTCGGCGGTCGGTCGGCACATATTGTGCGGATGCTCGACCTTGTCGCCAGTGAGCGAGTTCGTCGCTACGGTATTCCCGAATGCCTCGGTGTGCCTATCCCCGCTGTCGATGAGGCTGCGATCGAGACGTGCGTCACCGCTCGTTGTCATATGCCTTGTCGCGGCGGTCGCCTGCGTTCAGCTTGTCGTTGGAGCGGCGGCTGTACGAAGGCATTGCCGCCGCTCCGGGTCGCGTTACAGACTAGGGATGCAGATCCCGAAGGCGGCCGCCGATCGCGCCACTGACGCTCCCGATGAAAGCACCCACGACGAGCGACAGGCCCGTAAATGTCGCAAGCTCGGCAGCGACCTTTCGTGCTGCTTCGGCTGCTTCGGCGGTTGCCGGAGCGTCAATCGGCGTCGCCGCCACGGTGGACAGCGCTGCCGCAACAACGGTGATCACCGCCATGACGACGGTCGCCGTCGCCCAGGTCAGCAGACCATGGGCCGTGTCTCGGAAGAACACCTCGTCACCGTGCAGACCGTGCCAGCGAACGCGCAGCCTGCCGGCAAGATAACCGCCCATGGCGACTGACAGCCATTGCGTGACGATCAACCAGATTCCCGCGCCGATCGTGAATGTGGTTGGCCTTGCCCCTACGCCGGGCCAGGCTGAAACTGACGCCAGGCCGAAGGCTGAGCCCAGCGTCAGCAGCGTCAGGGTGAGGGCGATCGCGGCCACCGTGCCGGCGGAAACCGCGGACCAGGATACAGCCGAGCCACTCGAGGCAGGCGGAACGTCACCTGGATAGAGAGCGGGATCGACTGCGCGATAGGAATCGTTTGCCATGATCAGTGCCATATCAGGAGGAGAATAAGGATGATGGGCAGCGGTATGCCCAGCAGCCACAACAAGATGCCTTTTCCCATAGTGTCCTCCTCCTTCTCCCGCCGAAGTGGCGGTTCGATTGCGTAACGTGCTGTGGGAGCGGGAGTTCCTGCGGCTGGCGATGGCCAGCCGTGACCGGCGGCGCCGCAGCGGTCTGAGCGTGAACGTAGCACCGGGCACGGCTCGGTTGCGTGAGCATGGAGCAATTCGCGCCGTTCGTTCATGTGGTAAGCAAGAATCGCTGCGGCAGGCTGGCCGATTTCCGCCTGACTCTAGCGCCGGAGTTGACCTGAATCGCCTGCGCCCCTACCTCGCACCCGTAATTGGGGAGTAGCTACCCGCTTTATGCGGGGCCTTCGTCAACATGCTCGGCATGGCCTTATGGCCGTCCTTGGCGGAGGCAGCCGCGCCGACAGGCCCGTCCGGCAAGACCAACGATGCCTCGTCTCCCATGGCCGGAGCGATCGCTATCGTTCGTCCTGGCCCCGGAGCATTCATCATGGTTGGCATCATCACGCTGGGGGGCATGGGCCTCAGCCTCTCCGTTGACGCCTTTGCGGCTGCAGTCGGCAAGGGCTCCGAGGGCGGCTCCCCGCGGTTCCGCGATGCGTTGCGCGTCGGCGCGGTGTTCGGCTTCTTCGAGGCGATCACGCCGGCGATCGGCTGGGCGGTCGGGCTGGCACTCAGTAGCTGGATCGCGGCGGTCGATCATTGGATCGCCTTCATCCTGCTCGGCGCGGTCGGCGGCCACATGTTGTGGCAGGCCTGGCGGGCGGCGCCGAAAGAGGAGGATTCAGCACCGTCGGCCCGGCCGGGAATCGCGCGCCTCATGGCCACCGCGCTCGCCACCAGCATCGACGCGACGGCAGTCGGCGTCACGCTTGCCTTTCTGCACGTCAATATTCTCGTTGCCTGCCTCGTCATTGGCGGCATTACGACAATTGTCGCTACGATCGGCGTCAGAGTCGGAAAGCATGCGGGCGCTTATCTCGGGCGGTACGCCGAAGTGCTCGGTGGCCTCACGCTGATCATCATCGGTAGCCTCATCCTGTTCGAACATCTGACCGCCTGACGACCTCGCCAACGAAGAGCAGGACGTCATCTGTGGTAACGCGGCTGTCGGGGTTGCCGAGCCACGCAATAGTCAGTCGGTCGCCAACGCGCTCGCACTGGATCATCATATATCATTCGACAGGACAAAGGTCCCATTTTGTTGCGACCCGATACCAATATTATCCGGTCGCAGATCAACGTCCATAATTCGCGTATTAGCCCGGCCGGTAACTTGAAGGAGCGGCAGTGCACGAGTGGCAATGCCAATTCAATTGGCACTGTAAGTGTCGGTTTCAATTGTGAAATTTCTCCGTTTTAAGAAGTTGTTAATTGACCTGCGTCAGATGTCAGCCGTTGGACGTCCCCCCTAGTTCGTCTGCCAGGAGTCCCGGCCACCCCTCCCCCCTCGGCCGGGGCTCATTGGCGTTTGAGTCCGACGCGGCATCGGGGCGACCGAGCGCCCAAGGCCTTCCTCGCGCTCGAGCCTAACGTGCGTATATGCATAAATGAGTTGCCGGCAGTGACGCGGTTGTTCCGGGCCGCCGCTATGCTGTGCTGCGGATAATTTCCGAGCGTCCGTTGACGGGAATTCCGGAGCCGACGACCCGGCGCCGATACCTCCAGATCTTCCTTCCTTTCGCGCCGACGACGATCCACAGGCCCTGGGTAAGGGGATCAGCCATCCGGCCGGTTACAAGTGCATCAATGCTGTCCGGCGTGAGGTTTTGCCTTCTCGACATCTCCGACTCCACGTCGGTCTCGGGGCACAAACCCACCAAAACAGGGCACAAATTGGGGCACAAGAGCCGTCCAAAATGGGTCGAGCCAGGTCGAGCTGTGTCGAACTTACGGCTGCTGATTATTTCAGGGGGTCAATAGCTTAGGGCCGAATCTTGAGGATTCGAAGTGGTGCCGGTTGCAGGAATCGAACCCGCGACCTTCGGTTTACAAAACCGCTGCTCTACCAGCTGAGCTAAACCGGCCCTTGGGGTAGAAGCCCCGATTCTGGTGGGCGCGTCAATGCGTCAGACGACGCCGAAGGTCCAGCCCTCGCGTCGGGCGATGTCGCGGGTGAGGGCGGGTGGGTGCCAGAGCTCTGCGCGCCCGGCATTGGCGCGGAGCCAGGCCGCGGTCAGGATCGCGTCGGTGGCGTGGTCGGTGTAGCGCGCCAGCGGCACGTGCGGCCGGGATCCGATCGCGGCCAGGGCGGCATCGAGCGCGGCCGCGTCGCGGAACTTGCTCATGCCCAT
>NZ_JAQGLC010000323.1 GCF_028293085.1 Sphingomonas bacterium
GTGAAGCCGTTCTCGGCGAGCAAGCGGACTCCGGGCAGGACGACAGACTTGTCGCCATCCTTCACGCTGACGAACAAGGTGCCAGATTTGGGCAGGATGGTCCCCGCCCCGAGCTGCGCCTTGGCGAAGGCCGTGACGAAATCGGTATCGATACCCATTACTTCGCCCGTCGACTTCATCTCCGGCGAGAGCACCGGATCGACACCCGGGAATCGGTTGAAGGGGAACACCGCTTCCTTCACCGCGACATAATCGATCGCGCGGTCGATCTTCGGCAGGTCGGCGAGCTTTTCCCCCGCCATCACCCGCGCCGCGATCTTCGCGACGGGCGCGCCGATCGCCTTGGCAACGAAGGGGACGGTGCGGCTGGCGCGCGGATTGACCTCGATCAGATAGACTAGGCCGTCCTTCACCGCGAACTGGATGTTCATCAGCCCCACGACCGAGAGCGCCTTGGCGAGCAGGGTCGTCTGGCGCTCGATCTCGGCGATGATCTCGTCGGACAGGCTGTAGGGCGGGATCGAACAGGCGCTGTCGCCCGAATGGACGCCGGCTTCCTCGATATGCTGGAGCACGCCCGCGACCGTCACATCGGTGCCGTCGGAGATGGCGTCGACATCGACCTCGATCGCGTCGCGCAGATACTGATCGATCAGCACGGGCGACGTGCCCGAGACCTTGACCGCGGTCTGGATATAATCGTCGAGCTGCGCCGGCCCGTCGACGATCTCCATCGCGCGGCCGCCCAGCACATAACTCGGCCGCATCAGCACCGGGTAACCGATGCGCTCGGCGACCGCGATCGCTTCGTCGCGGCTGCGGGCAATGCCGTTGCGGGGCTGGAGCAGGCCCAGCTTCGTGATCAGCGCGGCGAAGCGCTCGCGGTCCTCGGCGAGGTCGATCGCGTCGGGCGATGTGCCGAGGATCGGAATGCCGGCCTGTTCGAGCGCATGCGCCAGGTTGAGCGGGGTCTGCCCGCCAAACTGGACGATGACGCCGACGAGCGTGCCATTCTGCTGCTCGACATGGAGGATCTCGAGCACGTCCTCGGCGGTCAGCGGCTCGAAATAGAGCCGGTCGGAGGTGTCGTAATCAGTCGACACCGTCTCCGGGTTGCAGTTGACCATGATCGTCTCATAGCCGGCCTCCGCCAGCGCGAAACAGGCGTGGCAACAGCAATAATCGAACTCGATCCCCTGCCCGATCCGGTTCGGCCCGCCGCCCAGGATGACGATCTTGCGCCGGTCGGACGGCATCGCCTCATTTTCGGGCTCGCCGAAGCTCGGCGCCTCATAGGTCGAGTACATGTACGGCGTTTTCGCCTCGAACTCGGCAGCGCAGGTGTCGATCCGCTTGAACACCGGACGCACGCCGAGCTTGTGGCGATGCTTGCGCACCTCGTCCTCGGTGATCCCGCCAGTCATCGCGACGACCGCCTCGTGGATCAGCCCCGAGCCGCGCGCGATGCCCCGGTCCATGCCGCCATGCAGGTTCGCGGATTTGAGCGCGAGATAAGCCAGCCTTTTGTCGCTGAAGCCCATCGACTTGAGCCGCCGCATGCCCGCCGCATCGCGCGGCAGGCCGTTCCGGCACACTTCTTCCTCGGCGGCGATGATCTCGCCGATCCGCTCCAGGAACCACGGGTCGTAGAAGGTGATGGCGTGGATCTCAGCAACGGTGAAGCCCTCGCGCAGTGCCTGCGCGGCGACCAGCAGCCGATCCGGCGTGGCGCGGGCAAGCGCCGCCTCGATCTCTTCGCGCGGCGCGCCGACCAGCGCGTCGATCTGATTGAAGCCGCTCAGCCCGGTTTCGAGGCCACGCAGCGCCTTCTGCATCGATTCATGGATGTTGCGGCCGATCGCCATCACTTCGCCGACCGACTTCATCGCGGTCGACAGGATGGGTTCCGCGCCCTTGAACTTCTCGAAGGCGAAACGCGGGATCTTGGTGACGATATAGTCGATCGTCGGCTCGAACGAGGCCGGGGTCGCGCCGGTGATGTCGTTGATGATCTCGTCGAGCGTGTAGCCGACCGCCAGCTTTGCCGCGACCTTGGCGATCGGGAAGCCGGTCGCCTTGGAGGCGAGCGCCGAGGAGCGCGACACGCGCGGGTTCATCTCGATGACGACGAGGCGCCCATCCTTCGGATTGACCGCGAACTGGACGTTGGAACCGCCTGTTTCGACTCCAATCTCCCGCAGCACCGCGATGCTCGCGTTGCGCATGATCTGATATTCCTTGTCGGTCAGCGTCAGCGCCGGCGCGACGGTGATGGAATCGCCCGTATGCACGCCCATTGGATCGACATTCTCGATCGAGCAGATGATGATGCAATTGTCGTTGCGGTCGCGCACGACCTCCATCTCATATTCTTTCCACCCGAGCACCGATTCCTCGATCAGCACTTCAGTGGTCGGCGAAGCATCGAGCCCCGAGGTGACGATGGTGACAAATTCCTCGCGATTATACGCGATGCCGCCGCCGGAGCCGCCCATGGTGAACGAGGGGCGGATGATCGTCGGCAAGCCGACATGCTCGAGCGCCTTGAAGGCTTCGTCGAGCGTATGCGCGATCGCCGAGCGCGGGCTTTCGAGCCCGATCTTGTCCATCGCGTTGCGGAATTTCAGCCGATCCTCGGCCTTGTCGATCGCCTCGGCATCGGCACCGATCATCTGCACGCCATATTTCGCCAGGGTGCCGTCGTTGAACAGCGCCAGCGCAGTGTTGAGCGCGGTCTGGCCGCCCATCGTCGGCAGGACGGCGTCGGGGCGCTCCTTCTCGATGATCTTGGCGACGATCTCGGGCGTGATCGGCTCGACATAGGTGGCGTCGGCCATCTCGGGATCGGTCATGATCGTGGCGGGGTTCGAATTGACGAGGACGATGCGATAGCCCTCCTCCTTCAACGCCTTGATCGCCTGC
>NZ_JAQGLC010000336.1 GCF_028293085.1 Sphingomonas bacterium
AAGCGCAAGGGAATACTGCCAAACCGGCGATAACAGCTGACTAGGTCCTTATTCGGTGCGGCTACAATACGGTATTGAATGCACGAGCCCTACCCTGATGCGACAGCAGTACCGACAAGAAAGAAAAAAATGGAAGACTACCAACCCGCCACCCCGGCCCCCAATCGCCGCATCGCGCTGCTGATCGACGCGGACAATGTCTCGCACAGCAAGATCGCGCTGATCCTCGCCGAGCTCTCCAAATACGGCACCGCCAATATCCGCCGCGCCTATGGCGACTGGGGCAGCGCCGGCCTGAAGGGCTGGAAGGAGAAGCTGCACGCCTTCGCCATTCGCCCGATCCAGCAGTTCAGCTATTCGACGGGCAAGAACGCGACGGACATCGCCCTGGTGATCGACGCGATGGAGCTGCTCTACACCCAGAAGCTCGACGGCTTCTGCATCGCGTCCAGCGACGCGGATTTCACGCCTTTGGTCATGCAGCTCAAGGCGAACGGCCATGACGTCTATGGCTTCGGGGAGCGCAAGACGCCCGATCCCTTCGTCAACGCCTGCACCACTTTCCTCTATCTCGACAGCCTCGAGGGCCCCGCAGCGCCGGCCCCCGCCGCGCCCCCGGCCGAAAAGCGCAAGGACGGCAAGGCCGCCGGCACCGGCGCCAAGGCCAGGGCCGAGGCGCCGCCGCCAAAGACCCCGGGCAAGGTGCTCGCCCAGGATGCGACCCTCGTCACGATCCTGCGCGGCGCGGTGGAGGCGGCCGCCTGGGACGACGGCTGGGCCTCGATGCCGGCGGCGGGCAGCGCGGCCAAGCGCCAGGCCTCGATCGATCCGCGCAATTACGGCGTGCGCAATTTCCCCGACCTGTTCGAGGCGATCGGCCTGTTCGACATCTACAAGGGCGAAGGCGGCCACAGCTTCGTCGCCGACAAGCGCAACAAGGACAAGGCCCCGCGGCCGTCGCGGTGACGCCGGTTCGGGATCACGGCGCCGATTTACTCAACCCCTGAACCTCACACCTCAGGGATGCGGTGTGAGGTGCGCGGAAGATCGGCCGCCCGGATGGTTTCAACCATCATCCCAAGGCATGGCTCGGGACAAGGACGATGGTTTCGGAAGGCCAATGATGATCCCCGCTGACATCCGGGCGCTCTGCGAAGCCCGCCCCGGCCATATCTACCAGGCCGACAACAGCGCCGCGACATCGTGCCTGGCCACGCTGGGCATCGACCCGGCCACTGAATTCCATGCATTCTTCAGCACCTTCGTCATCGCAAATATGTATCCGACCCACAGTCGCGATACCCTGGCGCCCGTCGCGGACTCCGCCGGCGACCCGCAGCCGGGCATCGCCTTCGCCTGGGAAGTCTGGGGCATTCCCGATCGCTTCGTCGCGATGACCAGCCTGGAGGGCGAGGGCGGCTATTTCTACGACAAGGCCACGGGCAACATCGTCGACTTCGAGCTCGCGCATCGCGCCGATTTCGTGGCCGGGGATAGGCGGATCCTGGGCGAAACCGTCTTCGATTTCCTCCGCTGGTACCTTGGCGATGACGCCGAACCGCGGGGATATGCGGCGCCATAGGTGCAAGCCCGGCGCTGCGCCCCCGGATATCCGCCTCGATAGCTGCGCTCAGCGCAGCGCTTCGTTGAGTCCGGGAAGCGAAACCCTCTCTTTGGCGCCGCACCTGAACTGCTCGGAATCCACGCCGCCGATATAAAATGCCCCATGCCCGCGAAGGGGAACGAATCGACCGTCGCAATATTCGAAGAACAGTGACTCCACGCCAACGCATGGTTCTGCCATGGCGCAATCGACCAGCGGAAATGTCTTCGGCGGCTTGCCGCTTTCCACATGCACGAATTCGAACGATTCCTTCAGGGTCTTCGACGCCGATTCCCCGCATTCGAAATAGGAGCATGCCCGGGATGTGTTGATCTCGTATATCTCGAAATGCCCCCGAAACTGACTCAGCCTGAAGTCCTTCAGGTGAACCCTGACGGTCTGCTGTTTGCAGGACGCCAGGCCCAAAACCAGCAATAGCGATAGCGCAATCCTGATCGCACTCCTGATCGCACTCCTGATCATCGCCGGCCCTTGAGGGCATTGGCGGCCCTCACGCGATCCCCGCCCCGATCCGCGCGTCCACGAGCCTCCCGGGCGATATCCGGGCACGCCCGGGATCGGCCAGACCGTCGCCCCGCATCATCCTGTCCCCATTGCCGTCGCCGGCAACCGCCGCGCCAGCCAGGCGACGATCTCGCGCCCTTCGGGCTCGTCGACATTGGCGGCGATATGGATCGTCTCCGCGCCATAATCGAACCGCACCGCGCCCGATCGCGATCGCATCCAATAGGGCGTCTGGAAATGGCGCATGCCGAACGGATCGTTCATCGGCGCGGCGCTCTGCAGGTTGCGGATCGTGCCGCCGCGATAGCGCCAGCGGCGCACAAAGGGCGTCGCGCCCGACCGGATCTCCAGATCGCCGCCCGCCGCCACGATCGTCTCGGCGCCCCGGATCTGGAACAGGATCGTCGATCCCGCAAAGACCCAGCCCACCGCCCAGCCGCACAGCCAGACGAGCAGGAACGGCTCGAAATGCGTGAAAAGCTGCGTGAACGCCGCGATCCCGCCCGCGGTCCATCCGGTCAGCCACACGGCGATGAACAGCATCAGGAACCAGTTGCGCCGCATGGGAATGCGGATGCGCTCCACCCCGTCGACGATCTCGATCCGCCGCCGCGCACCGCGCGGTTCGACATAGCCATTCCCCACGCGATTCCCCCTGCGCCGACGCCAGCGAGGCGATACACGAGCCCGCCGCGCCGGCATAGCGGGGCATTGCGGTGGGCCTGTCGATCGAGGCGGCGTTTTCGATCTCCTTTGAGAAAAGGGGCCAGAGTCATTTTCCGATCGACGCGATCGGCGTGCCACGACGTTGGATGAGCATTCATACTATTGATCTGTAAGGATAAATAATAAAATAGCGCTCATTCCAAAATGTCAGCGAACAGCATGACATTTTGAGCGCGCCGCCCTTGATTCAAACTATATCCCGGCGCCGCTATCCCGGCCCCATGATCTACGACCCAGCCTTTGCCGATCAGGCCCGTGACATGTGCCGCCTCGGCGCCACCGACGAAGAACTCGCCGAGCATTTCACTGTCTGCGTCCGCACCATCTATCGCTGGCGCAACACGCATGAGGCATTCGCCGAGGCCGTCGTGGCGGGCAAGGACCACGCCGATGCCCGCGTCGAACGCGCGCTCTATTCCCGCGCCGTGGGCTGCACCGTCGAGCGCACCAGGGTCTTCAGGCACGGCGATGCCGACCCGGTCTACGCGACCTACCGGCACCATTTGCCGCCCGATCCCGTCGCCGCGCTCCACTGGCTCCGCGTGCGCCAGCCGAAGAAATGGCGCATCCGCGACGAACCGGAGCCGGAAAGTGAGAGCATGGCGGCCCTGAGGGAGTTCGTCCGTCTCAGCGAGATACGCGACGAGGAGGAGTGGCAGGCCAGGGCGGCCGCGCGATCCAATCCCACGCCGCCGCAGCAGCCCGATCCCGAGCCCGAACCCGAACCCGAACCCGAACCCGAACCCGAACCCGAACCCGAGCCCGAATCAGAGCCCGAGCCCGCGCCGGCCCCTGAGAAGTCCGAGGACGCGAACATCCCTGGCTTCGTCGAGTACAGCCCCTCCGACCTGCCCAGCT
>NZ_JAQGLC010000373.1 GCF_028293085.1 Sphingomonas bacterium
CACCGAGCGCAGCAGCAGCGCCTGGGTGCGGTCCCAGTCCTCGGCGCTGATCGCATCGATCGGGTCGCGCGATCCGCCCGCGCCGGCATTGTTGAACACTACGTCCAGCCCGCCCGCCGCATCCGCCGCCGCCATCAGCGCGGCGATATCCTCGACCCTGGTCACGTCGGTATGCAGGAAATGGATTCGCCCGTTCGAGGTCTCGGCGACCTCGCGCCCGCCTGCCTCGTCGATATCGCCGATCCAGACATCTGCACCCTCGTCGACCAGCCGCAGCGCCGTCGCGCGACCGATCCCCGAAGCGCCGCCGGTCACCACGGCACGCTTGCCAGCAAAACGCATCATTCTTCCTGCATCCTTTGTTTTGGGCAGCATAGTATGGGGCGCAGACGGGTCAATGAATGCATTTTGGAATTTCGGGTAGGGCGAGACTTGCCCACGCCCGCGCCCCGCTTTACCAACCCGTCAACCCGGAGTCGCCCAAGCGGCCGAACAGGACAGGACGCAGATGGCCCTCGATCCCGACACCTTCGACGCGCTGATCGACATGGTCCGCCGCTTCGTGACCGAGCGCCTGCGCCCGCTCGAAGGCGCGGTCGAGGAAGCCGATGCGATCCCCGCCGAGGTCGTGCAGGAGATGCGCGAGATGGGCCTGTTCGGCCTATCGATCGCGGAAGGATATGGCGGCCTGGGGCTCACCATGAGCGAAGAGGCCCGCGTCGCGATCGAGTTCGGCCGCACCACGCCGGCGTTCCGCTCGACCTTCGGCACCAATGTCGGCATCGGCAGCCAGGGCCTCGTCATGGCCGGCTCGGACGAGCAAAAGGCAAAGTGGCTGCCCCGCATCGCCAGCGGGGAGATCATCACCAGCTTCGCGCTGACCGAGCCCGATGTCGGCAGCGATTCGGGATCGGTGAAGACGAAGGCCATGCGGGACGGCGACGTCTACCGCCTGTCCGGCACCAAGCGCTTCATCACCAATGCCGACAAGGCCGACCTGTTCACCGTGATGGCGCGCACCGGCGAGGAAGCGGGCGGGCGCGGCGTTTCCGCCTTCCTGGTGCCGCGCGACCTGCCCGGCCTCTCGATCGGCGAGCCCGAAAAGAAAATGGGCCAGAAAGGCGCGAAGGTCGCCGACGTGATCTTCGACGACGTCGCTGTCCCCGCCGCCAACCGGTTGGGTGCCGAGGGCGAAGGCTTCAAGATCGCCATGCGCGTGCTCGATCGCGGGCGCCTGCATATCGCCGCCGTCTGCATCGGGGTCGCCGAACGCCTGATCGCCGACAGCGTCGCTTATGCGACCGAGCGCAAGCAGTTCGGCAAGCCCATATACGAGCATCAGCTGATCCAGGGCATGATCGCCGATTCCAAGACCGAGGCGCTCGCCGCCCGCGCCCTCGTCCTCGAAACCGCCGCCGCCAAGGATGCGGGCAAGGACGTGGTGATGGAATCGGCGGCGGCGAAATATTTCGCGTCGGAAATGGTCGGCCGCGTGGCCGACCGCGCCGTCCAGATCTTCGGCGGTTCGGGCTATATCGCCGATTACGGCATCGAACGCCTCTACCGCGACGTCCGCCTGTTCCGGATCTATGAAGGCACCAGCCAGATCCAGCAGATCATCATCGCCAGAGAGACGATCAAGCGCGGGGGTTAAGCCTCCGTCGCCCCGGCGCAGGCCGGGGCCGCCGGGTTCGAGGCACCTCGCCCCCCACGATATAGCGGCCCCGGCCTCTGCCGGGGCGACGAAGAATGGAGAGAATAAGCATGGACACCACCAACCTCTTCCGCCTCGAAGGCCGCATCGCGCTGGTCACGGGCGGCTCGCGCGGCATCGGCAGGATGATCGCGGCCGGCTTCATCGCCCAGGGCGCGACCGTCTACATCTCCTCGCGCAAGGCCGAGGCCTGTTTCGAGACCGCCAGGGAGCTGGGCGAGAAATGCATCCCTTTGCCCCAGGACGTCTCCACCGTGGCCGGCTGCAAGGCGCTCGCCGCCCAGCTCGCCGAGCACACCGACAAGCTCGACATCCTCGTCAACAATGCCGGCGCGGCCTGGGGCGAACCGTTCGAGCAATTCCCGGAAAAAGGCTGGGACAAGGTCATGGACCTCAACGTCAAGTCGCCTTTCTTCCTCACCCAGGCGCTCCACCCCGCGCTGAAGGCGGCGGCCAGTCACGAGCGCCCGGCCAAGGTGATCAACATCACCTCGATCGACGGCCAGCGGCTCAACCCATGGGAAACCTACAGCTATCACGCGTCGAAATCGGCGCTGATCTATTTGACCAAGCGCATGGCCGCGCGGCTGATCGAAGATTCGATCAACGTCACCTCGATCGCCCCGGGCGCCTTCGCCAGCGAGATGAACAAGGCCGCGCGCGATCACGGCGAGGCGATCGCCAAGGGCATCCCGGCAAAGCGGATCGGCGTCGACGAGGACATGGCCGGCGCCGCCATCTACCTCGCCAGCCGCGCGGGCGATTATGTGGTGGGCGATACGATCACGGTCGACGGCGGCCTGGTGCATGCCGCGGTGGGAACCAGCATCAACGCCTGACCTGAAGCCTGCCCGGGGCACCGGGGGCCGCGCGACTTCTTCAGCGCATGGTGGAGAGAGCCTGGAGCGCGGTGACATTACCGCCCTCCAGGACGTCATCGCCCCGCGCCGCAGCCCCGTTCAATCAGCGGGACCGGGGTTCGGGCTCGCGCGCTGGGCATGCAGGCCGATTCCGTCGAACATTATATCGACGATACCGTCGCTGAAACCATCGTCGAGCGGCGCATGGCCGGCCAGGAGGCGATAGAAGATCGGGCCGTAGATCATGTCCAGCACCGCTTCCATCCTGCCGCCCATGCCGAGTTCACCGGACCGTTCTCCGGCCTCCAGCAGCGCGCGGCCCGTTTCGCGGCTCTTCAGGATAATCTGCGTGCGGAATGCCTTGGCGAGCTCGCTGTCCGGATCGGACGAAGCCATGGTCAGCGTAATCTGGCGTCCGCGGCTGGTTGCAAAGGCAGCAACGACCGAGCGCATATGCGCCTTCAGCCCATCGCGGGCCGACATGTGCAACGCCGCCGCGGGTTCGACGTCCGGGCGCGCCAGAAAAGCCGCCATCGCCAATTCCTGCGCGTTGTTCCAGTAGCGGTAGATGGTCGGTTTGCCGACGCGCGCGCGCGCGGCGACCGCCTCGATCGTGAGGCGCCCAAAGCCATCGTCCATCAACATCCGATAGGCCGCGTCCAGGATGGCGAGGCGCGCCTTCTCGCTACGCGGACGACCGGCCTTTCTGGTCGACAAGGGCGTGGCTTGACTCATTACAATACGCAACGTAACGTAATTGCAGCCACTCGTCAAAGGAATCGTCGATGATCCCCCCGGAAGAAAGGCCGCACAGCCTGAGCCCGCATCTGGCGTTGAAGGATGCTCGCGCGGCGATCGATTTCTACGTTGCGGCATTCGGCGCGACGGAGGATTTCCGGCTGGTGGATCCTGCCGATGGGCGGATCGGCCATGCCGAGCTGACGTTCGGCGCCACGAAGCTCTTCCTCTGCGACGAATATCCGGAGTTCGGTGCCGTCGGCCCGGACACGCTCGGGGGTTCGCCGGTGCAGATGCACCTCAATGTTGCGGATGCGGACGCCTTTGTCGCGCTGGCGACGGCGCACGGCGCGACCTTGCTCCGCCCGGTAAAGGACCAGTTCCATGGGCATCGGACCGGCCTGCTCGCCGATCCGTTCGGCTATCGCTGGTTCGTCGACGCAAAGACCGAAGACCTGTCCACCGTGGAGACGCAGCGGCGCTGGTCCGAATCCACCGCGCTCTGACCTTTTTTGGGAACGCCAGATGACCTTCGATCCGACCGAGCACTTCACGGCCCTCGAAGAGGCGTTCAATGCCGCCATGGTATCGAATGATGTGGAGCGAATCGCCGCCTGCATTTCCGACGATTGGGCGCTGATAACGCCCGAGGTCGGCCCGGTCGGCCGGGATCGCATCCTGTCGGTGATCGCCGACGGCAGTTTGAGTCACGACATGATGGTCAAGGATATCGTGCGGATAAAACTCTATGGCGATGTCGCGGTGGTGACCGGCCGAGGCCGGAATACGGGGCATTTCGCCGGTGCGCCGATCAGCGCGGATGAATGGATCACGGACATCTATCGCAAAATGGGCGAGCGATGGCTGTGCGTCCTGACTCACCTCACGCCTGCACATGCCTGACAGGTCGGCAGCCATCGGATAATCTCCACGGGCGCGGGGAGCGGCCGCCGATATGCCGTTGCTGCTGCCGATTCTCCGACCGACACTGAATCGAGGAGGGTTCGAAACGTGATCGTCGACACTGCGACAAGCGGACGGTTGCTGTGCCGGTCGATACTGACCGTCGCCGCGCTATTCCTGATGCCGTCCGCCCAGGCCGCCGATCCCGCGGCCACCAGCCTGTTACACCAGGCACTTGCGGCCCAGGGGGGCGAAGCGAAACTCCGTGCGCTGAACGTCGTGCGCTGGAGCGCGGTCGGGTATCGCAACATGCTGGAGCAATCCGAAAGGCCGGAGGGTCCCTATATCGTCGAACATCAGACGGTGTCGGAACTGCATGATCAAGCGGGCGGCCGCCTCCGCAGCGTCACCGACTCCGC
The DNA here is from genome assembly GCF_028293085.1 of Sphingomonas bacterium. Lineage (GTDB taxonomy): Bacteria > Pseudomonadota > Alphaproteobacteria > Sphingomonadales > Sphingomonadaceae > Sphingomonas. The sequence goes on from NZ_JAQGLC010000373.1 coordinate 4,635, forward strand.
CATCTATCCCATCGCCAGATTCTCCACCGGCTTCGTGGCCGACAGGACCGCCGCAATGCGCTTCGCCGGCGAAGCCCGCAGCCCCGGCAGCGCCGAGATGGTGACGCTGTCGAGCGAGATGCTGGTGCTGAGTCCGGAGCGGTTGGCGCTGACCGCGCTCGACGCGCCCGATGCGCATGTCGAGCCCGCGATCGTCCTGCAATCGGTGCCGCAGGACGTCGTCGCGTTCCGCCTGGATGGCGCGCCCGTCCGCATCTACCTCAATCGCTACACTCACCTGCCGACCGCGATGGACTATTCCGGTCCATTGGCGCGAAGCGGCTATTGGCGCTTCCTCGGCGATGTCACGATGCGCACCAGCTATGGTTTCTGGTGGATCGCCAAGGGCGGCATAAGGATGCCGATGCAATGGGACGTGGCGCGCAACGGCTTGCCCGAGGGCAGCTATACCATCCGCGAGCTCAGCCTCGATGCTCCCGTTGCGGCCGCCGAACTGGACATCGCCCCGGAGATCCGCACCGCGTTCGCCGCCCAGCCCCCGCCCCTCGGTCTGGACGCCATGCCCTTCGGCACACCGCGCCAGCCGGCGGTCGACCTCGTCCCGGGCATCACCCTGGTGCCGGGATCGTGGAACGTCACGTTCGTGCGGCAGGACGACGGCGTCGTCATCATCGAGGCACCGATATCGTCGGGCTATTCCGCCAAGGCGATCGCGGAGGCGCATCGCCGCTTTCCGGGCACGCCGGTCAAGGCGGTCATCACCACCTCGGATTCATGGCCGCATCTTGCGGGGATCCGCGAATATGTCGCGCAGGGGATTCCGGTCTATCATCTCGATGCCAACGCGCCGATCCTGAAACGCTTGATCCGCGCGCCCTATGCGAGCCGGCCCGACACCCTGGAGCGCGCCGGGCGGGCGCGGCGGGCGCCCGTTCTGCGACCGGTGAGCGGCGCAACCGCCCTCGGTACGGGGCCAAATCGCATGGTGATCTATCCGATCCGCGGCGAGACCAGCGAGCGCCAGCTGATGGTGTATTTTCCCGAACATCGCCTGCTTTACGGCAGCGATCCGTTCCAGCGCGGCGTCGACGGATCCTTTTCCTTCCCGCAGGCCGTAACGGAACTCGCCGATGCCGCGGCGCGGGAACGGCTGCATCCCGACCGTTTCTTCATGATGCATATCGGCCCGACCCCATGGGCCGAGTTGACCAGGGCGATCGCGGATGCCGGACAACGCGACACCCCCGACGGCCGCTATTGAAGGAGGAGGGGTCGGGCCCCCACGAGCGACGCTGGACTATCTGGCAATCCCGCCTGCCGCGAGCACCGCCAGCGTCACCAGTTCGCTCGCGGTGGAGGTCATCGGCGCGATCTGCACCGATTTCTCCATGCCGACGAGCATCGGCCCGATCACCGAATCCCCGCCCAGCTCGCGCAGCAATTTCGCCGAGATGTTCGCGCTCTGGAGCCCCGGCATGATCAGCACGTTCGCCGGCCCCGACAGCCGCGCGAACGGATAATTCGCCAGCTGCTTCGGGTTGAGCGCCACGTCGGGCGCCATCTCGCCTTCATATTCGAAGCCCACCTTGCGCTCGTCGAGCACCTTCACCGCGTCGCGCAGATTCTCCAGCCAGCGCCCCTCGGGATTGCCGAAGGTCGAATAGCTCAGGAACGCGACGCGCGGCTCATGCCCCATGCGCCGTGCGACCAGAGCGGTATGCTCGGCGATATCGGCCAGTTCCTCGGCAGTCGGCCGCTCGTTGATCGTCGTGTCGGCCATGAACACGGTGTGGCTCTGCCCGACCATCAGATGGATGCCGAACGGCGTGCGGCCGGGCTCGGGATCGATCACGCGGCGCACCTCGCGCATGGTGTGCGCATAGGTCCGGGTGATGCCGGTGATCATCGCATCGGCCTCGCCGAGCTGAAGCAGCACCGCGCCGAAGATGTTGCGATCCTGGTTGATCATCCGCTCGACGTCGCGGTGCAGATAGCCGCGCCGCTGCAGGCGCTTGTAGAGAAACTCGACCATCTTCGGCACCAGCGGCGAGATACGACTGTTGTGCACCTCATAGCTTTCGGGATCGGTCACCCCGAGTGCCCTGAGCCGGTCATAGACGTCCTCGCGCCCGACCAGTACCGGCGTGCCATAGCCGCCGTCCTTGAACGCGATGGCGGCGCGGAGCACGACTTCCTCCTCGCCCTCCGCGAACAGCACCCGCTTCGGGTGCGCCCGCGCGCCCTCATAAGCGAGGCTGAGTACCGAGGTGGTCGGGTTCATCCGCGCGCGGAGCGTCTGGCGATAGGCGTCCATGTCGAGGATCGGCTTGGTCGCGACCCCCGAATCCATCGCCGCCTTGGCGACGGCGGCGGGTACGATCTCCATCAGCCGCGGATCGAACGGCGCCGGGATGATGTAATCGGGGCCGAACGTATGCCGCACGCCGTAGGCGACAGCGACCTCTTCCGGCACCTGCTGGCGCGCCAGCGCGGCCAGCGCCTCGGCGGCGGCGACCTTCATCTCGTCGTTGATCGTCGTCGCGCGCACGTCGAGCGCGCCGCGGAAGATGAACGGGAAGCCGAGCACGTTGTTGACCTGGTTCGGATAGTCCGAGCGCCCCGTCGCGATGATCACGTCCGGCCGCGCGCGCTTGGCGTCGGGCGGGGTGATCTCCGGATCGGGATTGGCCATGGCGAAGACGATCGGCTTCGGCGCCATCTTCATCAGCAATTCGGCCGGCAGCGCGCCCGCGGCGGACAAGCCCAGGAACACGTCGGCGCCGTCCAGCGCTTCCTCCAGCGAGCGACGGTCGGTCTTCACCGCATGCGCCGATTTCCACTGGTTCATGTCATGCTCGCGACCCTGATAGATCACGCCGGTCCGGTCGCACATCAGCAGCTGGTCGTGCGGCAGGCCCATCGCCTTGATCAGCTCGGCGCAGGCGATCGCCGCCGCACCCGCGCCGTTGACCACGACCGTCGTGTCCTTGATGTCGCGCCCCGTGAGATAGAGCGCATTGATCAGCCCCGCAGCGGCGATGATCGCGGTGCCGTGCTGGTCGTCATGGAACACCGGGATGTTCATCCGCGCGCGCAGCGTCTGCTCGATGATGAAGCATTCGGGGGACTTGATGTCCTCCAGATTGATGCCGCCGAAGCTCGGCTCCATCAGCTCGATCGCGTCGATCAGCCGGTCGACATCCTCGGTCTTCAGCTCGATGTCGATCGCGTCGACATCGGCGAAGCGCTTGAACAGCACCGCCTTGCCTTCCATCACCGGCTTCGACGCCAGCGCGCCGAGATTGCCCAT
>NZ_JAQGLC010000007.1 GCF_028293085.1 Sphingomonas bacterium
ATCACCGGCGACAGGAGCGACAGGCGCGCGCCGAGCCAGAGCAGGACGCCGAGAACGAACAGCGAATACAGCGCAATGAAACCGCCCACCCCGTTCGGCATCGCGGCGTTGGTGCCGTTCGCCGCGGCCTCGAAATCGAAACCGGACAGCGCGAGCGCGATCGCGATCGGGAGCGCCAGGACGATCACCCCGACGATGAGGGCAAGCGACACCACAATGACGGCCGGAAGCCGCTTGGTGGCAAGCGCGGTGGCGGCGGGCCTTCCGGCATGCGGGTCGAGCGCCAGCGCGGTGATCGCCAGCTGGCCCCAGAGCGTCACGATCGACAGAAGAAGCGACAGAAGCTGGATCGCGATAGCGCCTGCCCCCGGACTCTTGGACAGCGGCTCGAGGCTTTGCGAGATCGACGCGGGCAGGAAGATCGCGAGCAGCGCGAGCGACATGATCGCGCCGATATTGTCGCTCAAGAATTCGGTCGCGCGATCCCAGACCGTTCCCATGCTCACCATGTTCGATTCCGCCCTTTTCTCACGCACACGCGCCATGGCCCTGTTAGCGCAGCTATTTGCCGCTTGCCAATGCTTGCGCGCCGCCGCCGGCTGGCGCAATCGGGCGGGCATGCATGGAGTTGCGCAAGAGATCGAATGGCGCGTCGAGCCGGCCATGATCGACTATGCCGAGGCGGGCGCGATCATGGAGGCACGCGCGTCGGCGGTGGGTGCTGGCGAAGCGCCCGAGCTCGTCTGGCTGCTCGAACATCCGCCGGTCTATACCGGCGGCACCAGCGCCGATCCGGCCGAGCTGCTCGATCCGCGCTTTCCCGTGGTGCAAACCGGGCGCGGCGGCCGCTACACCTATCATGGCCCCGGGCAGCGCATCGGCTATCTCATCCTCGATCTGAACCGGCGTGGCCGCGACGTCCGGCATTTCGTGCACAGTCTGGAGGGGTGGCTGATCGCCGCGCTGGGCGAGATCGGCATCGACGCTTTCCGCGCGCCGGGCCGGATCGGGATATGGACGATCGTCCCCGCCCCGGGCGGCGGGACGGCGGAGGCCAAGATCGGCGCGATCGGCGTGCGCGTCCGGCGCTGGATCACGCTGCACGGCTTCTCCGTGAACCTCGCGCCGGATCTGTCGCACTTTGGCGGGATCGTGCCGTGCGGCCTCCCCGATTATCCCGTCACCAGCGCCGCGGTCCTTGGCAAGCCGGCCGATTTCGCCACGTTCGACGCCGCGCTTGCCCGTCATTTTCCCGCCTTCCTGGAAACTCTTTCTTGCCCCCGGCAAAACGAGGCTTGAGGGGGAGGCGATATCGGACTAATGTCCACCACGGTTTGGGTATTAAGGGTCTCGAGGCCATCCAAATCCACTATCTAGGGAGCTTTCCAATGCGTGCATTCATTTCCAAAGTCGTTACCGGTTCGATGATCGCCGGCGCGGCGCTGATGGTTTCGGCTTGCGGTCCGAAGACCGAGACGACCGTCACCAACGACACCACCATCACCGACATGGGCAACGAGGCCACGATCTCGGACAACATGACCACCGTCGACACCACGACGATGGACAATGGCGGCATGGCGAACGACACCGCCGTGGTCACCAACACCACGACGACGACCACGAACACCCAGTAATCGCCCGTCAGGGTTCGATTGCTTTGAGGGGCCGTCCGGGAAACCGGGCGGCCCCTTTTGATTCAAATCCTTCCCGATATCTGCGATCGCGAAATAACGACGCAGGAAAAGGCTTGGGTTGGGAATCGAAAAGCCTTAACCGTCCCGGCACACTGTCTCCGCGAGGATGATGAGGCGATTATGAAGCTGTTGCGTATCCTTTGTGCGTCCGCCGTCGCGATCGGCGCTTTTTCCGCCGCCCCTGCCTCGGCCCAGTTTTTCCTGGTCGAGAAGGACATGAGCGACACGGCCGTGCGCGGCCACGAAACCGGCCTCGGCCAGGAGCTTCCCGGCGCCACCGAGGTGGAGCTCCGCGCAGCCCTGGTCTGGAACATGCGCGCGGCGCTCAATGTCGCGGCGCTGCAATGCCAGTTCGAGCCGACGCTGATGACGCAGACCAACTACAACGTCATCCTGCTCAACCATGCGGACGAGCTGAAGAAATCCTACGATACCCTGACCAAATATTTCACCCGCAACGCCAAGACGGTGAAGGCGGGCCAGACCGCGCTCGACCAGTTCGGCACGCGCACCTATTCGGGCTTCACGACCGTCTCGGCGCAATATGGCTTCTGCCAGACGGCCGCGCGGATCGCGCGCGACGCGATCTTCGTGCCGCGCGGATCCTTCTACAAGGTCGCGGAGGATCGCACCCGCGAGCTGCGCAACAGCCTGGTCCCGACCGGCGAGCAACGCTATCCGCGCGGCATCCTGTTCGCGCGCCAGGCCGGCACCCTGCCGCGTTTCGACGATATCTGCTGGGACAAGAACGGCTATTGGATCGCCAAGAAGTGCGGCGTCTTCCAACTCAGCGCGATCAACTAGGATCCTAACGTAGCCCCAGGGACTTGTGCGCCTGCAGGGTCAGGCGCCATCGGGGGCGGGCGAGGACGAAATCGATCGCCGCCGCCTGATTTTCCGGCAACGCGACATTGTCCATCGGCTGCACCAGAAAATGCGCGAAGTCCCAGCTTTCGATCGCCTCGACGTCGCTGCCCGGCTGCGGCCAGACCAGCTTCAGCTCGTCGCCCGATCGCTGCACGACCTCGCTGCCTGCCTTGGGGCTGACGCACACCCAGTCGATGCCGGGGTGCGCCGCGATGGTGCCGTTGGTCTCGATCGCGATGGTGAAGCCCGCGGCGTGGAGCGCATCGACCAGCGCGTCGTCGACCTGGAGCATCGGCTCGCCGCCGGTGAGCACGACGAAGCGTTCCGCTGCGCCCTCGCCCCAATGCGCCGCGACCGCGTCCGCCAGCGTGGCGCCATCGGCGAACTTCCCGCCGCCGGCGCCATCGGTCCCGACGAACTCCGTGTCGCAGAAGCGGCAGATCGCGGTCGCGCGGTCCTGCTCCCGGCCCGACCAGAGGTTGCACCCGGCAAAGCGCACGAACACCGCGCGGCGCCCGGCGTTCACGCCCTCACCCTGCAGGGTGAGGAACATCTCCTTGACCGCGTAGCTCACCGTCGGTCCTTCAGTAGAATTCGGCGTAGCGCGTGGGATCGGGCACGCCCGCTTCCTCAAAGCCCTTGGCGCGCAGCCGGCAGCTGTCGCACAGCCCGCAATGCACGCCGCCGGGCGCGGGATCGTAGCACGACCAGCTGATCCCGGCATCGAGCCCGAGGCGCGCGGCCTCGCGGACGATATCGGCCTTGGTCATGTGCTGCAGCGGCGCGTGGATGCGGAAGGGATGGCCCTCGACGCCCGCCTTGGTCGCCACCTCGGCGAGCTTCTCGAACCCGGCGATGAACTCTGGCCGGCAATCGGGATAGCCCGAATAATCGAGCGCGTTGACGCCGATATACAGGTCTCGCGCGCCCACGGCTTCGGCCCAGCCGAGCGCGAGGCTCAGGAAGATCGTGTTGCGGGCCGGCACATAGGTGACGGGGATGCCCTCGCCCACCCCGGTCTTGGGCACGGCGATATCGGCGGTGAGCGCCGAACCACCGAACGCCGAAAGATCGAGCGGCAGGACGACATGGCGCTCCGCCTTGAGAATGTGTGCGATCCGGCGCGCCGCGGCGAGCTCGACATGGTGGCGCTGATTATAGTCGATCGACAGCGCGAGCAGCCGATGGCCGTCTTCTTTCGCCCGGGCCGCCGCCACCATCGAATCGAGACCGCCCGAGACGAGGGCGACCGCAAAGGTCGTTTCGGTTGTCATGATGCGCCGAGAACTAGGAGGTGCGGCACGGGTGCGCAATCCCGCGGTCGATTCAAACAAAAATTGGGCCGCCCTAAAGCGACCCAAGGGATGCTCCTGTGGAGCAAATAGGGAGAAAACGTGCCCACGAACGACACGTTTATTCACCTAGCATGACGACGGTAAAAAACCCCTTAATGGGCGGCCATTACCTTCGCCGCGCAGGTGCCGACGCGGCGCGCCTCATAGTCCAGGTCGAAGGGCGCGCCGGCCGCGATCCCCTGCGTCTGGACGTGGAGCAGACGGGGCGTCTCGATCGCGATGGTCGTGCGGCCATGTCCGGCACCGGGGCAGGTATAATGCACCGTCGCTCCATCGGGGGCGTCGGCGATCACGAAGCGCGAACATTGCGCGCCGCTATGGCCGAGCTGGAGCAGCATCGCCGGATCGGAAACGCAGATCGAACGAACGGCAGCTGTCGGGCCGGGCTCTTTCAGCTGCCACTGGCCGATCTCGATCCGGGCGAGCGCTGCCAGCTGGGGTGCGCGTGCGGGCGCAGGCGCACTCAGGGCCGCCACCAGGAGCAGGCCGGCCAATGCACTACGCGCCATCTGCCGAAACTCGATCATACCCACCCCGCTCGCCACACGTGCCCCTGTCGGAGCATCAGCCAGCGACCCGCTGTTCATGTGGGGCAGAATCCCCCGACATTCAATAACGTTCAGGCGGCGGAATGATCGGACACGGGCACGGGAAACTTGCGCGCGCAAAAGGCGCAGTCGACCACGATTATGCCGTTGTCGTCGGCCATGGAGCGTTGTTCCTCGGGCGGGAATTTCGCGAGGACCGACGCGATATAGTCCGGCGAGCAACGGCAGCCGCGCACGAGCGGCGTGGCGGTGAGCAGGCGCACCTCGTCCTCCTCATTGAACAGCCGCCAGACCAACGTTTCGAGCGCAATGCCCGGATCCGCGAGCTCGTCGGCACCCATCGTCTGGCCCAGCACCGCGACATGCTCCCATTCGGGGTGATCGAGCCGGGTATGGATTCGGTCCCTGCCATCCTCGCCCTCGGGCAGATGCTGAAGAAACAGGCCACCCGCGACATGACTGCCGTCCGGCCTGCGCGAGACGCCGAGGCGCACCAGAGTCGGGATCTGCTCGGACTGGATGAAGTAATTCTGCGCCGCTTCGGCCAGGGTGGCGCCGTCGAGCGGGACGATGCCCTGATAGCGTTCCCTGGTCGCCGCCTGATCGAAGGTGATCGCCAGATACCCGGTACCGAACAACGCGAACAATGTCGGCGTTTCGGGCTCGGCGGCGAGGCGGTCGGCGTCGAACTGCACGTACCCGCGCAGCTCCCCACCGCGATAATCGCACACGAGCAGCGTCACGACGCCGCCATCGGTCTGCGCTTGAAGGGTGAGCTGCCCGCCCGCGTCCTTGAGCGTCGACCCGATCAGCGCGGCGAGCGTCAGCGCCTCGGCAAGCAGGGCCTCGATCGCGGGCGGATAGGCGTGCGCGGCGAGGATCTCGTCGAGCACCGGACCGAGCCGCACGATCCGCCCGCGGGCGTGACGCGCCGGAATGGTGAAACCGATCGCGCGGTCGAGGTCCAGGGTTTCAGGTTTATCCATTTTCCACCGTTCGGGCTGAGCTGGTCGAAGCCCTGCCCTTCCTCCGGAACGAAGAGAAGAACGGCCCCTCGACAAGCTCGGGGCGAACGGGATTCTGAGAGACGAAAGATAGGGGCGCCTTCGCGCCGATCAACCGATCTGCCCGAAGCACCAGCGCAGGATCGATTTCTGGGCGTGCAGCCGGTTCTCGGCCTCTTCCCAGATCAGCGATTGCGGCCCGTCGATCACCGCCGAGACGACTTCCTCCTCGCGGTGCGCCGGCAGGCAATGCAGGAACTTCGCGTCCGGTTTGGCCTCGGCCATCAGCGCCTCGGTTACCTGATAGGGCATCATCGCCGCGAGCTTGGTCTCGGCGTGGAGCTGGCCCATCGAAATCCAGGTGTCGGTCACGACGACATCGGCGCCCTCGACCGCCTCGCGCGGATCGGCGACGACGCGGGCACGGCCGCTCGCGCGGGTGATCGCTTCCTCCTCGGGCTGGAAACCCTGTGGGCAGGCGGCGACCACGTCGAAGTGCAGCAGCGACGCCGCCTCGACGAACGAGGCGAGCACATTGTTGCCATCCCCGAGCCAGGCGATTTTGAGCCCGGGCAGCGCCTTGCCGCTCTCGATGATCGTCAGCAGGTCGGCGACGATCTGGCACGGATGCGATGCGTCGGTCAGGCCGTTGATCACGGGCACGCTGGCATGCCCCGCCATCTCCACGACCTTGGCATGATCGTCGGTGCGGATCATGATCGCATCGCAATAGCCCGAAAGGATGCGCGCGGTATCGGCGACCGTCTCGCCGCGGCCGAGCTGCATCGAGCCGGCGTCCATCACGATCGAGCTGCCGCCGAGCTGGCGGATCGCCATGTCGAACGACACCCGGGTACGGGTCGAGTTCTTCTCGAACACCATCGCCAGGGTGTGGCCGGCGAGCGGCGCGTCGGCATCGACCCTGCCCTTCGGCCAGCCGGGCCGCGCCGCCTTGCGGTCGAGCGCATCGGCCAGCATCGCGGCGATCCCGTCCGCGCCCGCGTCCGACAGATCGAGGAAGTGGCGCACCGCCACCTTAGTCATCCGATGCGGGGACGTAGACCCGCGCAGCCTCGGACAGCTTCTCGATGCACTCGGCGATATGGCTCTCGTCGATCACCAAAGGCGGCAGGATGCGCACGACATTCTCGCCCGCCGCGACCGTCAGCAGGCCGTGATTGTCGCGGCAATGCGCGACGAACCGCCGGCTGTCGGACTTGAGCTTGATGCCGAGCATCAACCCCTTGCCGCGCACGCTGTCGAACAGTTGATCGTGGTTCGGGATCATCTGCTCGAGGCCCGAGCGCAGCCGTTCCCCCATCGAGGTGACATGGTCGAGGAAGCCGGGCTCGAGGATCACATCGAGCACCGCCTCGCCGGCCGCCATGGCGAGCGGGTTGCCGCCATAGGTCGAGCCGTGCGTGCCGATCACCATGCCCTTGGCCGCTTCCTCGGTCGCGAGGCACGCGCCGAGCGGGAAGCCGGCGCCGATCCCCTTGGCCACCGCGGCGATGTCCGGCGTCACGCCATAATGCTCATGCGCCAGGAATTTGCCGGTGCGGCCATAGCCGGCCTGGACTTCGTCCAGCACCAGCAACAGGCCATGCTCGTCGCACGCCTTACGCAGGCCCTTCATGAAATCGTCGCTCGCGACGCGGATGCCGCCCTCGCCCTGGATCGGCTCGACCAGGAAACCCGCCGTATTGTCGTCGATCAGCGCGAGCGCGCCCTCGAGATCGTTGAACTGCGCGTATCCGAAACCGGGCAGCAGCGGCTCGAAGCCGTCGCGCATCTTCGGCTGGTTGGTCGCGCTGATCGTGCCGAGCGTCCGGCCGTGGAAGGCGGTGTCGAAGGTGATCAGCGTGTGCCGCTGCGGATTGCCATTGGCATAATGATAGCGCCGCGCCGTCTTGATCGCGCACTCGACCGCTTCCGCGCCCGAATTGGTGAAGAACACCGTATCGGCAAAGGTCGCATCGACCAGCCGCTGCGCAAGCGCCTCGCCCTGCGGGCTGCCGTACAGGTTGGACACGTGCATCAAGGTCGCGGCCTGGTCGGCGATCGCCTTGACCAGCTTCGGGTGGCCGTGGCCGAGCGCGTTGACCGCGATGCCGCTGGCAAAATCGAGATAGCGTTCGCCCTGCTCCCCGATCAGGTAGCAGCCCTCGCCTCGCACCGGCCGCACCCCGCAGCGGGGATAGACGGGCATGAGTGGGGTGATGGGCACCGCAGGTCTCCTAATAGAAAAGGGCGGCCCAGCCGGGCCGCCCGGAGCGGGTGTTTACGAGGGCGCGGCCATCCGCGTCAATATTGGAGGTGGGGCGGCGCAACGGCGCCCCCCGCGACGATCAATCGCCCGTCAGGATCCGGTCGACCAGTTGCTTCACCGTCGGCACGAAACCGTTCGAATAGAAGGGGTCCTTCTTGAAATTATAGGCGCCGTGCCCGGCGAACATCAGATTCTGCTCGATCGGCCCGCCATGCGCGATGTCCTGCAGCGTCTTCTGGATGCAGAAGCTGCGCGGATCGGCAAGGCGGCCGGTCGAATTGGTCTCGCTGTCGGCCCAGGACGAGAAGGCGCACTGGCTGAGGCAGCCCATGCAATCGGCCTGGTCCTTGCGGATCACGCCCTTTTCCTCGGGCGTGACGAAGACGAGCGTGTTGTCGGGCGTCTTGAGCGCGTCGGTGAAGCCCTCGCCGAACCATTGCCGCGCGCGCAGCAGGTCGTTGCGCGTCACCCAGAAATTCTTGCCCTTCACCCCGACATCGAGCTGGAACTGATGGTCCCCCGCTTCCTGCGTCGAAAAGGCGATCTGGCGATCGGAGCGCGCCTCCAGCATGCGCAGGAACGGATTGCGCACCGCGCTGGAATAGAAGCCGGTCGGCGAGAAGCGGTGGAGGAGAACCTCGCCTTCCTCGATATCGGTCAGCTTGGCCTTCCAGCCTTCGGGAATCGGGCTTTCCTGCGTCAGCAGCGGACGCGTGCCGAACTGGAAGGCAATCTGGCCGAGTTCGGGATTGTCGATCCAGTTGCTCCAGTCGCGCAGATACCAGACGCCGCCCGCCATGATGATCGGCACGCTGTCCGGGATGCCGCCTTCGCGCATCGTCTCGCGCAACGCCTTGACGCGGGGATAGGGATCCTCGGGCTTCAACGGGTCCTCGGCATTGGACAGGCCGTTATGCCCGCCGGCGAGCCAGGGATCCTCATAGACCACCGCCGCGAGCCATTCCGCCGCCTTGGAATAAGCCCGCTTCCACAGCGCGCGGAAGGCGCGGCCGGAGCTGATGATCGGCAGGTAATTGACGTTGTACGATGCCGCGATCTCGCTGAGCTTGTAGGGCATCCCCGCGCCGCAGGTGACGCCCGCGACCATGCCGCGGGTCCGCTCCAGCACGCCGTGGAGGATGCGCTGCGCTCCCCCCATTTCCCACAGCACGTTGATGTTGATCGCGCCCTTGCCGCCCGAAATGTCGAACGCGCGCTTGACCTGCTGCACCGCGCCCTCGATCGCGAAATCGATCAGTTCCTCGTGCCGCTCGCGGCGATTGAGCGCCTTGTAGATCTGCGGGATGATCTTGCCGTCGGGATCGTAACTGTCGGCATTGACCGCCGAGACCGTACCGATGCCGCCCGCGGCGGCCCAGGCACCCGCGGACGCATGGTTGGTCGCGGCGACGCCTTTACCGCCCTCCACCAGCGGCCAGACTTCCTGGCCGTTATAGATGATGGGCTTCAGACCTTTGAACACACGACCTCCAACTTAACTTACGTTCGATATAACGTTTGGGTCCCGCTACGCGAGAAAATTACGACTCAGCGAGGGTACCGGGCCTGCCCATCGCCTCTTCATAAAGTGCGACATAATGGGCGATCATGGTGCGTTCGTCGAATTCGGTGACTGCCTTTGCACGGTTCTGGGCCCCGACAAAGGCCCTCGATGCAGGTTCGCACGCCGCCAGTACCTGGAGCGCGTCCCGCAGCTGGACGACTTCGCCGCGTTGCATGATGTAGCCGGCGTTACCGTCGGACACCATGCGCTTGATGTCGCCGACATCGGGCGCGACGATCGGCAGGCCCGCCGCCATCCCCTCGACCACCGAGATCGGGAACTGCTCGCTCTTCGACGACAGCGCAAGGATGTCGAACAGGCCGAGATAGCGGTACGGGTCGGGCAGGAAGCCGGGCAGATGGACGCGGTCGGCCATGCCCATCGCCTCCGCGGTGTCCAGGATCCGCTCACGCTCGGGGCCCTCGCCGACGATGACCAGCCGGACGCGCGCGGAAACGCCACCCACGGCCCTGACCAGCGCCGGAAGGTCCTTGACCTCGCGCAGACCTGCCAGCGTGCCGATCACCACCTCGCCCGGCCTGCGGCGGAAACCGGGGATCGCCCTGGGATCGGGCTTGCCGGCGTACAGCGCGGTATCGATGCCGTTGACGACGCGGCGGATGCGGTCGGGCGGCTGCTTCCACGTCCGGAGCGCGATCGCCTCCAGCGTCTCCGACGGCACGACCAGCGCGTGCGCCGCCGCCAAAGCGAGGCGGCGATACATGTTCCGCTCGATCTTCAGCCCATTGGCCTCGTCGGCGTTGAAACCGTCCTCGTGATGCACCAGCGGCGGCATGCCCTTCGAGAACACGCGTCGCGCCATCACGCCGTCGATCGCGCCCCAATTATAGGTCAGCACCAGATCGAAGCGCCGCATGAACTTCGCCAGCGCCTCGTAGCGCGCCACCGATGGCCGGCCGGTGAGCGAGGGCGGATCCTGCGCGATCTCGTATCTGATCCCGGGGGCGATCGCGTCGCGCGCGCCGAGCTGGTCGGGCATCCCCGAGACGATGGTGTGCCGCGCGCGATCCCCGAACGCATTCATCAACCGCACCGCCCGCGCCTCCTTGCCGCCGAGGCTGAAGGTCGAATGGAGATGGAGGATATGGACGGGAGGAGACATCGGAGAGAGGCGTTAGCGGGAAAAACTGAGGCCGTCATTACTCGCTCATCTCCCCTTCCGCTTGCGGGAGGGCCTGTCCAATGCGCGAGGCCTGCGGACACGCCCTCCCCCAGCCCCTCCCGCAAGCGGGAGGGGGACTAGAAGGGAAGGGAGTTTAGAGGAACGCCTCCTTCGGCACATGCGTGATCCGGCACGCCAGATCGGCCTCGCCGCTCGCCACGATATAATGATCGCCGGCATCCGCGATCCCCGTCGTGAAGACGACATTGTCGAGATACATCAGCGCCTTGATCGGGTCGGTCAGCGTCGGGGCCGGCTCCAGCAGCGGTTCGTGGCTGGTGCGGAGCACTCTCGAGGGGTCGTCGCGGTCCAGCAGCGACCAGTAGGTCCGGTAGATGCCGACCACGCCGAGCGGCTCCACGCCGTGCCACAGGCTCAGCCAGCCCGCGTCGGTCAGGATCGGCGGGGTGCCGCCGCCCATCCGCGCGGTCGCCATCGTCGCGGAATGCGGCCGGATGCCGGGCTTGTCGTACGGCTTCCAGTGCAGCGCATCCGGCGAGGTCGCCAGGTTGATCGACGGCCCCGCGCGCCATTCGCTGCCCGGCGGATAGGCGAAATACAGATCGCCCAGCGGCCGGGTCTGCGCCCAGTGCTTGCCGCCGACCAGCCCCTGGAAGATCAGCATGTCCTTGTTCTGGTGATCGAGCACGATCCCCTCGAGCGTCCACTCCATCGCATCGTCCGAGCTGTACAAGGTCGTCGAATGCCGTTCGGGGCTGACCGAACAGGTCGTCATCAGATAGCGTTCGCCGACCTTGCTGATCCGCGCATCCTCCACGCCGTAACATTGGTAGGAGGCGCGGGGCGTGATCGCCCGATCGTAATGCACCGCGACCACGCCGCGCCCGTCGGCCGACAGCTCGACCGGCAACAGCCAGGACAGCGAGGTCAGCGCCATCACCTTCCACCCGCCGCCGCGCATCATGAACTTCCGCGGATCCGAGGTATCGACGAAATCGAGCGGCCAGGCGTCGAGCCGATAGTCGCCGTCCTCCCAGCGGATCGCATGGATATGGCCGTCGGCGATCGGCGTCCGGAGCGCCTCCGCCACCCGCACCATCAGCAGCAGATTGCCGTTGGGCAGCCGCGTCATGCCGGGGTTGAACGCGCCCAGCACATAGGTTTCCGCCGCGATCTTGCCGGCCAGCGGCGAGCGCGACAGATCCACGTCGCGGGGATCGAAGACGAGACGGTCGAGGGGAAAGGTCATTCCTTGGCCTGCATGCGCGGCGCGATCGTCAATTGCTGGACGACCGCGCGACTGGGTTGAGTGAGGATGTAGTGCACGCCGACCGCAATGTCCTCGGCGCGCAGCGATTCCTCGCTGCGGATCATTGCGCGCTGCTTGTCGGGCGGAACATCGGGCAATTGCATGTCCGATCCCGTCTTGCCGGGCTCGACCAGCGACACCTTGACGCCCTTCGGCCCCATCTCGCGCCGGAACGCCTCGGCAAAGCCCTGGATGCCGTATTTGATCCCGGCATAGACGGTCGAGTGCGGCCCCAGCACATGCGCGCTCATCGATCCGATCAGGATGATGTCGCCCCGCCCCTCCAGCCGCTCCACCGCCGCATGCGCGGTCAGCAGATAGGCGGTGAAGTCCGTCGCGATGGCGTAGCGCAGGTCCTTTTCGGCCATCTCGCTCAGCCCGTCGGCGGAGATCGCGGCGTTGATCACCGCCACGTCGAGCCCGCCCAGCCAGGCAGCGCCCTTGTCGACGAACGCGGCGACATTGTCCGGATCGGCCAGGTCGGTCGCGATCCCGTCACCATCGCCGACATCGCGAATGCGCTTCAGCGCGTCCTCCAGATGCCGCGGATCGCGCCCGCAGATGAAGATCCGCGCCCCTTCCGAGGCGAGCAGCACCGCGATCGCCCGGCCGATGCCGGTGGTGCCGCCGGTGATGAGCACCCGCTTGCCGGCAAGGCCGGTAACCGCCGTATGAGCGTCGGAAAGGTCGATCACGCGCTTCTCCCGGGATAGCAGGGGAGAGACGCGTTCAGACGGTGGCGGGTTCCGTCGGGACCCGGTCGAGCAGGTGATCGATCGCGCTTGCCGCCTCGGGCTCCTCCAGCGTCGGCGTGTGGCCGACATTCGGGATGGTCACCAGCTCGGCATGGTCGAGCGCCGCGAGCATGCGCTCCGCGGTCGCCGCGCCGAGCACGTCGGAACGCCCGCCGCGGACGATCAGCGTCGGCACCTGCTTGAGCTGGTCGAGCGCGCGCCACATGTCGGGGCCGGCCTCGTTGCCTGGCACGCGGAAGGGCTCGGCGATCTTCATGTCGTAATCGAGCACGATCCGCCCCGCGCTGTTGAGGCGGTAGAGCCGCTTCGCCATCGCCAGCCATTCCTCGATGTCGTAATCGGGATAGACGTCGCCATTGGCCTCGGCGACGGCGCGCGCGGCGTGCATCCAGGTCGGCCAGGTGTTCGACTTGCCGACATAGGTGCGGATGCGCGACAGGCCCGCCGTCTCGATCTCCGGCCCGACATCGTTGAGCAGCGCCCCCACGATCCGCGCGCGCCCGGTGCCGGCCAGCAGCATCGTCACGATCCCGCCGAGCGAGGTGCCGAACGCGATATAGGACGGCACCGCCAGCTCGCCGAGCAACGCCTCGACATCCTGCACATAGGTGAGCGGGACATAGGTCATCGGATCCTTGGCATAGGCGCTCTCGCCACGGCCGCGCAGATCGACCGCGATCACCCGCCAGTCGGGCGACAGCCGCGCCGCCAGCGCCCCGAAATCGCGCGCATTGCGGGTCAGCCCGGGCAGGCAGAGGATCGGCGGACGGTCGTCCCGCCCCGGATAATCGCGATAATGCAGCTTCAGCCCGTCGCTCGACGCCCAATAACGATTTTGATAGGCGGGCATGGTTGCATCCTGCGGTTTGCGCCTCCCATATCGCCGGATGACCCCGAACCCGCAAGCATATCGACCCGAAACGGCAATTCTGCAGCTTGGCGATGCCTTCTACGATCCCGTCGCGGCGGCCGATTTCCCCGAAACCAGGCTGCGTTTCCGCAACGATCGCGCGGCGGCGAGCGTCGGGCTCGACGGGCTGAGCGATGCCGACTGGGTGGCGCATTTCGGCCGCTTCCAGCCGCTCGACGGCAGCCTGAGCGAACCGCTGGCGCTGCGCTATCACGGCCATCAGTTCCGCGTGTACAACCCCGATATCGGCGACGGCCGCGGTTTCCTGTTCGCCCAGCTGCGCGACGATCGCGGCCGGCTGATGGATCTCGGCACCAAGGGCTCGGGCCAGACGCCGTGGAGCCGCTTCGGCGACGGCCGCCTGACGCTGAAGGGCGGCGTGCGCGAAGTGCTGGCGACCGAGATGCTCGAGGCGCTGGGCGTCGAGACCTCGCGAACCTTCTCGCTGATCGAGACCGGCGAAGAGCTGGAGCGCGGCGACGAGCCCTCCCCCACCCGTTCCGCCGTGCTGGTGCGGCTCAGCCACGGCCATATCCGCATCGGCACCTTCCAGCGGCTGGCGTACCACCGCGACGAGGACGGCATCCGCCGGCTGACCGCCTATGTGCTGCAGCAATATTATGGCGATCCGGGGGATGGGGAAGCCGGTGAGGATGCGGCGGTGCGGCTGCTCGGCCATGTCGTCCGCCGCGCGGCGCGGCTGGCGGCGAGTTACATGGCGGCCGGCTTCGTCCACGGCGTGCTCAACAGCGACAATATCAACGTCACCGGCGAAAGCTTCGATTACGGCCCCTGGCGGTTCGCCCCGACCTGGGATCCGGGCTTCACCGCCGCCTATTTCGACCATGCCGGGCTCTACGCCTTTGGCCGCCAGCCCGAAGCGATCCACTGGGACGTGATGCAGCTTGCGGTGTCGCTGCGGCTGGTCAGCGAGGCCGAGCCGCTCATCGCCGTGCTGGAAGGGTTTGGCGAGCAGTATCAGCCGGCGGTATCGGAGGCGATCCTGTGGCGGCTCGGCCTGAACCCGCGCGACCCGGAGAGCGACCGGGCGCTGGTGCAGGCGGTCGAGCGCGTGCTGCGCGGCGAGGCCGCGTCGATCGACCGTTTCTTCTTCGACGGTTTCGGCGGGGTGCTGCCCGACAGCTATGGCCCGGCCTATGACGATCTGCGGGCAGTGCTGGCGGCCTATCAGCCCCGCGCCGGCCGCGATCATCCCTATTGGCGCGGCGAACCCTGTTCGATGCTGATCGACGAGGTCGAGGCGATCTGGTCGGCGATCGACCGGGACGACGACTGGTCGCCGTTCGAGGCGAAGGTCGCCGCCATCCGCGCCATGGGCGATGCGCTCGCCGGGGCTTGATCCGTGCAGTGGAAATCCGCCGGAAACTAAGGCAAGAGCGCAACCGATGGCGCCCGAGATCATTTCGACCGAACCCGCGACCGGCGCGGTCCTGTGGCGGGGCGAGATCGGCGATGTCGATGCCGAAATCGCGATGGCCCGGGCGAGCTGGTCCGAATGGGCCGCACGCCCCCTCACCTACCGCATCGAGACGCTGCGCCGCTTCACCAATGTCGTGCGCGCCCGCACCGACGCCTTTACCGATCTGATCGCCCGCGAAACCGGCAAGCCTTTGTGGGAGGCCCGCACCGAGGTCGAATCGGTCATCGCGAAGGTGGACATCTCTGTCAGCGCCTATGCCGAGCGCACCGCGCAGCGCCGGATCGACGCGCCGATGGGATCGCGCATGGCGCTGCGCCACAAGCCGCACGGCGTGCTGGCGGTGCTCGGCCCCTATAATTTCCCGGCGCACCTGCCCAATGGCCACATCGTGCCCGCGCTGCTCGCCGGCAATGCGGTGGTGTTCAAGCCGTCGGAAAAGACCCCCGCGGTCGGCGCCTTCCTGGTCGACTGCTTCCATGCCGCCGGCGTGCCCGAGGGCTGCATCCGCGTCCTGATCGGCGGCCCCGCCGAGGGC
>NZ_JAQGLC010000027.1 GCF_028293085.1 Sphingomonas bacterium
ACAAGGCGGCATTGTCCTTGAGGAAGGACTGGTCGCCAGTCAGCGCGGCGACCGACGCCGCCTGGGCGATCGAACAGGGGTTCGACGTGGACTGCGACTGGAGCTTGGCCATCGCCTTGATCAGCCAGGGCGCGCCGCCGGCGAAACCGATCCGCCAGCCGGTCATCGCATAGGCCTTGGAACAGCCATTGGCGGTCAGCGTGCGATCGTAGAGCGACGGGCAGACCTCAGCGATCGTCGCGAATTCGAAGCCGTCATAGATGATATGCTCGTACATATCGTCGGCGAAGATCCAGACATGCGGATGCCGCTCGAGCACCTCCCCCAACGCCTTGAGCTCGGCGGCGGAATAAGCGGCGCCGGTCGGGTTCGACGGCGAGTTGAGGATCACCCATTTCGTCTTCGGCGTGATCGCCGCCTCGAGCTGTTCGGGCAGCAGCTTGTAGCCCTGCGCGGGCCCCGCCGCGACGAACACCGGGGTGCCGCCCGCGAACAGCACGACGTCCGGGTAGCTCACCCAATAAGGCGCGGGGATGATCACCTCGTCGCCGGCATCGACCGTCGCCAGCATCGCGTTGAACAGAGTGTGCTTGCCGCCCGCGTTGATGGTGATCTGGTCGGGCGCATAGGTCAGGCCGTTATCGCGCTGGAACTTGGTGATCACCGCCGCCTTGAGCTCGGGCGTGCCGTCCACATTGGTGTATTTCGTCTTGCCGTCGCGGATCGCCTTGATCCCGGCTTCCTTGATGAATTCGGGCGTGTCGAAATCGGGCTCACCGGCGCCAAGACCGATCACGTCAACGCCGGCGCGCTGCAGTTCCTGCACGCGCGAGGTGATCGCAAGCGTGGGCGAGGGCTTGATTCGGGCGAGCGCGGCGGATGGTTGCATGATGGGCGCCTTTGATCGGGGAGCGGCGCGGCTATAGACCGGTGCGCTTTCCGTTCGCAACCGCAACAATGGCCGGAATCAGCCCGCGCAGCGCATTGCCGACAAAAAAACCGCCGGCGAGATCGGCGGCGGTGAGCTCACCCTCGACCGCGTGGCCGCTGGCGAGCAGCTCGGCGCGGAGGATGCCGGGCAGCAGGCCGCGCGTCAGCGGCGGCGTGACGAGAATGCCGTCGCGTTCGACGAAGATCGAGGTGAAGCTGCCCTCGGTCAGGAAACCGTCGGGGTCGACAAAGACCACCTCGAACTGTCCGCCGCGCGCCTTGTCGTAAAAGGCGCGGTCGCTGGTCTTGTGGCGCAGGCGGAAATCATGGGGAGCGACCGGCAGCGGTACCAGCGCGACCTCGGCCGGCCGGGCGAGCGGCGTGGGCATCGGCGATACCTCGATCGCGATCGCGCCGCTTTTCGCCAGCACCAGCCGCACCCGCTTCGCCCGGCGCAGGCGGAAGGTTGCCGCCTGGAGCTCGTTGCGCGCGCCGTGGCGATCAAAGGCGAAACCGAACAGGTCGGCGCTCGTCTTCATCCGCGCGAGATGGGGCTCGAGCAAGGGCAGGCCGACTTCGGGATCGAACGCCATCGTCTCGATCAGGTCGAAGCCTTGTTGCCCGGCAGTCAGGAAATCACCCTTGGCAAGGCATTCGTCCCATTCCTCATGCGCCGTCGAATCGGCGACGATGCCGCCGCCGACCCCGAATACCGCATGCGCCTCGCCGCGCCGGATCGCCAGAGTCCGGATCGCGACGTTGAACATTGCATCGCCCGACGCATCGAGCCGGCCGATCGCGCCGGTATAGGGGCCGCGCGGCAGGCTGGCATGTTCGATCTCGGCGATCGCCTGCATCGCGCGGATCTTCGGCGCGCCGGTGACCGAGCCGCAGGGGAGGAGCGCGGCGAGCACATGGATCGCGTCGCGATCCTCATCCAGATCGGCGGTGACGGTCGAGACCATGGTGTGGACGGTCGGATAGGTCTCGACGGTGAACAGGGCCGGCACCGCGACGCTGCCCGGCCGCGCGACGCGCGACAGATCGTTGCGCATCAGATCGACGATCATCAGATTCTCGGCGCGCTGCTTGGGATCGGCGGCGAGCCCGGCGGCCAGCGCGCGATCCTCGGCCGGCGTGGCGCCGCGGCGGACCGTGCCCTTCATCGGGCGGCAGGCGAGCCTGCGATCGTCGAGCGAGAAGAAGAGTTCGGGCGACAGCGACAGGAGAAGGTCGCTGCCCGTATCGACAAAGGCGCCGAACCCGGCCCGCGCGCGGCCACGGAGTTGCGCGTAGAGGGCGAGCGGATCGCCGGTATAGCGCACCAGCGCGCGGTAGCTGAGATTGGCCTGGTAGATGTCGCCCGCCGCGATCAGATCCAGCACGCGGGCGAGTTGTCGATTATAGCCGGCCTGGTCGATGCCCGGCTCGGGCGCACCGATCCAGGCGCCGGCGGGATCAGGCAGCAGCGCGGGCACATCGCGCGGCGCGATCTCCTCATAGTCTTCGAACAGCCCGAACCAGAGCAGCGGCGCACCGCTTCCAGGCATCGTGCCAAGGACGGGCTCGAACGCCGCCCCGGCCTCATAGGAGAGGAAGCCGGCGGCATGGAGCCCGGCATCCCGCGCGGCGCGCAGATCGTCCAGCGCCGGCCGTATCGCGGCAATCGTCCCGGCTTCGACCACGCGCACCGGCCTGCGATAGAGCCGCGCAGGAGCGGCTTCCTCACGGGCGTCGTCCAGCAGAACGAAGGGAGTGGTTTCACGAGCGAGCATGAGCTGCGCCAAATGCAGCGGGGACGGCCGCTCGGCAACCCCGCGCTTGCCCGAAGACGCAGGGAGCCTTACCTCGACGACATGGCAAATCCTCCTCTTCGCGCGGCGATCATCCCCGTGACGCCGCTCCAGCAGAATTGCTCGCTGATCTGGTGCACCGCGACGATGCGCGGCGCCTTTGTCGACCCGGGCGGCGACCTGCCCAAACTGCGCGCCGCCGCCGCGCAGCACGGCGTGACGGTCGAGAAGATCATCCTGACCCACGGTCATATCGACCATTGCGGCGAGGCCAAGCCGCTCGCCGAGGAGCTCGGCGTGCCGATCGAGGGGCCGCATGAAGCCGACCGTTTCTGGATCGCGCGACTCGACGAGGACGGGAAGAATTACGGCATCCGCGGCGTGGTGTTCGAGCCCGACCGCTGGCTGGTCGAGGGCGACACCGTGACGGTCGGCGACCTCAGCCTCGACGTCTATCATACGCCCGGGCACACGCCCGGCCATGTGATCTTCCATCACGCGCCCTCGAAGCTGGCACTGGTCGGCGACGTGCTGTTCCAGGGGTCGATCGGGCGGACCGATTTCCCGCTCGGCAATCACCAGCATCTGCTGCAGTCGATCGTCGAGAAGCTCTGGCCGCTCGGAAGCGACACGGCGTTCATTCCGGGGCACGGGCCGCCGAGCAACTTCGCGCATGAACGGCAGCATAATATGTTCGTGAACGACCGGGCGATGGCGGCCTGACTTGCTCGCCCCTCCCCTTGAAAGGGAGGGGCCGAGAAGATTCACCCCGTTACCGGCGTCGTTTCGATCACGGTCGGTTTCGCGTCGTGCTTGGCGATCAGCGGCAGGCTGATCGCGTAGAGGCCAAGGCCGACGAGCAGCAGGAAGGTGATCGCCGTGCCGGTCGACCGGCCGAACTTCATGCCGTCCATGCCGAGCGGGTGCAGGATACGCCCGATCAGGAAGGCGACGCTGGCGATCCACAGCCAGGTCGAGGTGCCGGCGGTGAATTCGATCAGGGCGATCAGGACCAGGATGAAGGGCGCATATTCGGTGAAATTGGCCTGGGCGCGCATCCGGCAGATCAGCGCCGCGTCGCCGCCATCGCCGATGCTGACCTTGGCGGCCCGGCGCGTGCCGCCGGTCCGAAGCGCAAGCCAGAAGGCGATGAGCGCGGTGGCCCCCGCAGTGGTCAGCGTGATCGGCAAGATGATCGGATTCACTATGTCTCTCCCCCTTTTGTTGTGGGGCCGAGCCTGCCAGTCCTTCGCCGTGCTTGCAACGTTCGCCCGAATCGCTATAGGCGCACGCTTCGCGATACGTCCGGCCGCTGGTGCCTATCCGCGGCCGACGGAAGCGTCGGTTGCTCTGGCGTCCGTCCGGGCGTAGCGCGCTTATTGACCCAGACAAGAACAAGGTTTCGCCGAAATGGCCGTCCCCAAGAGAAAGACTTCGCCGTCCAAGCGCGGCATGCGTCGCAGCCACGACTCGATCAGCGCGGATGCATTCCAGGAATGCCCGAACTGCGGCGAGCTGAAGCGCCCGCACAATCTGTGCACATCCTGCGGCCATTATAACGGCCGCGAGATCGTCTCGGTCGAAGGCTGAGCCCTACGGCACAATTGGGGGCCAGCGGCGTGTCTAACAGCTCCCGGATCGCCGTAGATGCGATGGGCGGCGACGAAGGCCTCGCCGTGATGCTGGCTGGCGTCGCGCGTGCGCGCCGGCGCTTCGAGGAGATGCGCTTCATCTTGGTCGGGGACGAGGCGCAGATTCGCGAGGGCCTGAAGACCCATCCCAACCTCACCGCCCATAGCGAGATCGTCCACGCGCCCGAAGTCGTGGGTTCGAGCGACAAGCCGGGCCAGGCGCTGCGCCGGGCCAAGACGACCTCGATGGGCATCGCGATCGACATGGTGAAGCAGGGCCGCGCTGCCGCTGCCGTCTCGTCGGGCAATACCGGCGCGCTGATGGCGATGGCGAAGGTGTCCCTGCGCATGCTGCCCGGGATCGACCGCCCCGCGCTCGCCGCGATGCTGCCGACCTTGGGCGAGAATGACGTGGTGGTGCTCGATCTGGGCGCCAATACCGAATGCGATGCGCGAAACCTCGTCCAGTTCGCGGTGATGGGCGCCGCCTATGCGCGCACCAATCTCGAGCTCGCCTCGCCCCGCGTCGCCTTGCTCAACATCGGCAGCGAGGACCAGAAGGGCACCGACGAGATCCGCGAGGCCGCCCAGGCGCTGAAGGCGGCGACTCATCTGCCGATGACCTTCACCGGCTTCATCGAGGGCGACCGGCTGTCGCGCGGCGATGTCGACGTGATCGTTTGCGACGGTTTTTCGGGCAATATCGCCCTGAAGACCGCCGAGGGCACCGCGCGCTTCGTCGGCGACCTGCTCAAGCGGGCGTTCCGCAGCTCGACGCGCTCGAAGATCGGCTTCCTGATCTCGAAGCCGGCGACCGAGCTGCTGCGCCATCACCTCGACCCCAACAACCATAATGGGGCGGTCTTTCTCGGCCTCAACGGCATCGTCGTGAAAAGCCATGGCGGCGCCAACGAGATCGGCGTCGCCACCGCGATCGCCGCCGCCGCCAAGATGGTGCGCGACGATCTGACCCGGCGAATCAGCGAAGACCTCGGCAATTTCGAGGCCGAGGCCGCGTGATTCGATCGATCATCACCGGGACCGGATCGGCGCTGCCCGTGCGCCGCGTGTCCAATGCCGAGCTGGCCGAGACCGTCGACACGACCGACGAATGGATCGTCGAACGGACCGGCATCCGTTTCCGTCATATCGCCTCGCCGGAGGAAACTACCGCGACGTTGGGGGCCGACGCTGCCCGCGCTGCGCTTGCTGCGGCCGGGCGAACCGCTGAAGAAATCGATCTGATCGTGCTGGCGACCGCCACCCCGGACCAGACGTTTCCGGCGTCGGCGACCAAGATCCAGGCGTTGCTGGGTATCGACGACTGCGTGGCCTTCGACCTGAACGCGGTTTGCTCGGGCTTCCTGTACGCGCTCCAGGTT
>NZ_JAQGLC010000046.1 GCF_028293085.1 Sphingomonas bacterium
CGTCGAGCGCGAAGCGGACCATCTTGCCCAGCGGATATTTGGTCTCGCCGGCATGGCGCTCGGCGCGGTCATAGATGAAGGGCACCTGGCGAAAGCCGATCCAGGCGACCATGCCGCGGATGAAGCGCGCTTGCTCGGGCAGCGACAGGAAGGCGTCGAGCGCGCGCCGGCTCATCAGCCGGAAATCGCCCGTGTCGAGCGGGATCGGCGTGTCGGTGATCCGGTCGAGCATGCGGTAGAAGATCGCCGCCGTCGCTTTCTTGAAGATGCTCTCGCCCTCGCGCTTGCGGCGCACGGCATAGACGACATCGGCCTGCTGCGCCGCCATCGCCGCGCGCATGTCGGCGAGCAGCTCGGGCGGATCCTGCAGATCGGCGTCGATGATCAGGATCTGCTGGCCCGCGCACAGATCGAGCCCGGCGGTCAGCGCGAGCTGATGGCCGTGATTGCGCGACAGGTTGATCGCGATGAGATGGTTGTCGGCGGCCGACAGCCGCTGCATCACCGTCCAGCTGTCGTCCCTCGACCCGTCATTGACGAGCAGGATCTCGAAATCCTCGCCCACCGCCGCCCGCGCCGCCGCGGAGATGCGGGCGTGGAGCAGATCGAGGCAGGCGGCCTCGTTATAGCAGGGAACGACGATGGAGAGCGCGGGACGATGCATGGGCGGGCTCTTTAGCCGCAAGTCGCGCCCCCGTCATCGGAAGATTGCGCGAGATCAGGCGGGGCTGGCGAGCGCGGCTGATCCAGCCGGGCCGGTCCGGCGCCGATGTCATTCCTGATCGCTCCGGCCCGTCATGCCGGACCTGCCTGCTCCCGCGCAGGCGGGGGTTCCGGCATCCACCGGCCCGCACGCTCCCTGGCGCCCTGGTTTGAAGAAGCAGGTAGGGCATTGGAACGGGAATTACGCCACGTCACCCTGCTTCCCCGTGTCGCTCGATGACGATGTCTCACTCAAGGGGCGCAGTCCGATAATCTCCCCGAAATTACCTGAAATGACGACGCCCTCGCCGGGCTTGGCTCCTTCGGTTTTGATGCTAATGCCCCCGAACCGGGGTGCCCATCAAGGCGAGGATTTTCGTATGAGATTGATGCCCACCCTCTTGTTCAGCGGCCTGGTCGCGTTCGGCGCGGCCGGCGGCATCGCCCGGGACATGGCGTCGCAGCCGCCCGGACAAGCCCAGGCGGCCCCGGAAGGATTTCCCCGCGGGGGGCCTCCGGGCGGCCCGCAAGGCGCTCGCGGCGGGCCCCGCGCTCCGCTGGCCATGGGGGGAACGGTCGGCACGGTCGACAGCATATCCGCATCGAGCTTCGCGCTCACGACATCGACGGGCCGGAAGGTGACCGTCGAAACGACGTCCGCCACGACATACCGGCAGGGGACGGAAACGACCTCCGCGCGCGCGGTTGCACCGGGCGCAAGCGTGCTCGTCCTCGGGATGGCGGATGTCGGGATGGGCGGCACGGCGACGACCATCAAGGCCAGCCAGGTGATCGTGCGACCTGTCGCCGGAGGTGCCGATGCGGGCGTGCCGGCGACGTCAACGGTCTTTCAGCAAGGCACGCCGTCCGCGGCCAGGGCGGTCGGTCAGATCCCGGCCGATTACACGGAAGGGTCGGGGACGATCGTCGGCGGAACGGAAGCGAACAAGGCGATCGAAGCGGCGTTGGGCGCCTATACGGGGGGCATCGTCAATCGTGTGGTGAAGCTGAACAGCGGCGGATACGAGGTCCACAATGTCGGCGTCAGATGGCCGCACCATATCTTCGTCAACCGGGACTTCACCTACATCGGCGCCGATTAGAGCCGAAGATAAGGCGACAGATAACGGCATCCTGTACCGACCCCTCGGCCATCGCGGAGCGCGTTGGGCGAAGCCGAAAGCGGAGGTTGATCCCGGCGCCGCCCGGTCGCCGCCTCATCTCTTGCCCTCCGGCTCATCGCCTTGCATCATCCGGGCATGATGACGTTCGGCTTTTCCACCCTCATCGACATTCTCAGTTGGGCGGTCGTCCTGACCCTGGGCTTGAAGGTCGTGGCGACGCTGGTTCTGCTGAGTGTGAACAAGGAAATATGGGATCGACCCGGATGGGGAGCGGCGCTGTGGTGGGCTACCAAGATCACACCGGTAATTGCCGTGCCGTGCGTCCTGTGGATTGCCCTGTTGCAGGGCCTGACAGACCTCGTCTGGATATGTCTGGCGATGATGCTGTTCGTCGTCATCGCGGTGCCGCTTAAAATCCGGCAACGCCGCAACCGTATCGCCAGGCGAATGTGGACGTGGCCCCATGAGGTGACTAGGCGCCAGCGATGAAGCAATCGCACCCCGACGGCATCGTCATCCGGACAGCCGACGCAAAGAGGCTCCGGCCCTGAGCGCCGGCATCGGGTCCCCGCCCACGCCCCCAACCGCCCGCAGTCGTGCCGCGCTTGCGCTCGTCTTCATCGCGGCGATGGCGCTGTTCTTCCGTGCGCCCATTCTCAGCGGGTTCGATCTCGGCTTCGGAGAACGCGGCGACGGGATGATCGAGATCAGCATTCTCGAGCATTGGCGCAACGTGCTGAGCGGCGCCGCCGCCTGGCAGACGACCAGCTATTTCCATCCCTATACCGGCACGCTCGGCTATAATGACGGCTATTTCCTCTACGGGCTGGTCTATTCCTTCTGGCGGCTGTTCGCCGATCCGTTCCACGCCGACACGCTGAACATCCTGACCTTCAAGACGATCGGCTTTGTGGCGGCCTATTGGCTGGTCGCCCGAACGCTTGGCTGGGGTCGGTCCGCGGCGGCGCTGGTGGCGCTGTTGTGGACGGTCGCCAGCAATATCTCGCTCCAGGCGGTGCATGCGCAACTGCAGAGCGTCGCGCTGCTGCCGGTCGCGATGATGCTGGCGATCGCGATCGTTCGGGCGGAGCAGGAAAAGCGCCATCGCCGCGCTCGATTGCTGGCCGTGGCGCTCGCCGCGCTGATGGCGGCCTGGCTGCTGACCGCCTATTACATGGCCTGGTTCACGATCTTTTCGGCCGGCCTGTTCGCTGTCTGTTGGTGCGCCCTTAGCGGCAACTGGCGTCCTGCGGCATTGCTTGGCCTCGCGCGCCGCCATGCCGGGACGCTTGCCTGCGCCGCCGGCGCTTTCATCGTCCTGATCATTCCCTTCCTCGCCATCTATCTGCCCAAGGTGCGCGAGACCGGCGGGGAGCCCTATCACGAGATGCTTGGCTATCTCGTCACGCCGTTGGTCGACATGATCAATGTGGGGGCCGACAATTATGTCTGGGGCTGGATCTTCCGACCCCTGCTCGCGCTGGTTCATGCTATCCTGCCGGCGGATCCGGCGCTGCCGGGGCGGGTGCTCGGCGGGGAACATGAAGCGGGAGTGCCGCTGATCCTGTTCATCCTGATAGTGACCGCGGCGTGGCGGATCATCGTCCGGCGCCGCGCCGGCCAGGATCGGGCGGCCTCGACGGAGCTGCGGGCGTTCGCGCTTGCGATGATGGTCGCCTGGCTGCTCACCTTGCAATTCTGGGTAGCGTCGCCCTGGGGGCTGGTGTTCGAGCTGGTGCCGGGGGCGAAGGGCATGCGGGTCGTGTCGCGTTATCAGCTCTGGCTGGTGCTGCCGTTTCTGCTGCTCGTCCTCGCGACCTGGCGGGAGCGCGCAACCCTGCTGGCGCGATCGAAGCCCTGGCTGGCGGGATTGATCGTGGCGCTGCTGGTGGCCGAGAATCTCAGCGCCGAATCGCCCGCGCGACTCAGTCGTTCCGAGCAGCGCGCGGCTTTATGGGGCATCCCCGCGCCGCCTGCCGGCTGCGCGACCTTCTATGTGGTCGCCGCCCGCCGGAACGAGCCGCTCTTTCTCAATGCCTATATGAACGCGCGCTACCCGCACAATGTCGATGCGATGTTCCTCGCCGAGCTCTGGCGTGTGCCCACGATCAACGGCTTTTCCACCTTCAACCCGCCCGACTGGAAGTTCACGGACCCGCTCGCGGCCGATTACGACGCCCGCGTCATGGATTATGCGCGGCGCCACAAGCTACGCGGCCTCTGCCGGCTCGACGTGCGCCGGGCCCATCCCTGGACTCACATCCCCGGCTGAAGAAATTGCCGGCAATCCATACCGCGTCGTTCGAGGCCGATGACCTTGCCGGAGTGGATCGCGCGCCTTGAGTGAGGCAGCATATTGAGTGACAGGCCGACGTTGCTCCCGTCGGAAGGACCGGGGCGGGCCGCGCCAGCGCCGTGCCGATTCAATCGCCCGCGCTACCCGGATAGCCTGCTCCCCGCCGGCGCCGCATGCCGGGATCGGAGCTCATGTCATGGCATCACAAATTCGCGCCGAAACTGACCGGTCAGGAAAAGCGCCACAAGAAAACGCCCCACTGACATATTTATTCAAGTCGCCGCATAATAAGACCGCGCCGTCTGTTCGCGTCGCTCTTCTTGCCGATCCAACATCTGTACGTCGCTATTGGGCGCTATCCGCGAAAATCGCCGATGGCCTCGGAAAACGCGCCTCACCTAAAGGCCTGACACAATCGGCCGGATATTGTTCGGCCTGCCGCATTCTCCAACAGCATTACTTCACGGGCTACGCCCGTCGCCGCCGGCACCCACGCCAAGCCGGTACGCCCAAACCCATAATGA
Source organism: Sphingomonas bacterium (assembly GCF_028293085.1). Classification (GTDB taxonomy): domain Bacteria; phylum Pseudomonadota; class Alphaproteobacteria; order Sphingomonadales; family Sphingomonadaceae; genus Sphingomonas. Next base: position 4,647 of record NZ_JAQGLC010000046.1, read on the forward strand.
AGTTTTTCGGGCGCTACTATTCTCGAGTAAAGCCGATACAAGATCCGATAGGGGTCGCAAAATTCGGCAAGTCACCACGCAATAGCCAGGCCGCAACTGTTCGCCGCGCGCTTCTTGCGCTTCCAACACGAATACGATGCTTTATTCGGCGCCCCGCGCAAACCGCCAGTAGCGCTCGATTCAGGCCCCCTCGGGAGTGCCTCGCAAAATTTCGCGAATACTGGCCGGCGCGCGGCCCCTTCGAGCAGAATTACTTCACGCCCGCGATCGCCCGGTCGTCAGACCCGCTCGACCATGCTCACCGCATCGGCCGCGCGCAGCGCCGCGATCAGGCGGGTCAGGTGATGCAGATCATGCACCTCCACGTCGATCGTGTTGGTGTGGAATCCGGTGTCGCGGTTATCGAGCCGCATGTTGACGATATTGGCCTTTTGCGCGCCGATGATCGTCGCGATCACGCCCAATGCGCCGGGCTCGTTCTTGACCTCGACCGAGATGCGCGCGGTCGCGCCTTCGGTCTTGTCGCCCCAGGCGAGATCGACCCAGTCGGCATCGTCGCTTTCGGCAAGCCGCGGGCAGTTGATCGCATGGACCTCGATCCCCTCATTGGGGCGGCGCAGCCCGACGATGCGGTCGCCCGGCACCGGATGGCAGCATTCGGCGAGGTCGAACGCGACGCCGGGGGTCAGCCCCTTGATCGAGATCGCACTGGTCTGCATCGGCACCTCGCGCATCGTGCCGGTGCCGGCCGATCCCGGCATCAGCGCCTCCATCACCTCGGTGTCGGTGATGCGGCGCCGCGCGATCGCCTCCATCAGCGCCGCCTCGTCGGGCAGCTTCAGCCGTTTCAGCGCGCCCTTGATCGCGTCGCCGCCGATTGGCGCCGGGAGATGCTGGACGATCTCGTCATAGATTTTGCGCCCGAGCGCCTGGGTCTCCTCGCGCTCCTTGTGGCGCAGATGCCGGCGGATCGCGGCGCGCGCCTTGCCGGTGATCGCGAAGCTCAGCCAGTTGGTCTGCGGTTCCTGCGCCTTGGAGCGCAGGATCTGGACCTGGTCGCCATTCTCGATGCCCGTCTTCAGCGGCACGACGCGGCCGTTGATCTTGGCGCCCACTGCCTGGTCGCCCAGATCGGTATGCACGGCATAAGCGAAATCGATCGGCGTCGCGCCCTTGGGCAGCTGGATCAGCTCGCCGCGCGGGGTGAAGGCGAAGATCCGGTCCTGGTACATCGCCATGCGGGTATGTTCGAGCAGCTCCTCGGGGCTGCCCGCGGTATCGAGGATCTCGATCAGGTCGCGGATCCAGCTCACCTGGGTCTCGGGGCGGACCTTGTCCTGCTTGTACGCCCAGTGCGCGGCGAGGCCGAGCTCGGCCTCCTCATGCATCTCCTCGGTGCGGATCTGCACCTCGACGCGGGTATTGTCGGCATGGATCACGCTGGTGTGGAGCGAGCGATAGCCGTTGCGCTTGGGCGTCGAGATATAATCCTTGAACCGGCCCGGCACCATCGGCCAGCGGCGGTGGATCACGCCCAGCGCCTGGTAACAGGCCTCCTCGCTCGGCACGATCGCGCGAAACGCCATCACGTCGGACAATTGCTCGAAGCTGATGTGCCGTTCGGCCATCTTCTTCCAGATCGAGAATGGGTGCTTCTCGCGTCCCGAAATGTCGGCCTCGATGCCGTGGCGCGACAGCAGCAGCTTCAGCCCCGATCCGATCTTGGCGATGCGGTCCCCGCCGCCTTCCTTCAACTGCGTCAGCCGCTTGTCGATCGAGGCATAGGCCTCGGGCTCGAGCTCCTTGAAGGCGAGCGTCTGCATCTCCTTCATGAACTCGTACATGCCGATCCGCTCGGCGAGCGGCGCGTAGATGTCCATCGTCTCGCGCGCGATGCGGCGGCGCTTGTCGGGATTGGGGATGAAATGGAGCGTCCGCATATTGTGCAGCCGGTCGGCGAGCTTGACCAGCAGCACGCGGATGTCGTCCGACATGGCGAGCAGGAACTTGCGCAGATTCTCCGCGGCGCGCTCGCTCTCGGTCTGCGCCTCGATCTTGGACA
>NZ_JAQGLC010000057.1 GCF_028293085.1 Sphingomonas bacterium
TGTCGAGCGACCCTTGATGGGCGGCAGGGAAAGGCCCGCTGCGACGGCGCCCTGACGACCGGCCCCGGCATGACAAAATTCGCCGGCTTTCGCGACGATCCCCCTGGTGGCCGGGGTGCGCCGTCGAATAATAATGTCAGGGGTCGTCGCTTGCTACGTCAGCCCGTAAGCAGCTCCTCGAGGGCCGCTACCGTCACCGCGCCGGAGCACAGATAGCCCTGGTAGATCTGGCACCCCTCCTTGGCGAGCAGGTCGAGCTGTTCCTGCGTCTCGACCCCTTCCGCGATCACGACCAGGCCGAGCGACCGCGCCATGTCGATCACGCCGCGCACCACCACCCGGTCGCGTACGGTGCCGGTGATGTCCTGCGCCAGCTTCTTGTCGATCTTGAGATAATCGAGCGGCAGCGATTTGAGATAGGCGAGGCTCGAATAACCCGTCCCGAAATCGTCGATCGCGACGCGCAGGCCCGCGCTCCGCAGCGCCGCGAGCAGCCCCGCCGCGATGCCCAGATCCTCGATCAGCCCGCTCTCGACGATCTCGACGGTCAGTCGCCCACGCGGGAAGCCGCTGGCATCGACGCGGTCGAGGAACAGGTCGGCAAAGCCCGGCCGCGCGATATCCCCGGCAGTCAGGTTGAGCGACAGCCGCAGCCCGCGCAACACTGCCGGCCATGCCGCGGCGCGCTCCAGCACGATCCGCTGGATATGATCCGACAGCCCGATCTCGAGATCGGCCCGCGCCGCCGCCGCGAACAGCATTTCCGCCCCGATCGTGCCGAGCGTCTTGTGGTCCCAGCGCGCCAGCGCCTCGACCCCGACGATCGCCCCGGTCGTTACCGAAACCTGCGGCTGGAACAGGATGTCGATCTCGCCCCGGTCCATCGCGTGGCGCAGCTCGATCGCCAGCGCCTCGATCGATTCCTCGCCCCCGCCGCTATCGGCCACCCGCACCGTCGCGCTGTCGGAAGCGCGGGCATCGGCCAGCGCCTCGCTCGCGCGCCGCAACAGGCTTGCCGCAGTGTCGCCGGGCTCGCGCGCGGCAATCCCGATGCGGCAGCCGAGCACAGCGATCGTCTCGCCCGTCACGAAAGGCCGGGCCAGCTCGCCCGCGATTCGCTCGGCGACCCGGTCGACGCGCGGCGGCGGATCCTCGATCGCGACCAGGAACTCCGATCCGCCCATCCGCGCGACCAGCGCCCCGCCCGCGGCCTCCTCGATCCGCTTGAACGCGGCGCGCAGCAGCCCGTCGCCCGCGGCGCGGCCATAAGCGGCATTGACGATGTCGAAGCGGTTGAGCGCAACCAGCATCGCCGAGAGCGGCTTGCCATCGGGATCGGCCAGTCGCCGGTCGATCCAGCGGCGCGCGCCCCCGGCGTCGCGCGTGCCGATCAGCGCGTCGCGCAGCACCGAGGCAGGCTCGGGCGCGCTGCCCAACGGTTCGACCAGCGCGTCGACCCTGCCTGCCTTCGCGTCATATTGGAGATGCTGGACGACCCGGCCCAACCCTGGAACGTCATGCGCAAACGCCGTCGCCTGGCGCGTGTCGGACAGGCGACGGAGCGCCGCCATCGCCGCGGGCCGCTCGGTCGGGTCGATCCGCCGCCACAGCGCCACCAGCTTGGGATGCTCGTCGATATCGAGCTGTCGGGCGAAGGCGGGCGTCAGCAGCAGCGACCGCGTCGCCACATCGAGCCGCCAGCCAAGCGGCTCCGCCGGCCCGGAGGCACGCCATTCGCCCGCCATCCGCTCGGCATGGCGCGCGGCGTAGCGCAGAGCCTGCAGGAACTCGGATTCGCCGAACGGGCTCGCCAGGAAATGCGTGGCGCCGGCATCGAAGAACTGCCCGATCGCCGCCACGTCGCCGCGCGAGACCAGCACGAGCAGCGCCCCGCCATTGGCCGCGATCGCCCCGCCGATTGCCGACGCCGCTTCCTTGCCCTCGTCGAGCGCCCCGCGCGCGTCGATCACCGCCAGTGCCGCACCGCTGGTCAGGAAGCGCCGCTCAGCCCCGGCCGCACGCCGCGCGGCGACGACCTGCCACCCCGCGCCCGCCGCCAGCGTGGCGAGCTCGTCACGCTGCCTGAACGACAGGATGAACAGCGGCGCGGCACCAGGGCTTGGCTCGGCTTCCGTCACGGTCTCCTTCTTACTCCCGTTCGTCCTGAGCTTGTCGAAGGACCTTTCTTCTCTTTCCGAGGTTTGAACGCGAAGGACAAGGCTTCCGCTAATGGGGTCCGGGCGCGCGAATCCCAAACGGGGTTGTTACCGACCCCGCGAAGGCTTAGCTCCTGCACCATGGCCTGCGCCCCCGCCCTGATCGACCGCCATGGCCGCACGATCAGCTATCTGCGGATCTCGGTGACGGATCGCTGCGATCTGCGCTGCCGCTATTGCATGGCCGAACAGATGACCTTCCTGCCCCGCGCCGCCTTGCTGAGCCTGGAAGAGATCGCGCTGATTGCCGAGCGGTTCATCGCACGTGGTATCACGAAGATCCGCCTCACCGGCGGCGAGCCGCTGGTGCGCCGCGATGTCGGCGACCTCGTCCGGCGCCTCGGCCGCCATGTCGGCGCCGGGCTCGACGAGCTGACCATGACCACCAACGGCAATCATCTCGCCGATCATGCCGGGGCAATGGTCGCATCGGGCATGCGCCGGATCAATGTCAGCCTCGACAGCCGCGATCCCGACACCTTCCGCTACATCACCCGCCACGGCGACGTGCACCGCGTGATCGCGGGCATCCACGCCGCCCGCGAGGCAGGCCTCACGGTCAAGATCAACATGGTCGCTCTGAAGGGCCTCAACGACACCGAGATCGCCCCGATGCTGGCCTGGTGCGCGGACGAGGGTTTCGACCTCACCCTGATCGAGACGATGCCGCTCGGCGCGATCGACGAGGACCGTGCCGACCGTTTCCTTCCGCTGCCCGCCGTGTTCGACGATCTCGCCTCCCGCTTCGATCTGGTCCACGACACGCACCGCAGCGGCGGCCCGGCGCGCTACTGGCGCGTGGCCGGCACCGAGACCCGGCTCGGCCTGATCTCGCCGCTCACCGCCAATTTCTGCGACACCTGCAACCGCGTGCGCCTGACGACCGAGGGCATTCTCTACACCTGTCTCGGCCATGACGATCGGGTCGACCTCAAGCGCGCGCTCCGCGAGGGCGGCATCGCCGCGCTCGATGCGGCGCTGGATTCGGCGATGGCCACCAAGCCCGCCCGCCACGATTTCGACATCGCCGCCGCCACGCCCGCAGTCGCGCGCCATATGAGCGTCACCGGCGGATGAGCATCAGACGGGCGCTGGTCGTCTCCCCGACCCCACCCGCGCAGGCCGCGGCCGCCGAGCTCGCCGACGCCTATGACTGGGTGCCGGTCGAGGAAGCGGAGATGATCGTCGCGCTCGGCGGCGACGGCTTCATGCTGCAGACGCTCCACGCCATGCTGGAGCGCCGCAAGCCGGTCGTCCCGGTGTTCGGCATGAATCTCGGCACGGTCGGCTTCCTGATGAATGAATGGCGCCGCCACGGCCTCGACGACCGCCTGTCGCGCACCAAGGAGTTCAAGGTGATCCCGCTCGGCATGACGGCGGAGACGGTGCATGGCGAAGTCTATACCCTCCCCGCGATCAACGAGGTCTCGCTGCTCCGCGAAACCCGCCAGACGGCCAAGCTGGAGGTGACCGTCAACGAGCGCGTGGTGATCGACGAGCTGGCCTGTGACGGCATCCTCGTCGCCACGCCCGCCGGCTCGACCGCCTATAATCTTTCCGCGCACGGCCCGATCCTGCCGCTGGGCTCGGCGATGCTCGCGCTCACCCCGATCAGCCCGTTCCGCCCGCGGCGCTGGCGCGGCGCGATCCTGCCCGACAAGGCCCGCATCTCGCTGCGCGTGCTCGAGCCCGGCAAGCGTCCGGTCAGCGCCGTCGCCGATCAGCGCGAGATCCGTGAAGTCGCCCGCGTCGACATCGTGATCGACCGCTCGCGCGAGCTGACCTTGCTGTTCGATCCGGAGCATGCGCTCGACGACCGGATCACGATGGAGCAATTCATCGCGTAATTCTTTGGGCCCGAACCGCTTGCAATGCGGCAAATCCCGCTGCTATAGGCGCGCCTCTCGC
>NZ_JAQGLC010000111.1 GCF_028293085.1 Sphingomonas bacterium
TGTAATAGCCGGTCGGCACCTCGCCCGCGGGATGCAGCGACCAGTTCTGGGTCGGCTTGTCCCAATGGCCGTCGAACGGGCCGTTATAGATGCGCTTGGGCTCGAAGAAGATCGTCGGATCATTATCCTCGATCGCCGCGATCAGCAGGCCCTTGGCGTCATAGGGGGTCGACGGGATCACCGTCTTCACGCCAGAGATATGGGTGAAGATCCCCTCGGGGCTCTGGCTGTGGGTCTGGCCGCCGAAGATGCCCCCGCCAAAGGGCGAGCGCACCGTGATCGGGGCGGTGAACTCGCCGGCCGAGCGGTAGCGCAGCCGCGCCGCTTCCGACACGAGCTGGTCGAGCGCGGGATAGATGTAATCGGCGAACTGGATCTCCGGCACCGGGCGCAGACCATAGGCGCCCATGCCGACCGCGACGCCGATGATGCCGCATTCGGTGATCGGCGTATCGAAGACGCGCTGCTTGCCATATTTGGCCTGGAGGCCCGCGGTCGCGCGGAAGACGCCGCCGAAATAGCCGACATCCTCGCCCATCACGATCACGTCGGGATCGCGGGCCATCATCACGTCCATGGCGGAGTTGATCGCCTGGATCATGTTCATGCGAGCGGTGCCGTCCGGACCGGCTTCAGGGGCGATGATGTCGGCGGGATCGATGATGTCGCTCATGACTTGCGTGCCCATGGCCGGCCCGAGGCGGTTTCTTCCGCGAGCATCTGCGCCTGTTGTTCCCTCAGATGCCAGGGCATCTCCTCGAACACGCCGTCGAACAGCGTATCCAGCGGCTGGTGGAGGCCGTGGCCGAGAATGCCGTTCTGCTCGGCCTCCTTCTGCGCGCGCTTCACCTCTTCGGCGAGCGCGAGGTCCTGTGCGGCGTGGCGATCCTCGTCCCACTCGCCGATATGGATCAAATGATCCTTCAGCCGCCGGATCGGATCGCCCAATGGCCAGGCGCTTGGCTCGCCGGCAGAACGATATTGCCCGGGATCGTCCGAAGTCGAGTGGCCTTCGGCGCGGTAGGTGAAATGCTCGATCAGCGTCGGGCCCTGGTTGGTCCGCGCCCGTTCGGCGGCCCAGGCGGTCGCGGCATAGACGGCGAGGGCGTCATTGCCGTCGACCCGGAGGCCGGCGATGCCATAGCCGATCGCGCGCGCCGCAAAGGTGGTCGATTCAGCGCCGGCGAACCCGGAGAAGCTCGAAATCGCCCATTGATTGTTGACGACGTTGAAGATCACCGGCGCGCGGTAGACGCTGGCGAAAGTACAGGCGGAATGGAAATCACCCTCGGCGGTCGAACCCTCGCCGCACCATGTGGCGGCGATTCGCGTGTCGCCCTTGGCCGCCGAGGCCATCGCCCAGCCCACTGCCTGGGGATATTGCGTGGTGAGATTGCCCGAGATCGAGAAGAAGCCGGCTTCCTTGACCGAATACATGATCGGCAGCTGCTTGCCCTGCAGCCGATCGCCCTTGTTCGAATAGATCTGGTTCATCATGTCGACCATGGACCAGCCGCGCGCGATGAGCAGGCCCTGCTGGCGGTAGGACGGGAAGCACATATCCTCGTAATCGAGCGCGAAGGCCGCAGCGACTGCGACTGCCTCCTCGCCGGTGCACTTCATGTAGAAGCTGGTCTTGCCCTGGCGCTGGGCGCGGAACATGCGTTCGTCAAAGGCGCGGACCAGCGCCATGCTGCGCAGCATCGCCCGGAGCGTCTCGGGCGAGAGGCGCGGATTCCACGGGCCGACGGCATTGCCCTCGTCATCGAGCACGCGGACCAGCTCATAGGCCAGATCGATGAAGGTCTCGGCACGGTCGGCGGTGTCGGGTCGCCGGGCGTCGCCGGCCGCGGGAATCGCGACCTCGGTGAAATCGACGGTATCGCCCGGACGGAATTTGGGTTCCGGCACATAGAGCGACAGCGGTTGCAAATTGGCGCGCGGAATGTCGCTTGCCATGGGCTCTCCAATCATCGCGAATCGAGCGTTCGCCGGCAGACAAACGCACGGATTCGCCGTTCGGAGCCTTGTTATAAAATTTCAAAGCGCTTGGCGAGAGGCCAGCGGCGACGGGACTGTGCCAATAGGAACGATGGGTTGTCCGGGCGGGCCGCGTAGCGCTTGACTCAAGCGCCAATGTAGGAACAAAATAGGAACATTCCTATTTGCGAGTCGTAAATTTGTCGTCTGCCACTGCCCTTTCCGCTTTACGCGAAACCCTGCGTGCGATCGAGGGGGATGGATTGCGCCGTCGTCCCGTGCTGCCGTTCGGGATCGGGGCGATCGATTCGCGGCTGGCGACGACGGGGCTCAGGCTCGATTCGCTCCATGAGATCGCGGCGGCCAGCCCGGGCATGGGCGACGATGCCGCCGCCACGCTGTTCATGGCCGGCATCGCCGCGCGCGCCTGGGGACCGGTGCTGTGGGTGGTGCGCCGGCGCGACCTGTTCGCGCCCGGTCTGTTTCAGGCGGGCCTCGCCCCCGAGCGCATTCTTTATGCCGAGGCGGCCGACGATGCCGAGCTGCTCGCGCTGATGGAGGAGGGGCTGCGCCATCGCGGGCTGGGCGCGGTGATCGGCGAGGTCCGGCGCGCCTCGATGCCCAATACGCGCCGGCTGCAACTGGCGGCGGAGGGCGGCAAGACGATCGCTTTGCTGCTGAAGCGCCATGCGCGCGAGGGCGGCAATCCGCTCGCCGTGCCCTCGGCCGCCGTGACGCGCTGGCGAATCGCCGCCGCGCCCTCGACCCCGCTCCCGGTCGAGGGCGTCGGTTGCCCGCGCTGGCGGATCGAGCTGGTCCGCCAGCGCGGCGGCGAACCCCATGACTGGACGCTGGAGGCATGCGATGAAACGGGTCGCCTCGCTCTTCCTGCCCGACTGGTCGATCGACCGGTTGCGGCGGGCGGAACGCACCGCCGCGCCGCCTGAAACGAGCGGGCAGGCTCAGCCGATCGTCGATATCAAGGCGGCCCCGCGCGACGGCGGCTGGCGCCCGGGCGCGCGCTGGGCGCGGGGGAAGGAAGGGCCGACATCGGCGCGGCTCAGGAGTGACGATGGCGTCGCCAATTCCTCCTCCTGCGCGGGGGAGGAATTGCAAGCGCCCCTCGTCACCTCGATCCGGGAAGGCAGCAAACACCTCATCGCCGCCGCCAGCCCGGCCGCCCGTACGCTGGGCATCCAGCCCGGCATGGCAGTGACCCAGGCGCGCGCGCAGGTGCGCGGGCTCGACATCCGCCCCGCCGATCCCGAGGGCGACCGCGCCGAGCTGACCCGCCTCGCCATCGCCGCCGCACGGCACTGGTCGCCGATCGTCGCCCTGTCGGACGAGGACGGGCTGTTCATCGATATCACCGGTACCGCGCATCTGTTCGGCGGCGAGGAGGCGATGGCGCGGCGGATCCTGAAGCTGCTGGCGCGGCTGGGCTTCACCGCGCGGATCGCCGTGGCGGACTCGGCCGGCGCGGCCTGGGCGCTGGCGCGCTATGCCCTTCCTTCCCGCTCGAACGACAGGGTGCTGATCTGCCCTCCGGCCGCGCATATCGACGCCCTCGCCCCCCTCCCCACCATCGCGCTCCGTATCGAGCCCGCCGCGGTCGAGCTGCTCAAGCGCCTCGGCATCGATCGCGTCGGCCAGGTGTCGGCCATGCCCCGCGCCCCGCTCGCGCGGCGGTTCGGCGCGGGGCTGGTCGCGCGGATCGATCAGGCGACGGGCCGATTGGGCGAGCCGCTCGATCCGGTCGTGCCGCTCGAGCATATCGTCACCGCGCAGCGTTTCGCCGAGCCGATCCTGACCGGCGAGGCGATTGCGCACTGGCTCGACCGGCTCGTGCCCGATCTGATCGAGAAGCTGGCCAAGGCGGGGCGTGGGGCACGAATGATCGAGCTGGTCGCCGATCGCATCGACGGCAGACCGCAGACGATCCGCATCGGCGTCGCCCGTGCCAGCCGCGATCCGGCGCATCTCAAGCGCCTGTTGCTGCGCCGGATCGAGACGATCGATCCGGGTTTCGGCGTGGACGCGCTGGCGCTGCATGTCAGACGCAGCGAGCCGCTGGGGGCCCAGCCGCTGGTCGAGCGGCTGGATGAGGATGCGGCGCCCGATATCGCGACGCTGGTCGATACGCTCGCCATCCGCATCGGCGCGGGGCGGCTGTGGCGCATGCGGCCGGTGGAAAGCGACGTGCCCGAGCGAGCGGCCGCCCCCGCGCCCCCGCTCGACCCGCCCGAGCGCACCGCCGCGCCGCTCAAGCCGGGCGATGTCCGCCAGCTCGATCGCACGCCCGATCTCCATCCCTGGCATCATCGCTGGCCGCGTCCGGTGCGCATGCTCCGGCGACCCGAACTGCTCGACCATGTCATCGCCGAACTGCCCGACCAGCCGCCGCGCCGCTTCACCTGGCGCGGTACGACGCACAAGGTGGTGCGTGCCGACGGACCCGAACGCGTGACGGGCGAATGGTGGAAACGCGCGACCGAGCAATATTCGGTACGCGATTATTTCCGGGTGGAGGACGAAGCCGGCCAACGCTTCTGGCTGTTTCGCCGTGGCGACGGCGAACGCGCCGAAACGGGCGATCTCAACTGGTTCATCCATGGGGCGTTCGGATGACCTATTCCGAACTGCAGGTGACGACGCATTATAGTTTCCTGCGCGGCGCTTCCTCACCCGAGCAACTGTTCGAAACCGCCGCGCTGGGTGGCATGCCGGCGCTGGGCATCACCGATCGCAACTCGGTGGGCGGCGTGGTGCGCGCGCTGGTCGCGGCCGAGGAGGTCACGAAACAGGGTGTGCCGATCCGCATGATCGCCGGCTGCCGACTCGATCTGGTCGACGGTACTTCCTTGCTGGTGTGGCCCGAGGATCGCCCCGCCTGGAGCCGCCTCACCCGCCTTCTCACGCTCGGCAAGGGCCGCGCCGATGCGCAAAAGGGCGAGAAAGGACAATGCTTCCTGCATTGGGAAGATGTGGCGGCGCATGCGACCGGGCTGATCGGTGCGCTCGTACCCGGCATGACCGAGACTTTCGAGCAAGACCAGCTCGCGCTGCGCTGGATGACGGATGCGTTTGGCGACCGCGGGCATCTCTGCCTGACCCAGCATCGTCGCCCCGGCGATCCGCTGCGCCTGCATCTGCTGGCGGAAAAGGCGCGGCAATTCGGCCTGACGCCGCTCGCCACCGGAGACGTGCTGTACGACACGCCCGACCGGCGCATGCTGCAGGATGTCGTCACCGCGATCCGCAACAAATGCACGATCGACGATCTCGGCTTTCGCCGCGAGCGCAGCGCCGACCGTCATCTCAAATCGCCCGAGGAGATGGCGCGGCGCTTCAAACGCTATCCTGAGGCGATCGCCGCGACCGAGGCGATCGTCGAGCGCTGTACCTTCACGTTGCGCGACCTGAAGAAGCAATATCGCTATCCGGACGAAGTGGTGATCAGCGGCAGGTCGCCACAGGATGCGCTGGCCAAGATGGCACGCACGGCGCTGGCCGACAGGTTCGAAGGCCAGCCGCCGCCCGCTTATACCAAGCTGCTGGAGCATGAACTCGCGCTGGTCGAGCAGATGGGATACGCGCCCTATTTCCTGACCGTGAACTCGATCGTGCGCTTCGCGCGCAGTCAGGAGATATTGTGCCAGGGCCGCGGTTCGGCGGCCAATTCGGTGATCTGCTTCGTGCTCGGCATCACCTCGATCGACCCCGTTTTCCACAAGCTGCTGTTCGAGCGCTTCATCTCGACCGAGCGCCACGAGCCGCCCGATATCGACGTCGATTTCGAGCATGAGCGGCGCGAGGAAGTGATCCAGTGGATCTACGAAACCTATGGCAAAAACCATGCGGCGATGACGGCGGTGGTCAGCCGCTTCCGCACGCGCGGCGCGGTGCGCGAGGTGGGCAAGGCGCTTGGCCTGTCCGAGGACATGACCGCAGCGCTGTCGGGGCAGGTCTGGGGCTGGTCGAGCGACGGCCTGCCCCCGGAGCATGTCGAGGCGCTCAATCTCGATCCCACCGAGCAGCGGCTCGCGCTGACGCTCGACCTGGCGAAACAGCTGATCGGCACGCCGCGGCATTTGTCGCAGCATCCCGGCGGCTTCGTGCTGGCGCATGGCCGGCTCGACGAGCTGCTGCCGGTCGAGCCCGCCGCGATGATTGACCGGCGCGTGGTCGAATGGGAGAAGCTCGACGTGGAGGAACTGGGCCTGATGAAGGTCGATATCCTCGGTCTTGGCATGCTCGGCTGCATGCGACGGACCTTCGATCTGTTGCACGAACACAAGGACATCAGCCTCAGGCTGGACAGCCCCCTGATGCAGGAGGACGATGCCGAAACCTTCGCGATGATCCGCAAGGCCGATACGCTGGGCGTGTTCCAGATCGAGAGCCGCGCGCAGATGTCGATGTTGCCGCGACTGCGGCCGGAGAATTTCTACGACATCGCCATCCAGGTCGCGATCGTCCGGCCCGGTCCGATCCAGGGCGACATGGTGCATCCCTATCTCAAGCGGCGCGAGCAGCAGCGCGAAGGCAAGGTGGAGATCGACTATCCCAGCCCGAAGCTGCGCGCGGTTCTGGAGAAGACATTGGGTGTGCCACTGTTCCAGGAACAGGCGATGCAGGTCGCGATCGTGGGCGCAGGTTTCACTCCCGGCGAGGCGGACCGACTGCGGCGGGCGATGGCCACGTTCAAGCAGACGGGCGGTGTCGGCGAGTTCCGTGACAAGCTCGTCAACGGCATGTTGGGGAACGGCATTTCACTCGATTTCGCCGAGCGGCTGGTCAAGCAGATCGAGGGGTTCGGCAGCTATGGTTTTCCGGAGAGCCACGCCGCCAGCTTCGCCAAGATCGCCTATGCCTCGTCCTGGATGAAATGCCATCATCCCGAGATCTTCTGCGCCGCGCTGCTCAATGCCCAGCCGATGGGCTTCTACGCGCCGGCGCAGATCGTCCGCGATGCGCGCGAGCATGGGGTCGAGGCGCTGCCCGTGTGCATCAACCGGAGCGATTGGGACACGATCGTCGTTGCGGCGGCACCGAATGCCCGGCCGCGCGACGGCCGCTTCTGGGGCACCGACGAGGATTGGCGAACCCTCCTGCCGCTACGGCTCGGTATGCGGATCGTGCTGGGGCTCGGCGAGGATGATGGCGGCAAGATCGTGGAGGCCCGCGCGGCCGGGCCCTTCAGCTCGGTCGAGGATGCCTGGCGCCGTTCAGGCGTGAAGCCGGCGGCATTGGAGAAGCTCGCCCGGGCCGATGCCTTTCAGTGCCTCGGCCTCAACCGGCGCCAGGCGCTCTGGGCGATCAAGGGGCTGGGCCAGGCGCCGTTATCGCTGCTGACCGCCGCCGATACGCGGGCGGGCTCGATCGTACCCGAAGCAAACGAACCCGGCGTCGCGCTGACCCCGCTCACCGCTGGCCGGGAAGTGGTGGAGGATTATCGCGCGACGCAACTCACCTTGCGCCATCACCCGCTCCATTTCCTGCGCGGCGAGCTCGATCGGCTGCGCATCCGGAAGTGCGGCGATCTCAAGACGATGAAGGACGGCGCGCGGGTCGAGGTGGCGGGGATCATTCTGGTGCGGCAGCGACCGGGCAGCGCCGAGGGCGTGGTGTTCGTGACCCTGGAGGACGAGACCGGCATCGCCAATGCGATCCTGTGGAAGGACCGGTTCGAGGCGCAACGCAGCACCCTGATGGCGGCATCGATGATCAGCGTGGTCGGCCGCGTACAATCGGAAAGCGGCGTGATCCATGTCGTCGCCGATCGGATCGTCGATCATACCCATTTGCTGCGCAGCATCGGCGATCTCGACCTGCCCAACATGAAGATGCCGGGCGACGGAGCAACCCATGGCGGGACGATCGATCCACGCGATCGGCCGAGATTGCCGTTATTCGGTGCACTCGAGGAAGTGATCCCGATCAAGTCGCACGATTTCCATTGAGCCATTCCTCCCCGGCACGGGGAGGATCATTCCACCGTCTGCTCGATCACCCCGAAGATCGGGTGATGCTTGTCGTCCTCGGCCCAGATGCGGACCGTGTCGCCCTTATTCAGGAACGGCGTCACCGCGGCGCCGCCCTTGATCGTCTCGACCGTGCGGACCTCGGCGATGCACGAATAGCCTACCCCACCATCGGCGATCGGCTTGCCGGGGCCGCCGTCCGCGTCGCGGTTGGAGACGGTGCCGGAGCCGATGATCGTGCCCGGACCCAATGCCCGCGTCTTCGCGGCGTGTGCGATCAAGGTACCGAAATCGAAGGTCATGTCCTCGCCCGCCTCGGCGCGCCCGAACGGCTTGCCGTTGAGATCGACCATCAGCTTGCGGTGGAGCTTTCCGTCCTTCCACCAGTCGCCGAGCGTGTCGGGCGTGACGAATACCGGCGAGAAGGCGCTGGCGGGCTTGGACTGGAAGAAGCCGAAACCCTTGGCCAGCTCGCCCGGGATCAGGTTGCGCAAGCTCACATCGTTGGTGAGGCCGACCAGCCGCACCGCAGCCAGCGCTTCCTCGCGGCTCGCGCCCAGCGGCACGTCGCCCGTCACCACCACCACTTCGGCCTCGAGATCGGCGCCCCAGCTTTCGTCGGCCAGCGGGATCGGATCGCGCGGACCGAGGAATCCATCGGAGCCGCCCTGGTACATCAGCGGATCGTGCCAGAAGGTCTCGGGCATCTCCGCCCCGCGCGCCTGCCGCACCAGGGCGACATGGTTCACATAGGCCGAGCCGTCCGCCCATTGATAGGCGCGCGGCAGCGGCGCCGCCGCGTCATGCTCATGGAAGCGGCGCATCGGGATCATCTCATGCTCGAGATCGGTCGCGAGATTCTGCAGATCGGGCAGCAGCCGGTCCCAATCGTCGAGCGCCGCTTGCAAACTGGGGGCGATGTGCCCCGCATCGGCATACCAGGCCAGGTCGTTCGAGACGATGACGAGCTTGCCGTCGCGTCCATGCTTTAGGCTGGCCAGTTTCATGCACTCTCCTTCTCGATTTTGGCGACCTTACCCTCCTCCGTTCGTCCTGAGTAGCCATTGAGCTGGTCGAAATGGCGTATCGGGACGAACGGAGGTCACGCTTGACGTTCGCGTAAACTGAACGCACACCCTCCTCAAAAGATACCAGGAGAGAAGAATGTCGCTCGACACCGTGCCCGGCCGCTTCGCGTATAACGAGGATCACGAGGCCTTCCGCCAGAGCGTGCGCAGCTTCCTGCAGAAGGAGGCGGTGCCGCACATCACCGAATGGGAAGAGGCGGGGATCGTCGACAAGTCGATCTGGACCAAGGCCGGCGCGATCGGAATGCTGTGCCCGACGGTGCCCGAGGAATATGGCGGGCTGGGGCTCGATTTCGGCTATAACGCGATCATCGACGAGGAGGTGTCCTATGCCGGCACCCCGCTCGGCTTCTCGCTCCAGTCGGACATCGTCTGCGACTATATCGTCCAGTACGGCTCCGAGGAGCAGAAGAAGCAGTGGCTGCCGCGCCTCGTCTCGGGCGAGACGATCACCGCGATCGCGATGACCGAGCCGGGCACCGGATCGGACCTGCAGAGCATCCGCACCACCGCGAGGAAGGACGGCAACCATTATGTCGTGAGCGGTTCCAAGACCTATATCACCAACGGCCAGAATGCGGACCTGATCCTGGTCGTCGCCAAGACCGATCCCGACGCCAAGCCCGCGTACAAGGGCATGTCGATCATCCTGGTCGAGAGCGACCGGGAGGGATTCAAGCGCGGGC
The DNA here is from genome assembly GCF_028293085.1 of Sphingomonas bacterium. GTDB lineage: Bacteria > Pseudomonadota > Alphaproteobacteria > Sphingomonadales > Sphingomonadaceae > Sphingomonas. The sequence continues at coordinate 9,739 of NZ_JAQGLC010000111.1, forward strand.
GCAACCTCGACAAGATCGGCCAGGACGCCGCCGACACCAGCGAATTGTTCTTCGAGGACGTGCGCGTGCCGATGACCAATTGCCTGGGCGAGGAGGGCAAGGGCTTCATCTATCTGATGAGCCAGCTGCCGCAGGAGCGGCTGTCGATCGCGGTCGGCGTGCAGGCCTCGGCGCAAAAGGCGTTCGACGAGACGGTCGCCTTCACCAAGGTCCGCAAGGCGTTCGCCGGCGTGGTGTTCGATTTCCAGAACACGCGCTTCGTGCTCGCCGATCTCAAATCGAAGCTGCAGGTCGGCTGGGCGCATCTCGACT
>NZ_JAQGLC010000157.1 GCF_028293085.1 Sphingomonas bacterium
AATGCGCTCGCCGAGAGCCTGTAGCTCAGCGGGCGTATTGCGCGAATGCCTGCCGCGCCCTCCGCACACGTAGATTCCGAGTTCGTCCTGGCGGGACGCGAGACCACGCTTCAAGGCGCCGATCACGCTGGTGGTGATGCCCGACGAATGCCAGTCCATCCCCATCACCGCGCCGAAAGACTGGAACCAGAAGGGATGGGCGAGCCGGCGCAGCAATTCGTCGCGGCCATAATGATGGACGATCGCCTGCGACATCACCGCGCCGAGCCGCGTCATGCGCTCCCCCAGCCATGGCGGCACGCGACCGCCATGGAGGGGAAGATCGGCGCTGCCGGCACGTCTGGCCACGAAATCCCTTCCGGAACGAACTGGGAACATGCTATCAGATCATCGCCGCGATGCCACCCGCAAAATGGCATGACTTTCAGCGACCTATGCGGTGGGCATGCTTGTCGCCGCGCGCGGATCGATCGACCCCGATGGCCTGTCGCTGATCACTGCGCATCTGATCCGCGATTTCGGACGGCCGACGCAGCGCGAGGAGAGCGTCGACATCGAGCTCAAGCGCGACGAGGAGGGCGCGAAGCGGGTCGGGCGGATCATCGTGCCGCAGGCGCGAAAGGGGCAATAAGGGCGGATCGCAGATCGTCCGGAACGCCCTGCGCCTCCCGCGCATTCTGGTCGCCTCACCATAGCGAGCAGAATCATGGCGAAATCCAACTCGAAGAAAACCGTCGCGGAGCAGCGCGCGATCCAGGCGCAGGTGGCTAAGGCCGACAAAAAGGCCGCGAAGAAAAAGAAGCCCGGCGGGGCGATGCAGGCGGGCGCGCGGACCTATCCCGAGCCGCCGCTGCCGCAGCAGCATCAGCTCAAGCCCGGTAGCGAGGCCAAGCTCGATCCGGCGCCGATGTACGATGCGCCCTTCTACAAGGGATCGGGCAAGCTGGAGGGGCTGGCAGCGATCATCACCGGCGGGGATTCGGGGATCGGCCGGTCAGTCGCGGTGCTGTTCGCGCGCGAGGGCGCCGATGTCGCGATCATCTTTCTCGACGAGGATGAGGATGCGAAGGTCACGAAGGCCGCCGTGGAGAAGGAAGGCCGGCGCTGCATCCTGATCCCCGGCGACGTGCGCGACCAGGCCTTTTGCAAGCGCGCGGTCGCGCAGGCGGCCAAGGCGTTCGGGCGGCTCGACGTGCTCGTCAACAATGCGGCGTTTCAGGTCCATTCGACCTTTGCCGACCTGACCGCGGAGCATTTCGACGAGACGCTCAAGACCAATCTCTATGGCTATTTCTTCATGGCGCAGGCGGCGGTGGCGAAGATGAAGCCGGGCGGCGCGATCGTGAACACGGGCTCTGTCACCGGCCTGCTCGGCAACAAGGATTTGCTCGATTATTCGATGACCAAGGGCGGCATCCATGCCTTTACCCGGAGTCTCGCGACGCATCTGATCCCCCAGGGCATCCGGGTGAACGCGGTGGCGCCGGGGCCGGTATGGACACCGCTCAACCCCAGCGACAAGGAAGGCCCCGATGTCGCGCAGTTCGGCGCCGACACGCCGATGAAGCGCCCGGCCCAGCCCGAGGAGATCGCCCCGGCCTATGTCTTTCTCGCCTCGAACCAATGCTCGAGCTACATCACCGGCGAGATCCTGCCGATCATCGGAGGCTATGCCGGCGGCTGATCGGGAATCACGTTGATCGAAAGCAAGCAGGCCGAAAATCCCGGACCTTTCCCGCCGCGGCGAAGTTGAGCCACCGAACTGCGACGGGAGCGAATGATGGCGACGAAGAGCGGCGTGAAGACTGGCGGGGTAAAGACGGGGACCGGCGGCGAGACGCATCAGCAGGTGCCGGCCGGCGGCGAGGCCGAGGCTGGGCTGACCACCAACCAGGGCATCCGCGTCTCGGACAACCAGAACCAGTTGAAGGCCGGCGCGCGCGGGCCCGTGCTGCTCGAGGATTTCGTGCTGCGTGAGAAGATCTTCCATTTCGATCACGAGCGCATCCCCGAGCGGATCGTCCATGCCCGGGGCTCCGCCGCGCACGGCTATTTCGAATGTTATGAGAGCCTGGCCGACATCACCAAGGCCGATCTGTTCCAGCGCGCGGGCGAGCGCACGCCCTTGTTCACGCGCTTCTCGACCGTCGCGGGTGGCGCAGGCTCGGTCGATACCCCGCGCGACGTGCGCGGCTTCGCGGTGAAATTCTATACGAAGGAGGGCAATTGGGATCTGGTCGGCAACAATATCCCGGTGTTCTTCATCCAGGACGCGATCAAATTCCCCGATTTGATCCATTCGGTGAAGATGGAGGCCCAGACCGGCTATCCGCAGGCGGCCTCGGCACACGACACCTTCTGGGATTTCATCAGCCTGATGCCGGAATCGACTCACATGATCATGTGGGCGATGTCCGACCGCACGATCCCGCGCTCGCTCCGGACGATGGAGGGGTTCGGCATCCACACCTTCCGGCTGGTCAACGCGAAGGGCAGATCGACCTTCGTCAAATTCCACTGGAAGCCGAAACAGGGCGTGCAATCGACCTGTTGGGACGAGGCGGTGAAGATCGCCGGCGCCGATCCCGATTTTCACCGGCGCGACCTGTTCGAGGCGATCGACCGCGGCAACTTTCCCGAATGGGAGCTGGGCATCCAGGCGTTCGACCAGAAATTCGCCGACAGCCTGCCCTTCGACGTGCTCGACCCGACCAAGATCATCCCGGAGGAAGTGCTGCCGGTACGGATCGTCGGGCGGATGGTGCTCGATCGTTATCCGGACAATTTCTTCGCCGAGACCGAGCAGGTCGCCTTTTGCCCGGCGAACGTGGTGCCCGGCGTGGATT
>NZ_JAQGLC010000168.1 GCF_028293085.1 Sphingomonas bacterium
CGATACGCGCAGCCGCCAGCTGATCGGCTATGTTCTTGAGGGCGACGTGCCGGAGGCCCATTTCTACAATGCCCGGCAGGAAAAGGTGATGGCTGCCACACGGCGCGCCTTTCCCGGGGTGAATGTGCGGTTGGTCGACTGGAGCGACCGCTTCGATCATCTGATCGTGCAGACCGACGGAATCGGCGATCCGCTTACCTGGTGGAAGGTCGATATCGCCACCGGCCAGGCGAACCCGCTGGGGGTTTCCTATGCGATGGCGGCGGCCGATGTCGGGCCGATGCGGATGGTCCGGTACAAGGCCGCGGACGGCCTCGACGTCTCGGGTGTCCTGACCCTCCCGCCGGGCCGGCCGGGGAAGAACCTGCCGGTCGTCGTGTTCCCGCATGGCGGCCCGTCGGCCCGGGACTATCCGGGATTCGCCTGGTGGGCGCAGGCCTTTGCCGCGCAGGGCTATGCCGTATTCCAGCCCAATTTCCGCGGATCGACGGGCTATGGCGCCGCCTTTCAGCAGGCCGGGAACGGCGAATGGGGCCGCAAGATGCAGACCGACATTTCCGATGGTCTTGGCGAGCTGGTGCGCCAGGGCATCGTCGATCCGAAGCGCGCCTGCATCATGGGGGCGAGCTATGGCGGCTATGCCGCGCTGGCGGGCGTGACGCTGCAGCAGGGCCTGTACCGCTGCGCCGTCGCGGTGGCAGGGGTCAGTGATGTCCAGCAGATGTACCAGACCGACGTCGCGGAAAGTGGCAGCGATCCGTCGCTCATTCGCGGGCTGAAGGCGGAGATCGGATCGGGGCGCGCGCTGAAGGACGTGTCGCCGATCAGGTTCGCGGACCGCGCCGATGCCCCGATCCTGCTGATCCACGGCAAGGACGATACGGTTGTCCAATATGCACAGAGCAGCGCCATGGCGCGGGCGCTTCGCCAGGCGGGAAAACCCGTGGAATTCGTGACGTTGCCCGGCGAGGATCACTGGTTGTCGAAAAGCGCGACCCGGCTCGCGATGCTGCAGGCCGCGCTGGCCTTTGTCGAACGTAACAATCCTCCGGACCCTGCGCCGTAAGAGACGGCTGTTCCCCGCGGCGAAGTCCAGCTAGAGGGGCTGTGCCAGAGGGTCGGGCGGCCGCGTCACGCGCAAGCGTGCCGAGGAAAGTCCGGGCTCCGCGAAACGACGGTGCCGGGTAACGCCCGGCGGGGGTGACCCCAGGGAAAGTGCCACAGAGAGCAGACGGCGAAGGCTTCGGCCCCGCCACGGTGAAAGGGTGCGGCAAGAGCGCACCGCGCGACTGGTAACAGGAGCGGCACGGCAAACCCCACCGGGAGCAAGACCGAATAGGGGCGGCATATGGGCTTCGTTTCAGCTCGTCGCCCGGGTTGGTTGCTTGAGCCCGCATGCAAATGCGGGCCTAGAGGAATGGTCGCCTATTCCCTTTCGGGGGATGGACAGAACCCGGCTTACAGACTCTCTGGCGCTTTTCTTCCTCCGTCTTGAAGCTGCAGGATTTCGCGCGCATAATTCGGGAAAATCGGGGGAAATCATGCGTATCGTTCCGATGAGCCTGGTGGGTGCGGCCATGATCGCGATCGCGTCGCCGATCGCCGCGCAGCAGACCAGGACCGTCCAGCAGGACTTCGAAGCGGCGACCGCGCTCGCCGACAAGGGCGACGACGCCGGGGCGCTCGCGGCGTGGCAGGCGCTCGAAAAGCGGGTGCCGCCCAAGAACCGTCGCAGCCTTGCGATCGTGCACGTGCGGATGGGGGCGGCGCTCTACAAGCTGGACCGGATGGACGATGCGGTGGCGGCGGTTCGCGCGGGCCTGGTCGATCTTCCCGCATCGGACGCCACGCTGAACGGATATCGCTACGACGCTTATTTCCAGCTCGGCCAGATCGCCGAATCCGGGCTCGACTATGCCAGTGCTATGGAAGCCTATCGCCTGGCGGAGTCGGCAGCACCGCTGCCGGTCAATCGGTTGGCCGCGCTACGCGGGCTTGTCGCGAGCGAAACCTTCCTCGATCCGGAACGTGGCGCGACCGACCTTGCCCGAGCCGAGGCGATCCTCGCTACGCTATCGTCGGATGCGAAGAGCAAGGCCATCTTCGCCATGCTGAAGAGCGTGCTGATGCTCAATCTCGGCAAATATCCCGAGGCACGAATAGCCGCCGGCGACGCGGTCAAGCTGCTTGGCGGGTTGACCGACCGGATCGATCTCCACGACGTCGCCGCCCGATCCGATTATGCCCTCGCCGCGCTGCTCGAAGGCAGGATCGACGACGCCCGGCGCTATATGGCGATGACCGGGGCCGGCCGGCTGCCAAAGGGCTCTTTCGATCCCGGCGTGCAGATGAAAGCGCCTTATTGCGGCGGGGAAGCTGGCCTCAAGCCGGATGATGTGGCGGTGATCGAATTCAGCATCGGTGATGACGGCTCGGTGATTTCCAGCATTCCCATCTATGCCGCCGGGGGCGGGAATGCCGCACTGGCCTTTGCGCGGGCGGCGCGGAACTGGTCCTGGACGCCCGAACAGGTCAAGCAGCTGCCGGAGTTCTTCCGCTACCGCGCCCGGGTCGAGCTGCGCTGTTCGACGGCGTTCCAGCGGCCTTCGATCTACGACTATCTTGGCGGCAAGCTCGATAGCTGGCTGCTGGAAAAGCATGTGGAGCTGCAGCAAGCCACCACGGATGCGGATGCGATGGCCTTGCCCGGCCTGCGGTCGAGGCTGGTGGCGGCGGAAGCGGCAAAAGGGCGGGACTCGCTGGCGCTGGTGCCGTTGCTCTATGCGATGATGACGAATTCGGTGGTCGGCCGCGAGGAATCCAATGCGCTGGCAAAGCGGGCATTGGCGATCGCGGACGCGAACGGCGTGCCGCCGACGGCCAGGCTCGCCCTGATCCGGGTCATCTGGACCACGGAACGGGCGGACTATTGGAGGCCCGGCGCTCTTGCGCGCGCGATGGCGCCGGCCCTCGAGGACCCGGTCTTTGCGCGGGACCCAGAGGCGCGGGCGGCAATCCGCCTGATCATGGCCGATGCATCGCGCAGCAGGGATTCGGAGCGGACCCGCAAGCTGCTCTCCGACGTGAGCGACGACCCGGCGCTGGCGCCCAACCATCCGCTCCGCGTCGGCGCGCTGATCCGCACGGCGTCGATCGAGGCGGCGGACGGCAAGGTCGATGCGGCCAAGACCGCTTTCGACAGCTCGGGACTGTCCGCCCAGCAATGCGCGATCGTGGATTCCGCCCCGCGAATGCTGCGGAGCAATTCCGGATCCGGCAATTTCCCGCTGGAAGCGTTGCGCTGGGGGTTCGAGGGCTGGACGCAGGTGCAGTTCGATATCAGTGCGGACGGCAAGGTGCTGAACCAGCGCGCCATCATTGCCTATCCGCCCTTTGTCTTCACCAAGGCGGGAAGCAACCTGATCGCGAATGCGCGATTCGAGAAATCCTATCGCCCCGATGGCGGCCTGGGCTGTGGCGGAAGCACGTCGGGCGTGAGATTTATCCTGCCACACTGATCTGAGCGGGTTGCGAACCGGGCAACGCGAGCTATGTCGGGCCTTATGGCGCGTTCTTCCTCCCGATCGGTCGACTGGGGCTTTCCCCGCTGGCGCGGCTATGGCGCCGGCAGCGAGGCGACCACGGTGCGGCTGTGCGACCGGCATGGCTGCGACGCGCCGGGCAATTGCCCCGCGCCGAAATCGCCCAACTCGCCCGATCGCTGGTATTTCTGCCAGGATCACGCGGCGGAATATAATCGCGGCTGGAATTACTTCGAAGGGCTGACCGCCGAAGAGGCCGCGGAACGCGAGGCGGCGGAGACGCGAACGGCGGACGGCTATGCCGAGGCGAAGCATTATGGCTGGGCCGGGCCGGGCGACGGCAGCCGCTCGCGCGACGAGATGCGCGCGCTGGAACTGCTCGAACTGGAAGCGGATGCCGATTTCGACGCGGTGCGCGTGGCGTGGCGGCGGCTGGCGAAATCCTGCCATCCCGATGTCCGCCCCGGCGACAAGGAGGCTGCGGCGCGCTTCCAGGCGATCCAGGCGGCCTATGACGTGCTGCGCGCCGCCGAGGATGCGCGGCAATGGAAGCCCGCCGTTTGAAATCGGTCCGCTCGGGCTGGTCCAACACGCTGCTGGTCTGCAAGAAATGCTCGAAAAGGCTTGATGGCGGGTTCGGACCGAAGGGCCGGACGCCGCTTGCCGAGGCGTTGCGCAAGCGTCTCGGGCTGAAGAAAGGCCGCAAGGGCAAAGTGGGGATCGTCGAGGTGAAGTGCCTCGGCGTCTGCCCGCGCGGTGCCGTGACGGTGGTCAACGGTGCCGCGCCGGGCGAGTGGATGCTGGTGAAGGCCGGCGCGGATCTCGACGTGATTGCGGCAGGCCTGGGATTGCAATCACCGAGTTGGCCCGGAACCGCGCGCGATCCGGCCTGATCGACCGCAGCTCAGGCGTATCGCCGCGCCGTCTCGCGGATCAGCGCGATCATGTTCGGGATGCCCTGGGTCCGGTTCGAGCTGAGCTGGTTCTTCAAATCGAACGGCGCGAGCGCCGCGTCGATATCGGTGGCGAGGATCGCGTCGGCGCTGCGATCCTGCACCGTCAGCAGCACCAGCGCGATGATGCCCTTGGTGATCGCGGCGTTCGAATCGGCGAGGAAGTGAAGCGTGCCGTCGTCGCGGACGGTGGGATAGACCCATACCGAGGCGGAGCAGCCTCGCACCTGGGTCGCGTCGGTCTTGAGCGCTTCCGGCATCGGCTCCAGGTCGCGGCCCAGGTCGATCAGCAGACGGTAACGGTCGTCGGCGTCGAGAAAGCTGTATTCGTCTTGCAGGTCGGCGAGGCTGTGCATGCCTCGCCGCTAGCCGGGTGGACCCTAGAGGTCCACCCCGGCTGCGATCGCTTCCAGCTTGCGGATGCGTTCCTTGAGATCGGCGATCTCGATGCGGGCGCTGGCATTGGGCATGGCAGGGGCGGTGTTCATGTCGCCGATCGCATGCAGTTCCTGGTGCTTGAGCGCCAGCCAGCCGCGCCAGCCGGTGAGGCCGGCAAAGGTCAGCATCCCGAGCCCCGCCAGGGCGGCGCTTGCCATGATCATATAGAAGTTCGGATCGGTCATGATCTCTGCTCCGTGGGTCAAGTGCGGTCGCGCTGCTTCTCGATCTCGCGATCGAGGCGTGCGCCGCTGTTGTCGTTTTCGGTGGCGAGCCGTTCGAGGAC
>NZ_JAQGLC010000202.1 GCF_028293085.1 Sphingomonas bacterium
GCCCTCAGGCGCGATAAAGCCATAGCCCTTGTCTGCGTTGAAGAATTTTACGGTGCCGATCGGCATATTCATTTCCTTGGGTAGCGCGGTGCTGGCATCGCCATGCACCGGTGTGGGGCCGAGAAGAGAGAGCGGAGCACCGTCCGGCCCCGGCCGGCGCATCCGAACACGATCGCGCTCTAGTCCGCGAGGACCGGAGCGTTGCGAAAAGGATAGGGTTCCGCGTCGAGCAACGCCGCGTACCCGCGCGCCAATCCGGCATGCGCGGCGCGCGACGATCCGCAGGCGGCGTGTCTGGCGCGCATCAGCGAAATCTGCTCACGGTGGAGAAGGTAATTGAGATCCAAGAAACGAAGCTCCAACGGCTTTGCAAGCGGGAGCGCGAAGGTCTCTCAGTCACGCGATGCTTGTAGGCGGAATCGCGAGATGACAGGAGCATAACACAAGTCCCCGGAAAAGTCGCATTGTAATGGCCCGGCCATGTTCTGGCCCCTTTTGCCATGCTGTTATCCTCGTCCGGCTGGGAGGGCATTCATGATCGCGGCGATATTGGCGATGCTTCAGGCAGCGGCTCCCGCGACGGCCGGCCCGACGGAAAACAACGACGCGCCGCGCCGCAACCCGACCCGTTGCCCGGGCAGGGCCGAGGAGGACGGCGATATCGTCGTCTGCGGACGCCCCGAGCCGCAGGAGCAATTCCGCCTGCGCCCGCTGACGCAACGTTACGATCCGGTCGGTGGGCCCGGCACCGGCTTTCGCGTGGGCGCCGGGCAGGGCAATGTCTATGCGGAGGGGCAGCAAAGCCCGGACGGCAAGCCCGACAAGCGCATCATGGTGACGCTCAAATTCCCGTTCTGAACGGGATTCACGCCGCCTCCAGCAACCGCTCCGCCTGGGCGCGCGCCTCGTCGGTGATCGTCGCGCCGGAGAGCATCCGGGCGATCTCCTCGCGCCGCGCCTGCTCGTCGAGCAGCGACACGCCGGTGCGGGTGACGAAGCCGTCATGGCTCTTCGCGATCAGCAGGTGATGGCGCCCGCGCGCCGCGACCTGCGGGCTGTGCGTCACCACCAGCAGCTGGGTGTTGGCGGCGAGCCGCGCGAGGCGTTCGCCGATCGCGCTGGCCACGGCGCCGCCGACGCCGCGATCGATCTCGTCGAAGATCATCGTCGCGGCGCTGCCCTGCTCGGCAAGCGCGACCTTGAGCGCCAGGATGAAGCGCGACAGCTCGCCGCCGCTGGCGATCTTGGTCAGCGGCGCAAAGGGGGCGCCCGGGTTGGTCGATATCTCGAACTCGACCCGGTCCTTGCCCGACGCGCTCCAGTGATCGTCGCCGAGCGGCGCGACGACGGTGCGGAAGCGCGCGGTATCGAGCTTCAGCGGTGCGAGTTCGCCCTTCACCGCTGTGTCGAGCCGCGCCGCGGCCTCGGTACGCGCCGCGGTCAGCGCGTCGGCCTCGGCTTCATAGGTCCTGGCGGCATCGGCAACTGCACGTTCCAGCGCCGCGATCCCCGCGCCACCGCTCTCGATCCGCTCCAGCTTGCCCGCCAGATCGGCGGCCAGCGCGGCGAGGTCGTCGGGCTGGACCCGGTGTTTGCGCGCCAGCGCCCGCAGCTCGAACAGCCGGGTCTCGTCCGCCTCGAGCCGGGCCGGATCGAAGGCCAGCGCTTCCGCCGCCTCGTCGACCTTCTCCTGCGCAATGCCGCCCTCGATGATCGCGCGGTCGATCGCCGCGAGCGATTCGGCCAGCGCGTCATGATCCTCCGCCACCCGCTCCAGCACGCGCGCCGCCTGGCGCAGCCGGGCGAGGCCGCCCTCCGATCCCTCGAGCAGGTCGGCGATCGCCTGCAGGTCGCCCGCGATCTTCTCGCCGCGCTGCATGCCGGCGCGGCGGGTCGCGAGGATTTCCTCCTCGCCGGGCTCCGGACCGAAGCGATTCAGCTCGCCGACCGCATGCTCCAGCCATTCCTGGTCGCGCGCGACCAGGTCGAGCTCGGCGCGCGCCACCGCGAGCGCATCCTCCGCTTCGCGCCAGGCGCGGTGCGCGCGGGCGGCGGGGCCGGCATCGATCCGCCCGAACGCATCGAGCAGCGCGCGATGGCCGCGCGGGTTGAGCAGGCCGCGGTCGTCATGCTGGCCGTGGATCTCGACGAGATGGACCGCGAGTTCGCGGAGCAGCCCGGCGGACGCGGGCTGGTCGTTGACGAATGCCCGGCTGCCGCCGTCGGACTTGACGATGCGGCGGACGATCAGCGGCTCGCCGGGTTCCACGTCGAGCCCGTTCTGCGCAAGCAGCGAGGCGATCGGTCCGTCGGCGTGGGGGGTGTCGAAGCTGGCGGTCACCACCGCCTGGCTGGCGCCCTGGCGCACCAGCCCGATCTCGCCGCGTGCGCCGAGGGCGAGGCCTAGTGCATCGAGCAGGATCGACTTGCCCGCGCCTGTCTCGCCGGTGAGCACGCCCAGCCCATCGCCGAAATCGAGGTCGAGCGCCTCGATCAACACGACGTCACGAATGGAAAGGGAGGTCAGCATGAGAGGCTTCTGCCATAGCTCCCGCGATCTCTCCCGCAAAATCTGCGGGGGTGATTCGCCGGATCAGCCCGGCCGGACGGTCGCTGCCGGCGGGGCGGTGCTCGCCGGATGCTCCTTCACCAGCTTGTAGGCGCGCTGGTACCAGTCGGTGCCGGGATAGTTCGCGCCGAGCACCGCGGCGGCCTTGTTCGCCTCGACCGGCACGCCGAGCGCCAGATAGGTTTCGGTCAGGCGCATCAGCGCCTCGGGCACATGCGTCGTCGTCTGATAATCGTCGACCACGCGGCGGAAGCGCATCGTCGCCGCCAGCCACTGGCCGCGCGATTCGTAGAAGCGGCCGATTTCCATTTCCTTGCCCGCGAGGTGATCGCGCACGAGATCGATCTTCAGCCGGGCGTCCGCGGCATAGCGCGTGTTGGGATAGCGGCGCGTGAGCTCGCCGAGCGCATCCTGCGCCTGAGCGGTGATTTTCTTAT
>NZ_JAQGLC010000210.1 GCF_028293085.1 Sphingomonas bacterium
CTTCGATGACCGCGAGGTCGATGCCGCGCTTCAGGTCCATCGGGTTCATGCCGGCGGCAACCGACTTCATGCCCTCGCGAACGATCGCCTGGGCGAGAACGGTCGCGGTGGTGGTGCCGTCACCGGCGACGTCGTTGGTCTTCGAGGCCACTTCGCGCAGCATCTGTGCGCCCATGTTCTCGAACTTGTCCTTGAGCTCGATCTCCTTGGCGACGGTGACGCCGTCCTTGGTGATGCGCGGTGCGCCATACGACTTGTCGATGACGACGTTGCGGCCCTTCGGCCCGAGCGTGACCTTCACCGCGTCGGCGAGACTGTCCACGCCGCGCAGAATGCGCTCACGCGCGTCACGCGAAAATTTTACGTCCTTGGCTGCCATGTGAGGCTACCCTTTCAGATTGGAAGTTGAGGAAGTTGGAACGGCGCGGTCGTCAGCCGACGATCCCGAGCCCGTTGGCTTCAGCCAACAATCCCAAGAATGTCCGACTCTTTCATGATCAGCAGGTCTTCACCGTCGATCTTGACCTCGGTGCCCGACCATTTGCCGAACAGGATTTTGTCGCCGGCCTTGACGTCGAGCGGCGTGATCGTGCCGTCCTCGGCGCGGGTGCCGGTGCCGACGGAGACGACTTCGCCTTCCTGCGGCTTTTCCTTGGCGGTTTCCGGGATGATGATCCCGCCCGCAGTCTTCTCTTCAGCCTCTACGCGGCGGACGAGGACGCGGTCGTGCAACGGACGAAAAGTCATATGCGCTTGTCCCTTTTCAATTGGGTTCGTGAATCATTGTTAGCACTCACGTCGAGTGAGTGCCAGCGATGCGCATATGATGTCGCCGGACGGCATCGTCAACGGCGCTTCGGTGAAAATTGCGCCGATCGGGATCAATGGATCGCCCTGTATTGCCCCAGTAATACGGCCGTTTACTCGCGTCCGCGCATGCTCTAGCGAGGGGCATTATCCGCGTGAGCAGGGGAACGGCACGGTGAAACTGGTTCGGGGCGCCTGGAAGATATTGGTCGGCATCAAGGACGGGCTCGTCCTGATCGCCATGCTCTTGTTCTTCGGTCTGTTGTTCGGCGCGATGTCGTCAAAGCCGAGTCCGGCCGCGATCCGCGACGGCGCGCTGCTGCTGAAGCTCGACGGCCAGATCGTCGAGCTGCCCGAGGAAACCGATCCCTTCGCGGCGCTTGGCGGCAACGCGCCGGTGCATCAATATCGGCTTCGCGACGTGGTCCGCTCGCTCGACAAGGCGAAGGACGATAGCCGGGTCAAGGTGGTCGTGCTCGATCTCAACGCGTTCGGCGGTGGCTATCCGGCCGCGGTCGACGAGGTAGCGAACGCCATCCGCCGCGTGCGCGACAGCGGCAAGCCCGTTCTCGCCTACGCCACCGCCTATACCGATTCGGGGTACCGGCTCGCCGCCAATGCCAGCGAGATCTGGATGAGCCCGATGGGCGGCACCCTGTTCATGGGCCCGGGCGGATCGCAGCTCTATTACAAGGGCCTGATCGACAAGCTCGGCGTCAACGCGCACGTCTACCGCGTCGGCAAGTATAAATCCTATGTCGAACCCTATACCCGCACCGAAGCCTCGCCCGAGGCGAAGGAAGAGGTCGTCAAGCTCTACGGCGTGCTGTTCGCCCAGTGGCAGGAAGCGATCAAAAAGGCGCGGCCCAAGGCCAATTTCGCCGATTTCCTCAGCAAGCCCGATCAGGTGATCACCGCCGTGCAGGGCGACATCGCCAAGGCGAACATGCAGGCCGGGCTGGTCGACAAGCTCGGCACCCGGCTCGATTTCGGCAAGCGCGTCGCGGAGATTGCGGGCTTCGACAAGAACAAGCCCGCCGGCACCTTCAACACGATCAAGTACGAATCCTATGTCGAGGCCAACCCGCTGCCGACCGGCGGCGACGCGATCGGCGTGCTGACGATCGCCGGCGATATCGTCGACGGCAAGTCGAACGGCGGCAATGTCGGTGCGGATACCGTCAACAAGGCGCTGCTCGAGGGGCTGGCGAAGAAGAATCTCAAGGCGCTGGTCGTGCGGATCGATTCACCGGGCGGATCGGCGCTCGCGTCGGAGGATATGCGCCGCGCGATTCAGCAGGCCAAGGACCAGAAGCTGCCGGTAGTCATCTCGATGGGCAGCCTGGCCGCGTCGGGCGGCTATTGGGTGTCGACCGCCGGCGACACGATCTTCGCCGAGCCGACCACCATCACCGGATCGATCGGTATCTTCGGCATCATCCCGACCTTCGAGAACACGCTGAAGAAGATCGGTGTCACCGCCGACGGCGTGAAGACGACACCGCTGTCGGGCCAGCCTGACGTGGTCGGCGGCACCAATGCCGCGACCGACGCGATCTTCCAGGCGGGCATCGAGAACGGCTATCGCCAGTTCATCACCCGCGTGTCGCAGGCCCGCAAGCTCAGCCCGGCACGCGTCGACGAGATCGGCCAGGGCCGGGTGTGGGACGGCGGCACCGCGCGTCAGCTTCATCTGGTCGACCGGTTCGGCGGGCTCCAGGACGCGATCAACGAGGCGGCCCGGCTCGCCGGGCTGAAGGCCGAGGACGTTCACGCCGAATATCTCGAGAAGAAGCCGGGCTGGTTCGGCAAGTTCGTCGAGAAGCTGGTCGGCCCGGGCGACGACGATGATTCGGCGAGCGGCGAGGGCGGTGACGCCTTCACCAGGATCGCCGCCGAGCGCCGCATGGTGTTCGCCCGCGCGCTGGGCGACGTGAAGCGGATCGGCACTGGCGCCGCGATCCAGGCGCGCTGCCTGGAATGCGACGGCCTGGGCGGCGGCTCGGCATCGCGTTCGGACATCAAGCTGATGGATTTCGTGCTGGCGAGACTGGCGCAGTGATCGCGATCCGGGAGGCGCGCCCCGAAGATGCCGCGGCGATCGCGGCCATCTATGCACCCTATGTCGAAACCGGCACGGTGTCGTTCGAGCTGGAGCCGCCTGATGCCCGTGCCATGCGGGGGCGGATGGCGGCATCGGAGGGGCTCTATCCCTGGCTGGTCGTCACCAATGGCGACGAGGACGGCGGCGTGCTCGGCTATGCCTATGCCACCAGGTTCCGCGACCGGCCGGCCTACAAATATATCGTCGAAACCTCGGTCTATCTCGCCAGCGGCACGCAGGGGCAGGGCAATGGTCGCCAGCTCTACGAGGCGCTGATCGCGACGTTGCGCGCGCAGGGCTTCACCCATGCGATCGGCGCGATCGCTTTACCCAATGATCATTCGATCCGGCTGCACGAATCAGTCGGTTTCCGCCGGACGGGCGTGTTGCGCGAAGTGGGGTACAAGCAGGGCCGCTGGATCGATGTCGGCTTCTGGCAGCGCGAGCTGAATTCGGCGACGATCCCGCCCATGGAGCCCAGGCCCTTCACCGAGGTGGGGCTGGTCCGGCCGTAGCGGCGGCCGCGAAATCCGGTCAGTGGTCGGCAATCTATGCCCCAAGCGACCGCAGCCCTGACCGGACCCGCCGGCGGACATTGCGGGCGTCCAATGCATCGCTCAGGCCCTGCTCCTGCCGTATCCGCTGGACGCGCAGGCGGACCCGGTGCCATTTGTTCATCTCGTCCCATCGGGACGCGTGCTGGGCATGGGCGATATTGTGATCGATCGCTTCCAGGCACCGGCTGCCGAGCGACATCGTCTCTCGCGCCAGTGTCGCGATCTCGTCCTGCTCGATTTTCATCCCGCTCTCCGTCTCGCGCACCTTCGTGCTTGCTTCAGCGAGGAGACGAGCGGCGCGGGGCACAGGTTCCAGACAATCATGCCTAACCCGGGGTTAACGCGCGGGTGGCTTGAGGGATTCAAGGCAATAGATTGATATAAAATCAATAATATCGGCCTGCGCGATCTTGCCCCGGCCGAAAGATATGGGACATCATAGTGTCCCATATCTTTCGGCACGGCAGTTTCGGGCGAAGAGCGATCGGCCTCGATTCAAGTGTCCGACCGCCGCGCTATTTCCCCGGCAGCGCCATTTGCGAAGAAGGGAACGCATCAAGGTACAGACCTAGCAACGGTGCCGCCTCTTCGCTAAAGCCCGCCCACTCATGACCGACGCACCCGATACCCAGCGCGACTATCGCGATACCGTCTTCCTGCCGAAGACCGACTTCCCGATGAAGGCCGGCCTTGCCGCGAAGGAGCCGGCGATCCTCGAGCGCTGGGCGACGCTCGGCCTGTACGATCGCCTGCGCGAGCAGCGCGCAGGGCGCGAGCGCTTCATTCTGCATGACGGCCCGCCCTACGCCAATGGCGACATCCATATGGGCCATGCGATGAACAAGGTGCTGAAGGACATCATCGTCCGCAGCCAGTCCTTGCTCGGCAAGGACGCGCCCTATGTGCCCGGCTGGGATTGTCACGGCCTGCCGATCGAATGGAAGGTCGAGGAAGCGTATCGCGCGCAGAAGCTCGACAAGGATCAGGTGCCGGTCGCCCAGTTCCGCGCCGAATGCCGCGCCTATGCCGAGAAATGGGTCGCGGTGCAGCGCGTCCAGTTCGAGCGGCTCGGCGTGATGGGCGACTGGGAAGACCCGTACCTCACCATGAAGTTCGAGGCCGAGGCCGCGATCGTCAACGAGCTGCTCAAATTCGCCGAAAGCGGCCAGCTCTATCGCGGCGCCAAGCCGGTGATGTGGTCGCCCGTGGAGAAGACTGCGCTTGCCGAGGCCGAGGTGGAATATGAGGATGTGGTGTCGACCCAGATCGACGTCGCGTTCGAGATCACCGAAGCGCCGGGCGCGCCGGAGCTGGTCGGCGCCTATGCGGTGATCTGGACGACCACGCCGTGGACGATCCCGGTCAACCAGGCGCTGAGCTATGGGCCGGAGATCTCCTACGCCGCGATCCGCGCCGTCGATGGCAGAATATTCTTGGTTGCCGGCGAACTCGCGGAGAGCTTCTTCAAGCGTACTGGGATCGATACGCCCGTCATCGAGAGTGGGTATGGTTGGGATATGGTGTGGAGCGGCAAGGGCCGCGATCTGGCCGGCGCGGTCGCCCGCCACCCGATGCACAAGCTCGGCGGCTTCTTCGCCAAGCCGCGCCCGTTCCTGCCTGGCGATTTCGTCACCACCGACGCGGGTACCGGTCTCGTCCATATGGCGCCCGATCATGGCGAGGACGATTTCCTGCTGTGCAAGCAGTATGGCATCGATCCGGTGTTCGCGGTCGATGGCGCCGGCATGTACCGACCCGACTGGCTCTGGCTGGGCGGGCAGGGGAGCGTCATCAACAAGAAGTTCGTCGCCTCGGACGGGCCGATCTGCACCGATCTGCGCGAGGTTGGCGCGCTGCTCGCGGCGAGCGACGATTTCGCGCACAGCTATCCGCATAGCTGGCGCTCCAAGGCCAAGGTGATCTTCCGCGCCACGCCGCAATGGTTCATTCCGATGGACCAGAGCGAGAAGGTTGACCCGATCATCGCGCCGGTCGAGCTCGGCGCCGATGTCGGCTTCGCGCCGGTGCTCGGCCATGCCACGGGCAATGCGCCGACCCTGCGCCAGATCGCGCTCGACGCGATCGAGCGGACGCGCTGGGTACCGGCGCGCAGCCAGAACCGCATCCGCGCGATGGTGGAACAGCGCCCCGACTGGGTGATCAGCCGCCAGCGCGCCTGGGGCGTGCCGATCGCGCTCTACGTCAATCGAGCGACGGGCGAGTATCTCAACGACAATGCAGTCAACAACCGCATCGTCGCGGCGTTCAAGGCGGGCGGCGCCGACGCGTGGTTCGCGGCGGATCACCAGGCCTTGCTCGGCGAGAAATACCGCGCCGAGGATTATGAGGTGATCACCGACATTCTCGACGTGTGGTTCGATTCGGGTTCGACTCACGCCTTCGTGATCGAGCAGCGTTACGGCGAGGGCGTCCGCGCCAACCTCTATCTCGAGGGCTCGGACCAGCATCGCGGCTGGTTCCAGTCGTCGCTGCTCGAAAGCGCGGGCACGCGCGGCCGCGCGCCCTACGATGCGGTGCTGACCCACGGCTTCGCGCTCGACGGGCAGGGGCGCAAGATGTCCAAGTCGCTCGGCAATGTCGTCGATCCGCTCAAGATCATCCAGGAATCGGGCGCCGACATCCTGCGCATGTGGGTCGCCTCGACCGACTATTTCGACGACGTGAAGATCGGCAAGGAAGTGCTCGGCACCGCCTCGGACGCCTATCGCAAGCTGCGCAACACCTTCCGCTACATGCTCGGCGCGCTCGACGGGTTCAGCGATGCGGAGAAGGTCGACACGCGGCACATGCCCGACC
The DNA here is from genome assembly GCF_028293085.1 of Sphingomonas bacterium. Classification (GTDB taxonomy): domain Bacteria; phylum Pseudomonadota; class Alphaproteobacteria; order Sphingomonadales; family Sphingomonadaceae; genus Sphingomonas. The sequence continues at coordinate 6,286 of NZ_JAQGLC010000210.1, forward strand.
TCGAGCTCTACGTCCTTCACCTGCTCGGGCGGCTCGACGTCGAACTGAAGGCGGCGACGGAGAATTTCGAGTTCAACCGCTATCTGCGGCTGCTGACCGATTTCGCGCAGGACGACCTGTCGGCCTTCTTCTTCGATATCCGGAAAGACAGCCTTTATTGCGATGCGCCCGACGATGCCAAGCGCCGCGCCTATCGCACGGTGCTGGATATCCTGTTCCATGCGCTGGTCCGCTATGCCGCGCCGATCCTCTGCTTCACCGCGGAAGAGGTATGGCAGGCGCGCTTCCCCGACGAGACGGGCTCCGTCCATTTCCTCGAATGGCCCAAATTGCCGGCGCTTCCGGGTGACGATGCGGTCGCGACCGTCTGGGCCGATGTCCGGGCGCTCCGCGTGCAGGTGACCGAGGCGATCGAGCCCCTGCGCCGCGACAAGATCGTGCGTTCCAGCCTCGAGGCCGAGGTGATCGTCCCGAAATCACCGCTTTCGAACGAAGCGCTGGCCGAACTTTTCATTGTGGCGAAGGTGACGACGGGCGATGCCGTGTCGGTCACTCGTACCGCTTTCCACAAATGCGGCCGTTGCTGGCGCCACCTGCCCGATGTCGCGGAGGATGGTGCCCTCGACGATCGTTGCGCAAAGGTCGTTTCGCGATGAGCAAGCTTCCCGTCACCGGCCTCGTCACCGGCGCCATCCTGTTCGTGATCGATCAGGCTGCGAAATACGGCATTATCGAGATACTCGACCTCGACTCGCTGAGCAGCGAGCGGTCGATCACCTCGTTCTTCAACTTGCGTTTCGTGCCCAATCCGGGCGTTTCGCTCGGCTTGTTGCGCGCCGACAGCGAAGTGATGCGCTGGGGCCTGGTCGGATTGACCGCGGCGATCGCGATCGGCGTGCTGGTGTGGATGCTGCGCGAGCCCAACAAGCAGGATCAGGTCGCGCTCGGCCTGGTCTTTGGTGGTGCGCTCGGAAATATCCTCGATCGGGTGCGGTTCGGCTATGTCGTTGACTTCGCCGATTTGCACTTCGGGGCCTGGCGGCCCTTTTTGGTCTTCAATGTCGCCGATGCGGCGATTACGATAGGAGTGCTCATCCTGCTTGTGCGAGCGCTCCTGGTGCGCGACAAGCCACGGGCAGGGCGTGATCCAGTGGAGAATATTAATGCGTAAGTTGGTGTCGATCGCAACCGGGCTCGGCCTTGCCGTCCTGCTCTCCGGCTGCGGCCATAGCGGCATGGACCGTGACCGCCCCGACGAGTTCGCCGTCGCGCGTCAGGCACCTTTGGTGATCCCGCCCGATTTCTCGCTGACCCCGCCCCAGCCGGGCGCGGCGCGCGCCAATGATGTCAGCCCCAACGCCCAGGCGCTGGATGCGCTGTTCGGTGGCCGCGCCCAGCGCAGCGCTTCCGAGAGCGCGACGGTCGACGCGGCCGGCTCGGACAACGCCGATCCGGGCATCCGGTCCGACGTCGGGGATCCCGGCACGACCGTGGTCGACAAGGGCAGCACCACCCGCGACATCGTCGCCGCGCCCGAAGGCGACGGCCAGGACGCCCGCGCCGCGACCACCAAGTGACGCGCTGACCCGGACGGGGCGGTGCGCGCGATCCTGATCCGCAGGCTCGCGACCGCCATCCCGACCCTTCTCGCGGTCATCCTCCTCTCGTTCGTGCTGATGCGGGCCGCCCCGGGCAGTCCGTTCGATGCCGAGCGCCCGCTCGATCCGGCCACGCGCGCTGCGTTCGCCGCGGCTTATGGTCTCGACAAGCCGCTGCCGGAACAGGCGGCGCGCTATCTCGGCGGCGTGCTTACCGGCGATTTCGGGCCGTCGCTCGTCTACAAGGACTTCACCGTCGGTGCGCTGATCGCGCAGGGGCTGCCGGTATCGCTGACGCTTGGCGGGCTCGCGCTGCTGCTCGCGCTGGCGCTCGGGATTGGCGGGGCGACGGTCGCGGGAACGCATGCCGGCGGCCTCGCGGACCGGGCGATCATGACGGTGGCGACCTTGCTGACCGCGATCCCGACCTTCGTCACCGGCCCGGCGCTCGCGCTCGTCTTCGCCTTGTGGCTGCAACTGCTGCCGGTGTCGGGACTCGACGGCATGGCATCGCTCGTCCTCCCGGTCGTCGCGCTTGCGCTGCCCGTGGCCGGGGCGATCGCGCGGCTGGCGCGCGCGGGACTGTCGGTCGCGCTGGCACAGGATCATATCCTGACTGCCCGCGCGCGCGGCCTCGCGCCGCGCACGATCCTCTGGCGCCACGCGCTCCGCCCGGCGCTGATGCCGGTGGTAAGCTATCTCGGCCCGGCCGCAGCCGGGCTGCTGACCGGTGCCGTGGTGATCGAGACGGTATTCGGCCTGCCCGGGCTCGGGCGCTATTTCGTGCAGGGCGCGCTGAACCGGGACTACCCGCTCGTGCTCGGCGTGGTGATCCTTTATGCTGGCCTGATCCTGCTGTCCAACCTGATCGCCGACCTTGCTTATGGCTGGCTCGATCCGCGGGTGCGCGGATGAGGATCGCTGGCTGGACCATCGTCGCGGTCGCGCTGGCGGCATTGCTGCTGCCCTTCGCGCTGCCCTGGTCCTATGACCAGATCGACTGGAACGGCGTCCGCGCCGCGCCCTTCACCCATGGCCATCTGCTCGGCACCGACAGCGTCGGGCGCGACCTGCTCGCGCGCACCTTGATCGGCACGCGCATCACGCTGGCGGTCGCGGGCGCTGCGGCGCTGGTTGCCCTGTTCATCGGCACTGCCTGGGGCGCCATTGCCGGCTGGGCCGGCGGGCGCGTCGACGAGGCGATGATGCGGGTGGTCGACGCGCTCTACGCATTGCCCTTCATGTTCGTGGTGATCCTGCTGATGGTCGCGTTCGGCCGGTCAATTGTGCTGGTCTTTCTCGGCATCGGCGCGGTCGAGTGGCTGACCATGGCACGCGTGGTGCGCGGGCAGGTGATGGCGCTCCGCCACCGGCCGTTCGTGCTCGCGGCCGAGGCGGCGGGGGCACCGCCGGGGGCGATCCTGCTGCGCCATATACTGCCCAATGTCGCCGGCGTGGCGCTGGCCTATCTGCTGCTGACCATCCCGCAGGTGGTGATGGTCGAAAGCTTCCTGTCCTTCCTCGGTCTCGGCGTGCAGGAGCCGCTGACCTCGCTCGGCATCCTCGTCCATGACGGCGCGGAAGACATGGACGTCGCGCCACTCGCTTTGCTGGTGCCGGGCGGCGTGCTGGTCGGGCTGATCCTCGCCCTCACCGCGCTCGGCGAGCGCCTGCGCGACCGGCTCGCGCGGTGAGGCTCTACGCGGTCGAGGGGCTGGGGGTTTCGATCGGTGGCGTCGATCTGGTGCGCGAGGTGTCGTTCGCGGTCGAGCCCGGCCGTTGCACCGCGCTGGTTGGCGCCTCGGGCTCGGGCAAGAGCTTGTCCTGTCTTGCGCCGTTCGGATTGAGCGCCGGGATCGCCAGCGGGTCCGTGCGGTTCGAGGGCCGCGAGCTGATCGGCCTGAGCGAAGAAGATCTCCGCTCGATCAGGGCACGGGCGGGGTTCGTGTTCCAGCATCCGCTGACTGCGCTCACACCCCATCTGAAGATCGGTGCGCAACTGACCGAGGCTGCAACCGCGTTGGGCGCGCCGAGGCCGGACCGGCGGGCGCTCGCGGCGATGCTCGACCGGGTCGGGCTCGCCAGCCCCGACGCGAAGCTCGACGCCTATCCCCATCGGCTGTCGGGTGGCGAGCGCCAGCGCGTGCTGATCGCCGTCGCCATTGCGCATGGGCCGACCTTGCTTGTCGCCGACGAACCGACCAGCGCGCTCGATGCGAACCTGCGCCACGCGATCATGGAGGTGCTGGCGCGGCTGCGCGACGATGGCCTGGGGCTGTTGCTGGTGAGCCATGATCTCGCGCTGGTCGCGCGCCATGCCGACGAGATCGTCGTGCTCGACGGCGGGCGCGTGGCGGAAACGGGCAACGTCGATGCCGTCACGACTGACCCCATGAGCGAGGTCACAAAGGCGTTGATCGCCGCCAGTCCCCGTCTCGATGATCTTGCGCCGCTATTGCCACCGGTCGGTACGACTCTGATGGAAGCACAAGACATCCACGTCGATTTTCGCGCGCCTGGCTGGCGCGGCGGGCGGATTGCGGCGGTTAAAGGCGCGTCGCTGGCCATCGCCGAGGGCGAGGCGCTGGCGCTCGTCGGGGCATCCGGGTCGGGCAAGTCCACGCTTGCGCGCGCGATCGGGCGGATCGGGCCGTGCGACAGCGGCACGATATCGTGGCGTGGCGAGGCATTACCCTCACGCCGCGATATGCGGCGCGAACACCGCGCGATGATGCAGGCGGTATTCCAGGATCCCGCCGCGAGCCTCGATCCGCAATGGACCGTTGTCGACAGCGTTGCCGAACCGCTGCGCTATCTGATGCCTGAGCTGACCCCGGCCGAGCGGCGCTCCCGTGCGATCGAGGCGCTGGAAACGGTGGAGCTGGGCGCTGCCTTCGCTGACCGGCGGCCGGCCGGGCTGTCGGGCGGACAGGCGCAACGCGTGGCCATCGCCCGCGCGCTGGTGGCATCGCCCGACCTGCTGATTCTCGATGAGGCGACCTCGGCGCTCGACGTGCTGGTCGCGGGTCGGATCCTGGAACTGCTCGAGCGGTTGCAGCGCGAGCGCGGGCTCGCGATCCTGATGATCACCCATGATCTCGCCGTGGCGCGCCGTCTATGTCACCGGATCGCGGTGATGGAGGCTGGACGGATCGTCGAGGAGGGGCCTGCCGATCGGATCGTCGGCGCACCGGAGCATGCGGCAACGCGGCGGCTGCTCGGGCAGCCCTGAACCGACGTCGCCACCCGCCGTCGGGCAGGTGGCGACGCGATAGGTCAGAGAGTGTTTAGAACGAAGCGCCCAGCGAGACGACCACGCCCGAACCACTCAGATTTCGCGTGCCGAGGAACGCGTCCTTGCTGGTGTCGACATAGCTGGCACCGAGCGTGAGGTGATTCCAGGTCACGTTCGCGCCGAGGCCCCAATCGGTATATTCGTTGCCGATTGACAAGTAGCTCGGGCCGAAGGTGTGGCCCAGATGCGCCGTCAAGCCGATCGGGGTCTTCGGGATCGCGGCCGTGAGATCGCCCGCGATGTACAGGTTGTCTTCCTTGCCTGCGCCGACGCTCAGCGCATTCGACTTCGGTGCATAGTTGGCGGTCACCTTGGCAGTGACCGGACCGTAGGTGCCCGAGATGTCGACATAAGGTTCGAAGAAGTCGGTCGGGGCGTTGCCGCCGCCCGGATAATAGTAATAGAGCACGCCGCCATCGAGCTTGATGCCGTTCGAAAAGGTGTGCGAATAACCGGCGATCAGATCCAGCTCCTGGTCACTGCCGGCCGCGATATAATCGTCGATCGAGGAACCCCAGGTGCTGACGTAGAAACCGGATTCGTGCGTGATCGTGAAGCCGCCCTGCAGCGCGGCCTTCTTGTCGGTCTGCGAAATGCCGCGGAAGCGGTAATCGGACACGACGGTCGCGTTGGCGTTGACGGTGAAGGCGGGTGGGGGCGCCGTCGCTTCTTGCGCGAGCGCAGGCGTGGCGGAGGCGAGCATCAGCGCGCTGAGGCTGATCGTGGAGAAGCGCATGGGTGTCCCTTTCGAAATGAAAACAGGGTCCCCACCTGCGGCCGGCGGATTGAGCATCTGTCGAAGGTCAAACCTTCCGCGCCCTCTTCCGTTCGGCAACCTAAGATTGCCGAAATGCGCTGCACCGCACAACATAATTCTGTCATACGGACGCTTGTTTGCGCAGCATGTTGCACCTGCGCAACAGTGGCGAGTGTCAGGCCAAGGGGTTTCAGCTGGCCGGATGGGGCCTGATATGGAGCTCGCGCTGAGGGTAGGGAATCTCGATTCCGTGCTCCTTGAACAGCCACCAGAGTCGGTTCAGCACGTCCGACCTGACGCTGCCGACGCCGCTTTCTGGGTCGCTGATCCAGACCAGAATCTCATGCTCCACCCCGCTCTGGCCGAACGCGGTCAGCCAGATATTCGGCTTCGGGCTGTTCAGCACGCGCGGGCTGTCGGTGGCCGCGCGCAGCATCAGTTCCTGTGCAATCTTCAGGTCGCAGCCATAGCCCACCGTCACCTCGATCCGGACCCGGACGTTCCGGTCGGTATAGGACCAGTTCTCGACCTCTTCGGTCATCAGGTTTTCGTTCGGGATCAGATGCTCCTTGCCATCGCGCGTCAGCACGGAGACGGCGCGGACGCCGATGCGGTTGACCCAGCCGAAGCTGTCGCCGACGACGATCACGTCGCCCGGCTTGATCGATCGGTCCATCAGCAGGATGATCCCGGCGATCAGATTGCCGATCGTCTTCTGCAACCCGAAGCCGATCGCGAGCCCGAACGCGCCGGAGAAGACGGCGAACGCGGTCAGGTCGATATCGAGCAGGTCGATGCCGAAGAAAAAGGCGACCACGACGACGGCGATCGCGGCGAGCTTCTGCACCAGCAGCTTCTGGGTCGCGTCCAGTCCGCGCGTGGCGGTGATCCAGTGCGCCAGCATGCGGTTGATCAGCCGGACACCGGCGAACAGCGCAGTCGCGGTCATGATGACCGTAACCGCCGCGAGCAGCGAGAAGCGGCGCTTGCCGATATCGAAGCCGACACGCTCGAGGATTCGCGTGATCGGCTCCAGCCCACCCACGGCATGGCTGAAGATCGAGACGAACAGGATGGCGGCGACCGTCCAGGCCATCCAGCGCGGAATGCTGAGGCCGCGCAGGATCGATACGCTCGTCATCGCGGTCGCGGCACCGAGCGCGAAGCCGATCGGCAGGGCGGCGAGCGGCGGCCAATGGGCCGCGTTGATCAGGATCGCGAGCAACAGCGCCGCGCTGCCGTGGCGGATGATACGGTGGAGGCGACCGCCCAATCCTTCGGCCTGGGTGCCTAGCCGGCGCTTCCATTCCCGCTCGGCGAGCGGGCCAAGCCAGCGGCCCGCCATCAGGCCGACGAACAGCGCAGCGATCGCCAGCCCGCCCGCGACGCCGGCCTGGATCAACATGGTTCGCGAGATGGTCGCCAGCCCCTGCGCTTGCAGCCAGGCGGCGACCGGGCTCATGCCAACACGGCCCGGAACCGTTCTAGCCCGGCACCAAGATCGGCGATCAGGTCGTCCGGGTCCTCGATGCCGATCTGCAGCCGGACGAGCAGCCCCTCGTCACGCCGCTTCGTCACCGTGCGATAGCGCGCCGGATCGATCGGCAGCGCCAGGCTCACGAAGCCGCCCCAGCTATAGCCGATGCCGAAATGCTCGAGCCCGTCGATCAGCGCCGCGCGCGCTTCCTCGGTTGCGTCCTTCAGGACGAAGGCGAACAGCCCTGACGATCCCTTGAAGTCGCGCGCGAACGTCTCGTGGCCGGGGCAGTCGGGCAAAGCGGGGTGGAGCACCGCACCGACCTCGGGCTGCGCCTTCAGCCAATGCGCGATCTTCAGCGCACTTGATTGATGCTGGGCCAGGCGGATCGCCATTGTCCGGAGGCCGCGTGAGCCGAGCCAGCAATCGTCGGGGCTGGCGATCTGGCCGAGCTGGAAGCTGGTATCGCGCAGCTTCGCAAAATGGCCCGGTGCCGCAGTGACCGATCCGAGCATCACGTCTGAATGACCCACGATATATTTGGTGCAGGCGAGGATCGACAGATCGATGCCGTGCGCAATCGCCGGGAAGAACAAGGGCGTCGCCCAGGTATTGTCGAGCAGGGTCACGATGCCACGCGCCCTGGCCGCGGCGACGATCGCGGGGACGTCCTGTACCTCGAAGGTCAGGCTGCCCGGGCTTTCCATGAAGATCGCGCGCGTATTGTCGGCGATCATGTCGGCGATGCCCGCGCCGATCATCGGATCGTAGAAGCGCGTGGCGATGCCCATGCGCTTGAGCAGCCCCGTCGCCATCGAGCGCGTCGGATCATAGGCGCTGTCGGGCAGCAGCAACTCATCGCCGGGCGACAGTATCGACAGCAACGCCGCGGCGATCGCCGCCACGCCCGAGGGGTAGAGGAAGGTCGCCTCCGCGCCGGGTTCGAGCTCGGTCAGGGCGTCCGCGAGCGACCATTGCGTCGGCGTGCCGCGCCGGCCGTAGAACAGGCGGTGATGGGTATCCCGCCCACCCGCCGCGCGCAGCTCGGTCACCGAATCGTAGAGGATCGTCGAGGCGCGCCACACCGGCGCGCTGACGATCCCCTGCGTCCATTCCGGACGGCGGCCGGCCGAGACAACGCGCGTGGCGTCGCCCTTGGGCAGGTCGCTCTTCCCGCTCACGCCGCGCCTGTCGCCTTGGGCGTCGAGCGTTCGGCGCCCCATTCGGACCAGCTGCCGTCATAGAGCGCCGCCTCGTTGCCGAGCAGGTGCGCGCCGAACGCGAGCACGGAAGCGGTGATGCCCGAGCCGCAAGTGGTGACGAGCGGCTTGGCGAGATCCACGCCCGCGCTGTCGAACTCTGCCTTGAGCGCCTCGCCCTGCTTCCAGGTGCCATCGGCGTTGAACAGCTGCCCATAAGGCAGGTTCTTCGATCCCGGGATATGACCGGCATGCGTCGCCGGGCGCGGATCCGGCTCTTCGCCGGTGAAGCGCGCGGCGGAGCGGGCATCGAGCACCTGCTCCGCGCCGCTGTCGACGTTCGCCTTCATCTGCTCGAGATTGCGCACGCCCTTGTCGTCGGCCCAGACGGTGAAGTGGCGGTGACGGAGCTGTTCCTTGCCGCTCGCGGTCTCGCGGCCTTCCGCCTTCCATTTGGCGAGGCCGCCATCGAGGATCGCCACGTCATGCGCGCCGAAGGTGCGGAGCATCCACCAGGCGCGGGCGGCGGTGTGATAGGGCGAGTTGTCGTAAAGCACGATGCGGCTGCCATCGCCCAGGCCGAGCGACTGCATCCGACTCGCGAACTTTTCGGGGGCGGGCAGCATCGACGGCAGATCGCTGCTGGTGTCGGCCAGTTCGGCCAGGTCCATGAACACGGCACCCGGAATGTGCTCGGCCTCATATTCCGCCGCCGGGTCGCCGGCGGGAGCACCGGGAAGGCTCGACATATAGGTCGCGTCGACGATGCGCAGGTCGTTCGCGCCCAGCTCTCCCGCGAGCCATTCAGTCGTTACCAGCGAGTCCATCTCGTGCTCCTTGTCAGTTGCTATTCCCCTAGCCACCGGTAACGGCGGCGTCGAGACGATCCGGACCCTTTGCCTCGGAACGATGCGCTCGTTCCAATTTGCGGCATTGCACCCTAGATAGTCGCCATGACCCCCAAGCATCTCGGCCAGGCCAGCGCGCTGCCCTCTTCGCCAGACGAAGCGGTGCTCGATTATGTTCCCAATCCGCGCCCCGGACGACCCTATCTGGTGCGGTTCGCGGTGCCCGAATTCACTTCGCTCTGTCCGGTCACCGCGCAGCCCGATTTTGCGCACCTCGTGATCGACTATGCCCCCGGCGAGACGATCGTCGAATCCAAATCGCTCAAGCTGTTCCTCGGCAGCTTTCGCAACCACCAGGCTTTCCACGAGGACTGCACCGTCGGCATCGGCGAGCGGCTGACGGCGGAGATGAAGCCGGTCTGGCTGCGAATCGGCGGCTATTGGTATCCGCGCGGCGGCATTCCGATCGACGTTTTCTGGCAGTCGGGGGCGCCGCCGGAAGGCCTGTGGCTGCCGAAGCAGGACGTGCCCGGCTATCGCGGCCGGGGCTGAATCCCTCGATCGAACCGGCCGATTTGCTCAATTCGGCGTAAAGTTGATCGATATCAGCGCGATTCTTTTGTTGCACTGCAGCATCATTGCAACCATATTGAAGCTTGGCCGTTCGTGGGAGGCAATTTCGGGGCTCCCAGCCCCGTTTCACATGAGGTTATAGCGATGTTTCTTTCGGCAGAGGGCGTGACCCCGATCGATCATCTGGCGTTGATCGGCAATTTCCTGCCGAGGAAATGTGGCCTTGCAACATACACTACCGACACGTTTACCGCGTTGAAGGGCCGATTCCCTGATCTCAAGATCGACGTCTATGCGATGGACGATCACCCCGGCCGCTACGAATACCCGCCCGAAGTGACTGCAAGCATCCCCGACCAGGACCGCTTGGCCTATATCGACGCCGCCCGTGCGATCGAGCGCAGTGGCGCACAGGCGCTCTGGCTCCAGCATGAATATGGCATTTTCGGCGGGCCGGCCGGCGAGCATATCCTTGCGCTGCTCGACCGCGTCACGATTCCCGTAATCGTCACGCTGCACACGATTCTCGAAAAGCCGAGCGTTGACGAACGGCGCGTGATGGAAGGCCTGCTGCGCCGCGCGGCGCGCGTCATCGTGATGGCGGAGCGTGGCCGCGAAATCCTCGAGCGCGTCTACGGCACCAGCTCGCGAGCGATCGTGATGATCCCGCATGGCGTGCCGGACCGCGACTTCGTCGATCCGGAAACGCTCAAGGCGCAGTTCGGCTGGGAAGGACGCAAGACGCTCCTGACCTTCGGCCTGCTCGCGCCCAACAAGGGCATCGAGACGATGATCGATGCGCTGCCGGCGATCGTCGCGGAGCACCCCGACGTGCTGTACGCAGTGCTGGGCGCGACGCACCCGAATCTCGTCGCGCATGAGGGCGAGGCCTATCGCGACCGGCTCAAGGCGCTGGCCGAAGAGCATGGAGTCGCGGAGCATGTCGCGTTCATCGACGCCTTTCTCGAGCATAACGAGCTGATCGACTATCTGCAGGCGGCCGACGTCTATGTGACGCCGTACAGCAATCCGGCGCAGATCACCTCGGGCACGTTGTCCTATGCCGTCGGCGTCGGCAAGGCGGTGGTCTCCACGCCTTATGTCCATGCGACGGAGATCCTCGGCGACGGGCACGGCGTGCTGGTCGATTTCGGCGACAGTGCCGCCTTCGCGCGCGAGATCAACGCGTTGCTCGGCAGCGACCGCAACCGGATCAAGCTGTCGGAGCGGGCCTATGCGCGTGGCCGGACGATGATCTGGCCTCGCCTCGCCGAGCTGGCGATGGGCGAGATCGTCGACATGGTTGCCACAAAGCCGCGGCGGATCATGGCCAAGGTGCGCCTGACGCCGCTGGTGCCGGATATCGCCGCGGTCGAGCGGATGAGCGATTCGACCGGCATGCTCCAGCATTCGATCTATTCGGTGCCCGATCGCCGCCACGGCTATTGCATCGACGATAATGTCCGCGCGCTGATGCTGATGACGGCGATCGATACGCTCGACGAGGGCGTGCGCGACAAGTGGATGACGATCTACGCGTCGTTCGTCCAATATGCCTGGAACCCGGACAAGCACCGTTTCCGCAACTTCATGAACTTCGATCGCACCTGGTGCGAGGATTATGGTTCGGAGGATTCGAACGGGCGCACGCTCTGGGCGCTCGGCGTGACCGCCAAGCGCGCGACGCTCGTCAAGCATCGCGACTGGGCCATTCGCCTGTTCGACGAGACGGCGTCGCTGGCGTTGGAGTTGAGCAGCCCGCGCGCGCAGGCGTTCGCGATGCTCGGCGCGGCGGCGATGCTGGGCGCGCATCCCGGGCACGAACTGGCGCGCAACATCCTGGAACGCTTCTCCAACGACCTGCTCGCTCTGGTCGAAGAGGCACGGCGCCCGGAATGGGAATGGTTCGAGATCGTCCTCGCTTACGACAATGCGCGCCTGCCCGAGGCGCTGATCCGCGCCGGCATGATGCTGGGCCGTGACGATCTGCTGAAGTGCGGCCTGTCGACGCTCGGCTGGATCGTGGCGCAGCAGACCTCGCCCGAAGGCCGCTTCCGTGCCGTCGGCACCGAGAGCTTCGGTCGCGCCTATGAGGAGCCGCTGCCGTTCGATCAGCAGCCGCTGGAGGCGCAGGCCACGATCGATGCCTGCTCGGCCGCATTCAAGGCAACGGGCGATACACGCTGGGTCGACGAGGCGACGCGCGCCTATCGCTGGTATCTCGGCCAGAACGATCTCGATCTGCCGCTCGCGACGGCGCAGGACGGCGGTTGTTTCGACGGGCTGATGCCGACCGGACTCAACCGGAACCAGGGCGCCGAGTCGATTCTGGCGCTGCAATTGGCATCTTGCGCCATTTCGGGGCTTTCAAAGCGGGCCGAAAGCGTGGCAGGACCGGATCGCGCCGTCGCGTAGCCTCGCTCGTGACGTCGCCAAGACGTCATAGGTGCGAGGCTCACACGTGATCGAACTGTTCCACCACGCGCTGCGTCTGCATGCCGATCCGTCACGGGTCGTCGTCCGGCCTTTCCATCTCGCCTGGGCCGGCAATGGCGGCAGCCGCACCGAGCGACTCGTGCGCGAGGTGATGGAGCTCGATACCGCCGCGACCCGCGCCGAGCTGGAAGTCGTGCTCAAGGATTTCGAGGCGCGCCACTGGCAGACCCGGCGCGTCTTCATGACCCGCTATGACGAGATCGAGGAGATGCTCCACCTCGACGGGAGCGAGATCGGCGACGAGAAACGCCAGCTGATCGGAGCCTATTTCTGCCACGAATACAGCTATGCCGCGGCGGCCCTGATGAACCCCAGCGCGGTGCCGCATTTCGATCAGACCGGCATGCCCGACGGCTCGCTGCGCATCCTGATGTCGCTGCGCGCCGTGGGGGAGGGGCACATCTCCTCGGTCGCGTTTCGCGAGGGGATCATCACCAGCAGGAACGAGCTGAAGCTGGCGCCCGAGCCCCCCTTTGCCACCGCGACCGACGCGGTCGGCCAGGACGAGGAGGAGCTGCCCGAGGGGCCGATCACCGTCTATCGCCACCGCGATTCGACCCTGTCCGGCACCGTGATCTTCCCGATCACCGCGGCGCAGTCCAAGGGGCTGGAGGATCTGCGGCTCGTCAAATTCACCCATGACGACGGTTCGGACGAGTGGCTCGGCACCTATACCGCCTATAACGGCTCGGCGATCCAGTCGGAGCTGCTGCGCACGCGCGATTTCCGGGCGTTCGATCTGGTGCCGATGAGCGGCCCGGCATCGCGCAACAAGGGCATGGCGCTGTTCCCGCGCAAGATCGGCGGGCAATATATGATGATGGGGCGGCAGGACGGCGAGAACCTCTTCCTGCTCAAATCCGACACCCTCACCCATTGGGAAGAGGGCGACAAGCTGCTCACGCCGCATTATCCTTGGGAGCTGGTCCAGATCGGCAATTGCGGGCCGCCGATCGAGCTCGACGAGGGCTGGCTGATGCTGACCCACGGCGTCGGTGCGATGCGCAAATATTCGATCGGTGCTGTGCTGCTCGACAAGGAGGACCCTTCCAAGGTGCTTGGCCGCACCCGGGAGCCGATCCTGGCCGCCGCGCAGGAGGACCGCGAGGGCTATGTGCCCAACGTCGTCTATAGCTGCGGCGCGATCCGCCATGGCGACAAGCTGTTCGTGCCCTACGGCGTGGCGGACAGCTCGGTCGCGTTCGCGTTCATCGAGATCAAGGCGCTGCTCGCGGCGATGTGAGCGCCTCAAAGCCCCTCCCCTGAAGGGAAGGGGTGGATCACTCGCGCGCCATAGACCTGGTGCGGCGGTAAAGCAGCCAGATTAGCCCGACGAAGACCAGCGGCGCGGCATAGAAAGCGGCGTTCTCGAACGATTTACCCACAAGCGCGAGCGGTGCGTCGATCGGCGGTATCGGCGCAGCGCGATTGGCCCATGCCAGGACGCCCGAGAACGCGACGCCGAACAGGCTTTCCCCAACAATCAGACCGGTCGCGGCAAGCACGCCCATGCGTTCGGCGAAAGCGGGGTTCGGGGTGCGCTTGGCCCAGCGATCATAATAATAGCCGATCAGTGCGCCGACCGGGATCAACAGGGTCAACGCCATCGGCAGGTAGATACCCATACCGACGGCGAGCGGCGGCAGGCGCATCTTGCCCGAGCGACCGAGCAGCTCGTCGATCACGATGACCACCACGCCGATCCCCGCGCCGGCGCCGATCAGGTTCCAATGAGGATCGCCACCGAGCACTCCCTTTGCGAGCGACGAGATCAGTGCAGCTTGGGGCGCGGAAAGGGCGTTCGGCCCAGCGCCGGGCATGCCGACAAAGCCGAGTGTGTTCTTGAGGAGATCGAGCACAACGGGGATCACCAGCGATCCGAAAACCACACCCATCACAAGCGCGACCTGTTGCTTCCAAGGCGTAGCGCCGACCAACTGCCCCGTCTTGAGGTCCTGGAGGTTGTCGTTGGAGATCGTCGCCACCGAGAATATGATCGCGGTGGTGAACAGGGCATAGGCGATCAGCGCATTCGTCCGCCCGGGATCGGCGCTGTGGCCGAAGATCGCGACAAGCAACAGCGACGCACCGAGCACGGCGAGGATACCGACACCCGATACCGGGCTGTTCGACGCGCCGATCAGCCCCGCCATATAACCGCAAACCGCAGCGATCAGCACGCCGACGATCAGAATATAGATGAGTGTGCCGCCAATGACCGCGGCGGGATGTTCGTGCACCGGGCCGCCAGTGGAGAAATTCCACAACAGCCACGCGATCGGCGGCAGGGTGAGGAGGACCGCCCCCGCGACGATGCCGATCGGCAAGTCGCGCTCGGTAAGCTCAAGGACGGAGCCTCCGGCGCGCGCGCGCGATGCGGCCATCGCGGACCGCAGGCCAGCGATGATCGGCCCGACGATGCGAAGCAGCGACCAGATCGCGGCGACGCCGATTGTGCCGGCGCCGATGAAGCGAACCTGTTCGCGAAAGACGGTGGAGACGACGGTGTCGAGCGAATCGGTAAACGGATTGAAGGAGGCGAGATAAGGCACCAACCCCACCCAGGCGATCAGCATGCCGACGAACATCGCCGCGCCGACCGAGATGCCGACAAGATGGCCGACGCCGATCAGCAGCATCGAATAGCTGGTGGAGGCGCCGCTCGCGGTGCCGCCGATCCTGAAGTTCTTCGCGGCTTCGCCGGCAACCAGCTTCATCGCAGCGAGCAGTGCATAGCCGGCCGAGACGAGCGAGCCGAAGATGATCACCTTCAGGCCCTTGGCGTTTTCGAGATCGCCCTCGGCGGATTCGGAACCGACCTTGAGCACCTCGGCTGCCGCGACACCCTCGGGATAGGGCAGGTCCGATCCGGTCACCAGCGCTCGGCGCAGCGGCACCGAGAACATCACGCCAAGAATGCCGCCGGCTGTACAGACAGCCACCGTCGTCCAATAGGGGAAGCCGGTCCACCAGCCGACCATGATCAGGCCAGGCAGGACGAACACAATCGCTGCCAGCGTGCCGGCCGCGGAGGCGATGGTCTGGACGATATTGTTTTCGAGGATGTTCGCGTTCTTGAAGAAGCGCAGGATCGCCATCGAAACCACTGCGGCGGGGATCGACGTCGCAAAGGTGAGGCCGACCTTCAGGCCCGCATAGACGTTCGCCGCGGTGAACAGGACGGTGATGAGCGCGCCGAGGACGATGCCGCGGATCGTGAGCTCGGCGAGCGGGCGGGTGGGTGCCGTGGGGGACGATTGCATCCCGCCATGGTGGCATATCCCACCGTCCGGGGGACAGTAGTTTTTACCGGTTGGTGCGCCGGCGGAGATAGAGCCAGCCGCCCAGCCAGACGGTCGGGAAGGCGGTCACCGCAAGCGCGATGGGATACCAGCGCGGGCCTAGATTCATGCCGGCGGTAACCACCACCCCTGCGATGGCCGCCGCGGCGCCGATCAGCGCGAGGACGAACACGCAGGTCATCTTCGCGCGCGGCGCGATCAGCGCCGTCACGTAGCCGCCGGCGACGCCGATGACGCAGCGATAGGCGAGCGCCAGGGCATTGTGCCACGGGTTCCACATCGCGCCCCGCGGGATGATCCCGGTCGCGTGCATCACCTCATCGGTGACGGTCGACAGGATCACGACGGTCGCGAGCCCCGCGACGACGGCGACGACACCCAACAGGACGCCCGAGATGCCGGTCGAGGCTGACTGGTCGGTCATGGCTTTCCCCCCTAGAAAAGATCCCATCTGCATACGGCCATATTCGACCGATCGAGTCGAGGCCGTTTCGAGGGGGAAATGATGCCCGTCATGCCGTGCGCGCATGTCCGTATCGGGGCGATTGCCGCCATGCTCGTCATGGCAGCAGGCCTGTCGGAAGCCCAGGCCGCCGAGGTGAAGCATCTGGCGCCGGCCGCCGACGTGCTGATCGGCAAGAGCGGCAATGTCGTCATCGTGTCGAGCCCGGAAGGGGCGTTGATCGTCGACGACGAGCGGCCGACCGATGTCGAAGAGATCCAGGCGGCGGTGAAGGCGCTCACCTCCGGCCCGATCCGCTATGCGATCGACACGCACTGGCATGTGGATCACAGCGGCGGCAACGAGGCGCTGGCCAAGGCGGGCACGGTGATCGTCGCGCAACGCAACGTGCGCGTGCGGCGCAGCACCGACCAGTTCATGGCCGCCTATAACCGCACCGTCCCCGCGGCGCCGCCGGAGGCGCTGCCCGCGATCATCTTCGACGACACGCTCGAACTGCATTTCGCGGGCGAGACGATCGATCTGCGCCATGCCCCCAACGCCCATACCGATGGTGACGCGATCGTGCGGCTTGCCCGCGCCAACGTCATCCATATGGGCGACATCTTCTTCAACGGCATCTGGCCGTTCATCGACCGCAGCAGCGGCGGCGACAGCCGTGGGCTGATCCGCGCGGTCGACATGGCGCTGGCGATGGCGGACGGGCGGACCGTGATCGTGCCGGGCCATGGCCCGATCGCGACCACGGCCGACCTCAAGCATTATCGTGCCATGCTGGCCGACGTGTCGGGCCGGGTGCAGGCGCAGATCGTGTCGGGCAAAAGCCTGGCCGAAATTGTCGCGAGCAAGCCGGCCGCCGCTTATCGCGACGGAATGGAAGGCGATGAGGACCGGTTCGTCGGGGCCATCTATGACAGCCTGAAGGCGGGGTAAGCGACCGCGGAGGTCGGCGATCTTCCCTGTTATCCCTCCAAAATTTTTTAATTTCCCTGATATGTTGGATTTGGCGCCGATATTTTCGGCACGATATCAAGTGCTTGTTGGGCAATTTCCCTGTTCCGCCAAAAGGCGCCGGAACAGGGAATCTGGATTGACGGAACAGGGAAATGTTCACGACGGAACAGGGAAATGGCTCCCGTCGATTTTGCGAACGATTACGATGAGAAACAGCCGGTCGGATCGCCTGACGGGATCCGAGTCGGAAGACAGACTAAACTTGTCCCGTCAGGGTTGAATCAACCGCCGCTCGCGATCGCCGCCGCGATCTCGGCGCCCTTGGCGGCTTTGAGATCGCCGCAATGGCGGATCGTCTCCACCGTACGTTCGAAATCGAGCACCCCCGCGCCCGCCGCGCGGACCTTGGGGCCGAGGATCTTGTTGATCCGGTCGGCCCGCTCGGCACCGCACTGATAGCTCAAGGCCTGGGGCAGGCGGCTGGTGATGAAGACGCCGTTGCCGCCCGCGAGCAACTTCTCGTAATTGGCGAGGATCCAGTCGCCGGTATAATCGGCCGCGCCCTCGCTCCTCGCGAGTCCGAAGATCAGGCCAAGCCGGTCATAGGGGCGCAGGCGCGGATCGTTCAGCCCGAGCAGATATTCGGCGACCTCCTTGTTGCCGCCGGCCGCCGCTGCGCCGAGCGCGGACTGGCGCAGCGTCGGGTCCTCGCTCGACAGCCCGACCTCGACCAGCTTCTTTGCCGCGGGCAGGCCGCCTTTGACGACGAGCGTTTCGAGGCCGGCGCCGAGATAGGCCTGGTCGATTGCCTGCTTGTCGCCGGCGAGATATTTCTCGGCCGCGGCCTCCAGCGTGGCGCTGACGGCCGCATCATGGCCCTCCTCGACGACATAGCCGACCAGGCCCTGGCGCAGTTTCTGCTTGTCGGGTGCGTCGCCGCTATGCGCGCCGGCGGCCGGATTGAAGCCGATCGCGGCGAGGCGCGGCGCATAGGTCGAATCCATCAGGCGGCGATAGGCGGCGTCGGATTCGGGCCCGATCAGGCCGCGCAGCTTGAGGCCGGAAAGGCGCGAACCGCCATCGACGCTGGCACCCGAATCGGGATTGGCGGCGAGGTTCTTCGCGGCCGTCACGAGCCAGCTCGCCGGAACCTTGCCCGCGCGGAAGGCCGCCCAGAGGCTGTCATTAGCGGCGATCGCCTCGCCCGGCGAGAGCGTGGCGAAAGTGCCGATCAGCTTCTGCCACTCGGGGGCTTCCAGGCTGAAGCGGTAATAGCCGGTGCCGCCGACATTGGGCATTATCACGCCTGTACCGCTCGCGGCGAGCGTGGTGACGGGCTTGTCGAGCAAGGTGCAGGTCTTTGTCGCATCGACGCGCAGGCAGAGCGGGATCGTCCATTGCTCGGGCCTGGGTGCGCTGCCGAGAAAGGCGTAGCGCGACTGGGTCGCGACGAGCTTGCCGCCCTGGTGCGTGATGTCGACCACCGGCACGCCCTGCTGATCGACGAAGCTCTTCATCGCGGCAAGCACGCGCGGGTCCTTCGCGCCGTCGGCGAGCGACTGGAAGAACTGCTCCGACGTGGCATTGCCATAAGCGTGGCGCTTGAGGTGCAGGCGTACGCCCGCCTTGAACTTCTCGTCGCCGAGATAGGCGGCGATCATCGAGATGACGTGCCCGCCCTTGCCATAAGTGATGTTGTCGAACGCGCCGTCGATCTGGCTGTTCTCGGTGATCGGCTGGTGGATCGGACGGCCGACCTCCAGCGCATCGGTGTTCATCGCGCGGAAGCCCTCGTCGAGCGCGCCGACGCCGATATTGAGCTCGGGCCGCCATTCATTGCCGATGCGATAGCCCATCCAGTTGGCGAAGCTCTCATTGAGCCAGATATCGTCCCACCAGGCGGGGGTGACGAGATCGCCGAACCATTGATGCGACAGCTCATGCGCCACGATCATGCCGAAATCCTGGCGCTGGCCGGTCGGCGCGCCCGGATCGAGCAGGATGATGCCGTCGCCGTAAATATCGGCGCCGGCATTCTCCATCGCGCCGGGCGAGACGGGCGAGGCGATCTGGTCGAGCTTGGGGAAGGGGAAGGGCTCGCCGAAATATTTCTCGAGCAGGCTGACGATGCGCGGCGTCTCGGCCATCACATAATCGAGCTTGCCGGCCTGCGCCCCGGTGGCGACGGCGCCGAGCGGCAGCGGCGTGGCGCGCTCGGGCGTGGGCGCGACCACGCCCTTTTCGTGGAGGAACGGGCCCGTCACGAGGGCGACGAGATAGGTCGGCAGCGGTTTCGTCGGCTCGAAATCGTGGCGGGCCAGCGCCGCGGGCAAGGCGACGCCGGTCGCGCGCGCGTGCTTCGCGGCGGCCGATTCAGGATCGATCGGGAGCGGCGTGACCTTGGCCTCGGGCGCGTTGCTGACCACCTCATTGCCTGCCGCGGTGAGCACCGACACGGTGAAGGGCGTCTTGAAGCCGGGCTCGTCGAACGAGGGGAAGGCGGCGCGTGCGTCGATCGATTCGAACTGCGTCCAGCTATACCATTGGTCGCCGACCTTGATGTGATAGAGGCCCGACGCGCCGTCGCCGAAGACGCCGTCATAGTCGAAGGACAGGGTCGCCTTGCCTGCGGGCAGCTCGCTCGCAAAGTCGAGCCGGGCGACGCCGGTGGCATCGACCTGGGTCCAGCGCGCCCAGATCTGCTTGCCGGCGACGGTGGCATATGCGCCCTGCACCTTGAGGTCGCGGCCATGGAGATAGAGCGACTTTGTCGGCGCTTTCACCGTCACGTCGATCTCGTCATGCCCCGAAAAGCCGGGCTGGTCGGGCAGGATGGTGAAGGTGAGGCGATAGGCGCTCGGGATCGCGGCATCGGAAAGCTTGCCTTTGGGCGCGGCGGGATCGGCGACGATCGTCGGCGCGGCCGGCATGGGCGCGGTCTGGGCGAAAGCGGTCGAGGACAGGAGCGACAGGCAAGTCGCGACAAAGGCAGAACGCATCGAGGATTCCTTCAAGGTGTATTGCTCGAGTAACACAATGAATTCGAGCCAGCAAGAAGCCCCGGACAGCCGATATCAGTCCAGCCCGTTGTCGAGGAACTGCTCGGCCACCGCGCAATGGATGGCGATGCCGCGCGCCATCACCTCTTCCGCGATCGTCATGTGCGTGTTGTGGAGCGGCGGGTTGGTCGCCGGATCGGTGCCGGAAGGCGCAACGCCGATAAAGGCCATCGCGCCGGGGATTTCACGCAGCACATAGGAGAAATCCTCGCCGCCCATGATCGGCGCGGCCATGGTCCGCCATGAGGCTTCGCCGCCCAGCTTTTCGGCCACGCCGCGCATCAGGGTGAGCGCGCGGGGATCGTTCATCGTCACCGGATAGCCGTCGTCGATGATCACTTCGGCGGTGCAGCCATGCGCGATCGCGATATGCTCGGCGATCCGGGTCAGGCCCTCGCGCGCCTTGGTCCGCGTCGCGTTGGAGAGGGTGCGGAGCGTGCCCTTCAGCTTCACCTCGTCGGGGACGATGTTGTAGGCGGAGCCGGCGTTGATCTGGGTGATCGACAGCACCGCCGGATCGGTGACCGGGATCTGCCGGGCGATGAAAGCGCTGAGCGCGGTGACGATCTCGCAGGCGACCGGGATCGGATCGATCCCGTCATGCGGCATCGCGGCGTGGCCGCCCTTGCCGCGGACATTGATGTTGAGCGCATCGGTCGAGGCGAGCAATGCGCCGGGCCGGCTCCAGACGACGCCCGCCGGCGCGTTGGGCATGATGTGCAGCGCGAAGGCGGCTTCGGGGCGCGGTTCGTCGAGAAGCCCGTCTTCCATCATGAAGCGCGCGCCGTGATAGCCTTCTTCGCCCGGCTGGAACATGAAGACGATCGTGCCCGACAGGCTTTCGCGCCGGGCGCAGAGCGCGCGCGCCGCGCCTACCAGCATCGCGCTGTGCGCATCATGGCCGCAGGCATGCATCGCGCCGGGCACCTGCGAGGCGAAGGACAGGCCGGTTTCCTCCTGCATCGGCAGCGCGTCCATGTCGCCGCGCAGCAGCACGGTGCGGCCATTGTCGTTGCCGCCGCGCAGGATCGCGACGAAGCCGGAGGTGGAAACACTGTCGCGGAGTTCGAGCGGCAGCCCGGCCAGCGCGGCCTTCAGCTTGTCGGTCGTGCGCGGGCATTGCAGGCCGATCTCGGGGTCGGCATGGATCGCGCGTCGGAGCTCGACCACATCGGCGAGCTCGGCGTCGCCGGCGGCGCCCCAGTCGGTGGTGAAATCGAGTGCGCTGTCCATGCGATATGTCCTTGGAGTCGGAAGGCCTACCCTACACCGGTGGCGGCGCGCTTGTCGAAGGGGGCGGCGTTGTTTTCTGCCCGATTCCGTCATGCCGGACTTGTTCCGGCATCCATCGTTCCGCAGGCACCGCGGCTGTTGTGTTCGCGGCGCAATGGACCCCGGAACACGTCCGGGGTGACGGTGAGGGAAAGGGGGTCAGCGTCCCTTGAACAACCCACCCAGCACGCCGCGCACCAGCCCGCCGACGATGCTCGATCCGGCACCACGCGACGATCCGAACACCGCCTTCGACACTTCGTTCGCGACCTGACGGCCGACCGCCGACGAGGCGGAGCGGGTGGCCGAGGTGATCGCGCGGTTCCAGGGCGAGTTGGCGGCGGCGCGCGCCTCCACGGCCTGTTGCTGCGCCGCGAGTCGCGCCTGGCGATCGGCCTCGCGCTGGTCGGCGAGGCGCTGGCGCTCCGCATCCTTGAGCGCGCGGGCATCTTCCTTGGCCTGGGTCGCGGCGGCCTTGTCCGCCTCGGTCTTCGCTACGGCCTCGGCGGCGGCGGCGCTTGCCTCCTGCGACTTGGCGGCGAGAATCTCCTCGGCTGATTCGCGATCGACCAGTGTGTCGTATTTCGCGCCGACCGGGTCGGTCTGGATCATCACGGCGCGTTCGACGGGCGTGACCGGGCCGACGCGCGAGCGGGGCGGCTTGATCAGGGTGCGCTCGACCGGGGCGGGGGAGCCGTCGGGCAGCAGCAGCGAGACCAAAGCCTCGCCGACCTTCAATTCGGTGATCGCGGTCTCGACATCGACGCCGGGATTGGCGCGGAAGGTCGTGGCGGCGGCCTTCACCGCGGCCTGGTCGCGCGGGGTGAAGGCGCGCAGCGCATGCTGGACGCGGTTGCCGAGCTGGCCCGCGACGGTGTCGGGGATGTCGATCGGGTTCTGGGTGATGAAATAGATGCCGACACCCTTGGATCGGATCAGGCGCACGACCTGCTCGATCTTCTCGAGCAGCGCTTTGGGCGCGTCGGCGAACAGCAGATGCGCCTCGTCGAAGAAGAAGACGAGCACGGGCTTGTCGGGATCGCCGACCTCGGGAAGATGCTCGAACAGCTCGCTCATCAGCCAGAGCAGGAAAGTCGAATAGAGCTTGGGGCTCGCCATCAATTTGTCGGCGGCGAGGATGTTGACGATGCCGCGGCCCTTGTCGTCGAGCCCGATGAAATCGCTCATGGTCAGCGCGGGCTCGCCGAAGAAATGCTCGCCGCCCTGGCTGCGCAACTGGAGCAGCGAGCGCTGGATCGTGCCGATGCTCTGCTTGGACATATTGCCATAGGCGGTGGTGAGCTCGTCGGCGCGCGCGCCGCAGCTGACCAGCATCGCCTGGAGATCGTCGAGATCGAGCAGCAGCATCCCCTCCTTGTCGGCGACGTGGAAGGCGATGGTCAGCACGCCTTCCTGCACCTCGTTCAGGTCCATCAGCCGCGAAAGGAGCAGCGGGCCCATCTCGCTGACGGTGGTGCGGATCGGGTGGCCCTGTTCGCCGTACAGGTCCCAGAATTGCACGGGATTGTCGGCATAGGACCAGTCGTCATAGCCGATCTCCTTCGCGCGGGCGGCGAAGATGTCGTGCATCTTCGACATGGGCGATCCGGCCATGGCGAGGCCGGAGAGATCGCCCTTCACATCGGCGACGAAACAGGGAACGCCGGCGGCCGAAAGGCCGTCGATGATGCCCTGGATGGTGACGGTCTTGCCGGTGCCGGTCGCGCCGGCGATCAGGCCGTGGCGGTTGGCGCGCTTCAGCTCGAGTTGCTGGCGCTGCCCGGTCGAATTGCTGCCGATGAAGATGCTGGAATCGTCCGCCATTGCCTGCTCCCGATAGTCGGACGCCTATCGCGCTTTTGCCGGAGAGGGGGAAGACGGGAGAGGTAAATTCCTCCCCATGCAAATGCATGGGGAGGAACAGGAGCTTACTTGATCTTGACCGCCAGGAAGCGGCCCGGCGTCTTGCCGCGCTGGACGAGGAGCGCGACCTGGTCGCGCCCGGCGGTCTTGGCCGCGGCGATCACCGCCGCGAGATCGGCGGCATTGCGGGTCGGGGCACGGTTCGCGGACAGGATGACGTCGCCGCGCTGCAGGCCCTTGGACGCCGCATCGCTCGACGGATCGACCGCGACGATCACGACACCCTGTACGGAAGGATCGAGGCCCATGTTGCGCGACAAGGCGGGCGTGAGCGGCTGTACGCCCAGGCCGATCGCGCTGGCGCTCGCCTGCTGACCCGTCTGCGGACCGATTTCGGGCAGGCCGTCATCGTCGTCGCCACCGCCGACCAGGCCGGCCAGCGCTTCCTCGGATGGGCGGGTGCCGACAACCGCGGTAAGCGTCTGGCGCTTGCCGTCGCGGATCACTTCGATCGGCACGCGGGTGCCGGGCGCCGTGTTGGCGACGAGATAGCTGAGCGTCTGATCGGGAGTAACGTCCTTGCCGCCGACGCGGACGACGACGTCGCCCTGCTTCAGCCCGGCCTTGTCGGCGCCCTCGCCCGGCTCGATCCGGGCGAGGATCTCGCCCTGATTGGCCGGCAGGCCGAACGCGTTGGCGATATCGTCGGTGATCGGCTGGATACCGACGCCGAGATAGCCGCGCTTGATCGCGGTGCCCTTCATCAGCGTGTCGATGATCGGCTTGGCTTCCTCGGCGGGAATCGCGAAGCCGATGCCGACATTGCCGCCGGTCGGCGACAGGATCTGCGAGTTGATGCCGATCACGTTGCCGCCCAGATCGAACATCGGGCCGCCGGAGTTGCCCTGGTTGATCGAGGCGTCGGTCTGGATGAAGCGGTCATAGGCGCCGCCCTGGCCGGTGACGCGGTGCAGCGCCGAGACGATGCCCGCGGTCACGGTCGAGCCGAGGCCGAACGGGTTGCCGATCGCAACCACCCAGTCGCCGACGCGGGCGCGGGTCGAATCGCCGAACTTCACAAACGGGAGCCCGGTCGCATCGATCTTGAGCAGCGCGAGATCCGACGACTGATCGCGGCCGATCAGCTTGGCGGTATATTCCTTGCGGTCGGTGAGGATCACGCGGATCGATTCGACCGTCGCACCCTTTGCGCCCGGCGCGATGACGTGATTGTTGGTCACGACATAGCCATCGGCCGAGATGATGAAGCCGGAGCCCAGCGACTGCGCCTCGCGCGTTACCGGAGCGCCGCCGCCCTGGCCCTGCATGCCACCGAACAGGTCGCCGAGCGGCGTACCCTGGAACGGGTTGGCAGGAGCGGCCTGCGTGATCTTCTGCGT